>NZ_JAFEUN010000022.1 GCF_016900895.1 Parashewanella hymeniacidonis
TACAACTCAATGAATGATATCAACAGCATGACATGATGATTAGATCGGTCAAATGATCGTGAAAAATAGTGAGTTGAGTGCAGGTATTTTGTTCATTTAACTTTCAGAGTGCTGAATAGTTACGATTAATAAAGAATTCAGTAAAAATTTATTATAAATTAGAGCTCTAGCTCGTTTTGCAGTGGTGATAGATAGCTGTTTTCGAACTCTTCTTTTGAGAGCGGTTTACTGAATAAAAACCCTTGGCCAATATGGCATTGATGCTCTTTAAGCCATTCCAGTTGCTTTTTTTCATCAATGCCTTCTGCCACAATATCAAAGTTCATTTGTTCTCCGAGCAACAATATTGTCTTTGCGATTGCGTCATTTTCAGGCAGACCTTCTACAAAGGCACGATCAATTTTTAAGGTACTAATAGGCAATAGCTTTAAATAAGACAGCGAAGAATATCCAGTCCCAAAATCATCAATAGCAACGCTAAATCCAGCTTTTTGCAATTGCTCTATACGAGCGATGGCTAATTGAATATTATTAATGAACGAGCCCTCAGTAATTTCGATTTCTAATAAATTTGGTGCAATATTATTTATATGTGTCGCTGCTTTGATTTGTTTTATTAAATTTGGATCAACAAAGTGCCTTGCGGCAACATTGATTGCGATTTTGGGTACCTGATTATAGCTTTTTGACCAGTGAGCTATCGTTCTGCAAGCATCTTTAATGACCCATCGACCTAGGGCGATGATTAAGTTAGATTGCTCAGCGATAGGAATAAATTTAGCTGGTGAAATCAGTTTACCTTCTTTTTCCCAACGAATAAGTGCTTCTGCACCGCATACTCTACCTGTTGTTAAATCGATTTTCGGTTGATAAAAAAGCTGCAGCTCACCGAGTGGTTCGGCACTGTCGAGTTCACGCATAATAGTAGAGTGCAATTCTGCTTCTAATTCTAATGAAGCAACTGCATTTTCGGTCATTTTGTGGTTGAAAAATTCCCAATTTCCATATTCAAGATCTTTAGCGTTATACATTGCGGTTTCAGCACGACGAATCAAATCTTCCGCTGTGTGCCCATCATCGGGAAATAATACGATACCAACAGCGGCGTCAGGGTGAAGCTCATGACCATTAAGTTGAAGTGGCAGCTGAATTTGTTCCAATAGTTTGCGCGCAAATTCGCCAGCTCGGTTTGGGTCTTGAATATCATTAACTACAATCGCAAATTCGTCGCCACCTAAGCGTGCAACGACTCCCTTCTCTCCAGTGTGGCGTTTTAAAGTTCTAGCAACTCTTGTTAGATATCGGTCACCTATGTCATGCCCTAAAGAGTCATTGATGTTTTTAAAACGGTCTAAATCAATGTAAAAAATAGCGAATGTGCGTCGTTGGTTTTTAGCGCGTTGAATTGCAATTTGTACGGTTTCAAGCAGTAAAGTACGGTTTGGCAGTCCTGTTAATGTATCTTTTGTTGCCAATTTTCGTAACTTAGCTTGTGTTGCGTCAAATTGAATTAGAATCTGATTGAACTTTGTTACTAAGGTGCCTAATTCGCTTTTTCTATGATGCACTAAACGAGGGAGTAAACTGTCTTTAGGTGCTTCAGGGTTAATTCTATCCATAGATTCACAGATGTGTACAACTGGCCGTGTCAGAAATTGATGGAACACAAACGCAAGGATAACCGTTAAGCCAAATGCTCCGCTCAAAGAGATCAAAAACGTATGCTTGAGATGTGTTGTAAGCTGCGAACTTATGTACTGTTCGTCATAGCTAAGGGTTACTTTGGCGAAAGGTTTTTTAGTTGCAGTGCTTACTTTTGTAAAGAGTAATCCTGTCCTATAGAGTAAGTGAGTGCTAGTTTCTGCCTCATCAACAAAACTTGCAACGGTATTAGAAATGAATGATTGAGGTATTTTCTGTTGCTTATTAGCACTGAAAAAACGTCCCCCATTGCTGAGCTCAACTTCAACAGATTTTACCCAAGGCAAATTGAGCGATAAGTCGACCAACTTTTCAGCCAATGGCAGCGTTTCAGTGTTCCTGTCTTGAAGACTGACTTGCTCTAAACGCTGAATGAGTTGTTGCTGATTCGCTTTTAGTCGGTGTTGTTCAGACTTTACGGTGATAATAAATTCGATGACAAAAATGAATACAGCAAACAGCAGCGTTGTTTTTAGCGCCAGAAATGCCTGCTTCCAAGTTAAAGAAGAAAATATTGCTGTCATCCTTGAAGCTCTTTTTCCCAAAATTTATAACCAGTTAGTGCCTAAATGAGGCATTTATCATGAAATATTTGTGATATCCACGATAGATCAGTATAGGTGCTTTATTCATGTACTGTATTTAAAGTATACTTATGCCCGAAAATTAAGGTAAATATTAAGGAATGGGTCTAGTGAATCCTATTGTAAAGAGTTTTGAATACGGTCAGCATACCGTTACTTTGGAAACCGGAGTTATTGCACGTCAAGCTGACGCAGCAGTTCTAGCAAGTATGGGCGACACCACTGTATTAGTGACTGTCGTTGGTAAAAAAGATACCGACTTGAGCCGTGGATTTTTTCCATTAACGGTTAACTACCAAGAAAAGACGTATGCGGCTGGTAAAATTCCAGGTGGTTTCTTCAAACGTGAAGGCCGTCCATCGGAAGATGAAACTCTTATTGCTCGTTTAATCGACCGTCCTATCCGTCCATTATTCCCTAATGGTTTCATGAACGAAGTTCAAGTAATCATTACTGTTGTTTCTGTTGATCCAAACATTGAGCCAGATATTATTTCAATGATTGGTACTTCAGCGGCATTGTCTATTTCTGGTATCCCGTTCAACGGCCCATTGGGTGCGGCACGCGTTGGATACAAAGATGGCGAATATGTTCTAAACCCGAACATCGATCAAAAAGACGGTAGTCAACTTGATTTAGTTGTTGCTGGTACACAATCTGCAGTACTAATGGTTGAGTCAGAAGCAAAAGCATTGCCTGAAGAAGTAATGCTAGGTGCTGTGGTATATGGTCATGACCAACAACAAGTTGTTGTTGATGCCATTACAGAGTTCAAAGCAGAAGTTGCTAAGCCTGAGTGGGATTGGACTGCGCCAGAGCAAAACGAAGACTTATACGCAAAAATCAAAACTATTGCTGAAGACGCAATGGGTAAAGCGTATGAAATCACAGCTAAGCATGAACGCCGTGATGCAGTAATTGAATTGAAAAACAACGCTAAAGACCAAATGGTTGCAGAAGATGCAGACATTGACTTGGGCGAAGTTGATAAGTTACTAGGTACTCTAGAGAAAAACGTTGTTCGTGGCCGTATCATCCGTGGCGAGCCTCGTATCGACGGTCGTGAGCCTGATATGGTTCGTGGTCTAGATGTTTTAGCTGGCGTATTACCACGTACTCATGGTAGTGCTGTGTTTACTCGTGGTGAAACCCAAGCATTAGTTGCTGCGACGCTTGGTACTGAACGTGATGCTCAAAAAATTGATAGCATCATGGGCGAAAGAACAAATCGCTTTATGCTTCATTATAACTTCCCTCCTTATTCTGTTGGTGAAACAGGTATGGTTGGTTCGCCTAAGCGTCGTGAAATTGGTCACGGTAAGCTAGCATGGCGTGGTATTAATGCAGTTATGCCATCAGAAACTGAATTCCCGTACTCAGTACGAGTTGTATCAGAGATCACTGAATCAAATGGTTCAAGCTCAATGGCTTCTGTTTGTGGTACTTCTCTTGCACTTATGGATGCAGGTGTGCCAATCAAGGCTTCTGTTGCTGGTATTGCAATGGGTCTTGTTAAAGAAGGTGATGACTTCGTAGTACTTTCTGACATTTTGGGTGATGAAGATCACTTAGGTGATATGGACTTTAAAGTAGCTGGTACTCGTGGTGGTATTACAGCTCTTCAAATGGACATCAAGATTGAAGGTATCACGAAAGAGATCATGGACATTGCGCTTCAACAAGCAATGGGCGCTCGTATCCACATTCTAAACGTGATGGATTCAGCTATTGGTAGTCACCGTGATGATATTTCTGATCACGCTCCACGTATCACAACTATCAAAATCAACCCAGAGAAAATCCGTGATGTTATCGGTAAAGGTGGCGCAGTTATTCGTGCACTTACTGAAGAAACGAACACAACGATTGAGCTGGATGATGATGGTTCAGTTCGTATTGCTTCTTCAAGCGGTGACGATACTCGCGAAGCGATTCGTCGTATTGAAGAATTAACGGCTGAGGTTGAAGTGGGTCGTATCTATGACGGTAAAGTTATCCGTATCGTAGACTTCGGTGCATTCGTTAACATTCTTCCTGGTAAAGACGGTCTAGTTCACATTTCACAAATCAGTGAAGAGCGTGTAGCTAACGTATCTGACCATTTACAAATGGGTCAAGAAGTTAAAGTTAAGGTAATGGAAGTTGATCGCCAAGGCCGTGTACGTCTTTCTATTAAAGAAGCAGTAGAAAAGAAAGTTGCTGAAGAAAACGCAGAGTAATTTAATTTGAAGGATTGCATTAAGTTACAATTCTGAGATTTAAAATATTACTTATTTAAAAGGAGATCTTCGGATCTCCTTTTTTGTTACCTGATGAGTTGTTATAGTTGCTCAGTTTTCTAATTTTCAAAGGCTTTTTAGATGAAATTGAATTTGCGTGTACTGTTAACCTTGGTTTTTGCTGGTTGGTTAACGGGTTGTGCAACGACACAAAAGGGATTGTTGTTTGAGCCTGTTCTTCCTAATTATCAAACCGAACTTAATATTGCCAAGCTCAACGATATTCTTTCTACGGTGAAATTGACCGAACAGCAACGTGCACGTTTTCATTATGACCGTGGTGTTTTGTATGACAAAGTAGGGCTAAGGTTACTCGCACGTTACGACTTTAGACAAGCGCTAAAGGTTAATCCTCGTTTAGCTGACGCTTATAACTTTCTAGGTATTTATTACACTCAAGAAGGGGATTTTGATAATGCGTATGAAGCTTTTGACTCAGTCTTAGAGCTTGCCCCAAATTATGACTATGCCCATTTGAATTTAGGCATCGCATTGTATTACGGAAAACGTAATAAACTCGCTAGTCAAAATCTTGAAGAGTTTTATAAAGTTGATACTCATGATGGGTATCGTGTTTTATGGCTCTTCATTGCTAACAGAGAAAATGATAAGAAAGCGGCTTTGGAAACGTTAAAAACTCAGCGTGAACAGCTAAACCCTGAAGCTTGGAGTACGGTTCTTGTCGACTATTATTTGGGTAAAGTTTCTGAGTCTGCGCTACTTAAATACGCAAAAGAAAACCTGAATGCTGAACAACCTGACGTTGAGTACACTGAGCGCCTTTGTGAAGCCTACTTTTATATGGCTAAGCAAGCTAGAATGAAAGGCAACAATAAAAAAGCAGTCGAATACTTAAAGCTTGTTTTAGCGACGAATGTGCATGACTTTGTTGAGTATCGCTATGCTGGAATTGAGCTGAGTTTAGCTGAGAAAGCGTTGTTAGAATTAAAATAAATTTAACTTAACTTAACTTAACTCATGCTGGTGAAAGGTTACCTAGAGTAGCTTTTTTTCTGCCAATCACTGCAGAGAAGTGCAAGCACAGTCCAATGAGAAATAACGGATTAGCTTGGATTTCTACTGCCGTTATCAACCTAAAGTGTTCTATATAATACAAGCAATTTCCTGAGTGATGACATTCAAAATGTGGTGATTTAATGAATAATCAATCGGCAAGTCGATCACATGAACACCTTCGCCATAGAGCGCTGCCTCCAAAACAGTTTCAAACTCGTCATGAGATTGTGGTCTGTGCCCAACAGCACCAAAGCTTTCTGCATACTTCACAAAGTCAGGGTTATTAAAATCTAATCCAAAATCTTTAAAGCCTTTGCCTTTTTGTTTCCACTTGATCATGCCATAAGCGTTATCGTTTAAGATAATTACGACCAGATCGAGTTTCATACGAACAGCGGTTTCAAGCTCTTGTGAATTCATCATAAAGCCACCATCACCATTAATGGAGACGACTTTTTTAGAAGGATTAAGCTGTTTGGCGACCATTGCCGATGGAAGTCCTGCTCCCATAGTAGCAAGCGCATTATCGAGAAGAAGTGTATTGCTTGAGTGGCAAGCATAATTACGTGCGAACCAAATTTTATAAATGCCATTATCGAGTGTTACTATGTCTTCATCATCCAAACGCTTTCGCAACACTCGAACTAATCGTTGAGGCAGTATGGGAAAGCGCTTGTCATCAAAATATTCTGAAACCTTTTCATCAACGAATTGCTTAACTCTTTTAAAGTAACTGAGATCTTGGGTTAATTCTTTTGTGACGCATGTCAGTGCTTCAACAGTATCGCTGATGTCCCCTGCAATGTTCAGTTGCGGAAAGTACACTTCGTCACATCGTGCTGGAAAGAAATTGATGTGAATGACTTTAGTGCCGCCCTGTTCCATAAAAAAAGGCGGTTTTTCTACAATGTCATGACCCACATTAATAATTAAATCAGCCTTTTCAATTGCACAGTGCAAAAAGTCGTTTTCAGATAATGCGGATGTGCCTAGAAATTGTGGGTGCCTCTCATCAACAACACCTTTTCCCATTTGAGTATTGAAAAAATAGATACCCGTTTTATCGATAAATTTTGTCAGTGCTTCTGTTGATGACTTCCTATTTGCGCCTGCACCTATCAATAGCAACGGTCTTTCACATGCGTCAATCATTTCAATTGCATGCTGGATGCAAACCGGATTTGCCTGTGAACGACGACATTGAATCACATCATAAATTTCTGAATCAGTAATAGACGCTGCTATGTCCTCAGGCAGCTCAATGTAGGCGGCTCCAGGGCGTTCTTCGCTGGTTAATCGAAATACCTCTCTGATCATATAAGGGACATTATTGCCATCACTGATTTGCTCAGAGTATTTTGTTATTGGTTTCATCAAACCAACGACATCTACAAGTTGAAAGCGGCCTTGTTTGGATTTTCGAATGGGCTTTTGTCCGCCTAACATTATCATTGGCATCGCACCTAGTTGAGCATAAGCAGCCGAAGTAACAAAATTGGTGGCACCGGGACCTAGGGTGGATAGACATACGCCAGGTTTGCCGGTAAGGCGACCATAAGTTGCGGCCATGAAGCCAGCAGATTGTTCATGACGAGTAAGAATGAGCTGAATTGAAGAATCAACGAGTGAATTTAAAAAGTCTAGATTCTCTTCGCCGGGAATCCCGTATATAAACTCGACGCCTTCATTTTCTAATGCTTTTACGAATAAATCCGAAGTTTTCATTTCCTATCCTGAATACGAATAATCTAAGTAAGTATAGAAAAACATTTGTGGTTCGTTGGGCTAAACTGTTTTTATATGAAATTGATGAGTTTGTTTCTACGTTAGGACAGAAATATGCGTAATACATATGTGCCTTTTTAACTGCAACACTGCTTTTATTTTACCCCCCTTTTGTCCATCGCTTAGCAAACCAATAAACAGAAACAAATGAGCGAGTTTATCCAGAGCAATAAAGGCCAAGCCATTAACGACCTACAGCTCTGGGGTTTAAAAGCTATTGGGTTAACTCACCGCAAAGGGCTGGCAATCTATTTTCTACTTACAGTGAAAACAATGGCAACTGTATTTTAATGATTGGGCATCTCGATACTGTGTTTGCTAAAGAGTCTCCGTGTCAGAAGTTTGTTTTAGACGGAGATAAAGCTCATGGCCCTGGTGTTGTCGATAATAAAGGCGGGAATCTTGTTATCCGTTATGCGATGAAAGCATTAGCACATACTAATCAGCTTAAGGGGAAGTGCATTTTTGTTGCGCTAATGGGGGATGAAGAAAGCAGCATTGGTGGAGCCAAACTGGATAGGCAAAACTTAATCAAATTCGCTAAAAAATCGAAAGCCGCACTCGGGTTTGAATGGCAAATTGCCAAT
Organism: Parashewanella hymeniacidonis; assembly: GCF_016900895.1. Lineage (GTDB taxonomy): Bacteria > Pseudomonadota > Gammaproteobacteria > Enterobacterales > Shewanellaceae > Parashewanella > Parashewanella hymeniacidonis. Next base: position 7,954 of record NZ_JAFEUN010000022.1, read on the forward strand.
AAAGGCACAATTGCAAGGCGTGGCTATACGAGCTGGAAGTTAACCAGCTCTGCAACGGCCATTCATTCTTCCAGAATCTTCTCTAAGGAAGTCGGGTTTGGCTCAGCTTATGAGCAAGCTAGGGTGCTAAATACCTTCCGTAAAGCGTTTTCAGACAGTAATGGTTTGACGGTCAATCCAGGGGAAATCGTGGGTGGCTCCTCGGTTAAGTTAAAAACTGAGAAAGACTGCGAAGGTTATGGTAAAGATAATATCACGGCAGGTATTGTCGTGAGTGAAGGTGACCAGAGGTTTAAAACCCAAGCGCAGCTCAAGAATGCAAAAGTGATGATGGAAAAAATTGTTGCCACACCGCTTCTTAAAACCAAAAGTAAAATTGAGTTTGTCGATGAAAAACCCGCAATGGCGGCAACACCTGAAAATATGGCAATTTTCAATAAATATGCTGAGATAGCAGCACAAGTGGGAGAGCATAATATTACACCGCTTGATGCTAGTAAGAGAGGAGCTGCAGATATAAACCACGTTGCCCCTTTTGTTCCAACGCTTGGTGGGGTAGGTGTATTAGGTACAGGTCTGCATTCAGTTCAAGAAACGATTGATCTTGCAAGTTTTCCAAAAGCAATGCTGAAAACAGCGCTACTGGTAAACGCCATTTCGATGGATAGCTACACAATCAAATAAACAATATGACTTATGGGATATAAAAATAGCAATCTTTGAGCGTTATCTTTCTTTATGGGGCTAGTTCGTCATTGTTGTCGGTATTGCATTCGGCAGTTTAATGCCAAGTGCCTTCGGCTACATTGCTATGCTTGAATATGCTCATGTAAAGTTACTCATCCATTTGAATCAATGCTGAATATGTTAGACATTTGACCTGCTGGGCCTTTATTTAAAGAGGGTGAAGAAATGATCCTTGATGATTCTGGGCAAAGACCTGTTTCTGATATTGATACTTAGTTATGACTTTTGCCTTTTTCGTTGTATCTGCACGTCAGATCAGCGAAAATAGCGCCAATTTTGTATTTCCTTTTGATAGAAGAAATCAATGTCTAACACTGTTATTCCTGAGGAAGTGTCGAAACGTCGCACGTTCGCCATTATCTCTCACCCGGATGCGGGTAAAACTACGATTACCGAAAAAGTATTACTTTTCGGACAAGCACTACAAAAAGCGGGTACGGTAAAAGGTAAAAAATCTGGTCAACACGCAAAGTCTGACTGGATGGAAATGGAAAAAGATCGTGGTATCTCGATTACCACTTCGGTCATGCAATTTCCGTATAACAATGCCTTAGTTAATTTACTCGATACTCCTGGCCACGAAGATTTCTCAGAAGATACGTACCGTACTCTAACGGCGGTGGACTCTTGCTTAATGGTGATTGACTCAGCCAAAGGTGTAGAGCAGAGAACCATTAAGTTAATGGAAGTAACACGCTTACGTGATACACCAATCATTACCTTCATGAACAAACTTGACCGTGATATCCGTGACCCAATCGAGTTAATGGATGAAGTTGAAGATGTCTTAAAGATCGCTTGTGCGCCGATTACTTGGCCAATTGCTTGTGGTAAAGAGTTCAAAGGTGTTTATCACATGCTTCGTGATGAGACGATTCTTTATCAAACAGGGCAAGGTCATACTATTCAAGACTCTGTGGTCATTAAAGGACTTGATAATCCAGAACTCGATGAAGCTATTGGTTCTTATGCTGAAGATTTGCGTGAAGAATTAGAACTTGTGCAAGGTGCTTCACATGAGTTTGATCAGGAACTGTTTTTGAAAGGCGAGCTAACGCCAGTATTTTTTGGTACGGCATTAGGCAACTTTGGTGTTGATCACGTACTCGACGGTGTTGTTGAGTGGGCTCCGACACCGCTTTCTCGTGAGACGGAAGAGCGAGTCGTAGAACCTAATGAAGATAAGTTTTCTGGTTTCGTTTTTAAAATTCAAGCGAACATGGATCCGAAACATCGTGACCGTGTTGCGTTTATGCGTGTTTGTTCTGGTGAGTACCGCCAAGGTATGAAAATGAAGCATGTGCGTTTAGGGAAGGATATTAACGTTAGTGATGCATTGACGTTTATGGCCGGCGACCGGGAACGTGCAGAAACTGCCTATCCAGGTGATATTATTGGATTGCACAACCACGGTACCATCAAAATTGGTGACACGTTTACTCAAGGCGAACTGATGCGCTTTACGGGTGTACCAAACTTTGCACCAGAATTGTTCCGCCGTATTCGTTTACGTGATCCTCTAAAACAAAAGCAGCTACTTAAAGGGCTTGTGCAGTTATCTGAAGAAGGGGCTGTACAGGTATTCCGTCCTATAGATTCTAATGATTTAATTGTGGGCGCTGTTGGTGTGCTTCAGTTTGAAGTTGTTGTTGGTCGTTTAAAAACAGAATACAACGTAGAGGCCATTTATGAGGCTGTCAGTGTTGCGACAGCTCGTTGGGTGTACTGTGACGATGACCGCAAACTTGATGAGTTTAGACGTAAGTGCAGCTCGAATTTAGCCCTAGATGGTGGCGATAATTTAACGTATATCGCACCTACTATGGTAAATTTGAATTTATCGATGGAGCGCTACCCAGATATTAAGTTCTCTAAGACTCGAGAGCACTAATACTCATAAACGTTTTAAAGTAAAAGGTCGCTAAAAGCGGCCTTTTTTTGGTAACCATTCACCAGCCCCGTATTGACTTTTCAAATAAACAGTGAAACTTACTTGCGGGGTGGTACTTGTGTCACAAAACAATGGCAAGCTTGTAGTTATAAATGCCAATAAACGGGAGTTTGAGATTGTCAATACCCCTCTGGTGAATGCTTACTTTTTTTGTAGGTGAAATTTAAACATGTAGTCAATATGTATTGTCCGGGAGGTAATATTTGAGACGTCGTCATTCCCGTTATATTCCACAGCTCGATCATCTACGTTTTTTTGCCGCTATGCTCATTGTGTTATTTCATATTTTAAATTATTAAATTGAGTCAGCAAATGATCAGCATGATTACGTTAGTCTTTGAATATAATCGGAATTTAATAAGGCAAAGTAATGCTGGACATTGCAATTGTAGTAATTTTCTTTCTTATAAATATCCTGATAGGGGTATATAGCGGTAGGAATATCACTAATTTTACTGAGTATTCAGTTTGGAAACGTTCTTTCGGCAGCTTTGCTATTTGTGCCTCCCTAACCGCTTCATTTTTAGGCGGCGGTTATATCATGGGAAATTCAGCCAAAGCCTACTCCATAGGGATGGTCTATGCCTACGGTCTTATTGGTTTTTCATTAAAAGAGCTTCTTGTCGGTTTATTTATTGCACCCAAAATGAGCCAGTACAGCGATTGTCATTCAGTTGGCGATATCATTGGACGGCATTACGGTGCCAAAGCAAAACTAATGACCGGAATATTTTCGTTACTCATTTGCATCGGAATATTGGGTTCTCAAGTTAGTGCTATAGGCGTACTATTCAGTTTATTTTTTAAAATACCAATGCATATCGGAATTCTCATTGGTTTTGGTATTATTATTTTTTACTCCGCTTTAGGTGGAATGCGAGGCGTCATATATACAGATACCTTTCAATTTTTGATCATCATGATAGGTATTCCTTTAATTTTAGTTTGTGGTGTTTCTTATCTTGGTGGATGGCAACACTTCATTGCTAATGTCCCCCCAGAGAAGCTAAATCCGTTTAACCATCTTCATTCTCAGTTGGCATTTTTTAGTTTATTCATGACTTTTCTTGTTGGCGAAGTTTTAGTTCCTCCTTACGTGCAAAGACTATTTATGGCTAAGTCGACCAAGGAAACAAAAACAGCGACAGTTGTTGCTTCAATATTATCGGTCCCCATCTTTATTATTGCTGGTTTCATTGGGCTTGTTGCTCTTCAACTTAATCCTCATCTAGCGGCCAATGATAGTATGCCTTATGTCGTTAAGTATGCAGTCCCTGTTGGTTTGAAAGGGATTGTTATTGCGGGTCTAATTTCTGTAATTATGTCGTCAGCATCTAGTTTTTTAAATGCTGGTGCAATTGCTTTCACACATGATGTATTACCCAGTATTATTGAGTACGATCATTTTAATAAAAAAAGACAACTCAGAATTGTCCGCTTAGTTTCTGTTTTCCTTGGTATCGGTGCAGTAATAATGGCAATGAGTGTACAGAATATTCTTGATATACTGATTTATAGCTACAGTGTGTGGGCACCTGTGTTACTCGTTCAGCTTGTTGCGGCGATTTATGGAAAGCCAGTGTCCGTTAAAGGTTTTTTTATGTGTGCTGGCGTAGGTGTAATATTTACGGTTATAACATCAGTAATCGCTTCACATAACAGCTTAATTAGTCCAAATGTTTTAGGTGTTCTTGGCAGTTTAATTACATTTTGGATATTAAAATCTAAGGAAAGAAAAACGTGTTGATCGACTCCCATGCCCATATTGACTTCGCTGATTTTGATGGTGATAGAGATGCGATTTTTGAGCAAATGCAACTCAGTGGTATTTCAAATGTACTTATTCCAGGAGTTTCTTCTGCTCATTGGCAAAAACAACTTTCTATTGCAAAAAAATATCAATCTCTTTTCGCATTGGGCGTTCATCCTTGGTATGTCACTGAAACGTTTGAAAATGATATAGTCGAATTAAAAAAACTCATCAATCAGCATTTAGAAAATGATTTTATGGTCGCAATAGGGGAGTGCGGCCTTGATAAAATTAAATCTGCTAACTGGGTACAACAAATATCAGCATTTGAAGCTCAACTTCAACTTGCAGAAGAGTATCAAATGCCAATGATTGTTCACTCAGTAAGAGCGCATGGAGAAGTGTTAACGTTATTAGAGAAATACAAATTGCCTAAAGGAGGTATTATCCATGGTTTTTATGGCTCGGTTGAAGTTGCGAAGCAGTATCTAAAACTTGGGTTTAAGCTAGGGATCGGTGGTTTGATACTCAATAGTGATGCAAACAAACTTCATAAAGCGGTTCAAAGTCTACCTATCAGTTCATTTGTGGTTGAGACAGATTCCCCCTCAATGTTACCAAAAAATAGTGACCAAAGTCGCAATACGCCACTTCTCATTAATAAGATTGTCACAAAAATAGCGGTTTTACATGCAAAACCAGCCGTTCTTGTAGGGGAACAGTTAAGGTCTTCTTTTTTTCAAGTTGTTGACATTTAAGGTTTCGTTTTAAAACAGTGGCTATTAACGGGTTACAGTGTCGTTAACTTATTGATAGTTAATTCCAAAAATTTGATCAAGGCAACGATTTTTAAAAATAGCTCAGGTATAATCTCACCCCGAAATGGGTTGGTTAACAACAAAATTATAAAACGTTAACAATTAGGGTGATGGTTAATGGATATTTTAATGAGTTTAGTGGGCGTTACAGTCCTTCTTGGGATAGCATTTTTGCTATCTAACAATAAAAAAGCAATTAACTTTCGTACCGTTGGTGGTGCTTTAGCAATTCAAGCACTGTTCGGTGGTTTCGTACTTTACGTTCCTTTTGGTAAAGATGTTCTTAAAACAGTTTCTGATGGCGTTTCAAGCGTTATTGGTTTCTCTCAAAGTGGTATCAGTTTCCTTTTCGGTGACTTGGCAAACTTTAAAGTTGGTTTCATCTTTGCAATCAACGTATTGCCAGTAATCGTATTCTTCTCTTCATTGATTGCTGTTCTATATTACCTAGGCATCATGCAGTGGGTTATCCGCATCATTGGTGGTGGTCTACAAAAAGCACTAGGTACTAGCCGTACAGAATCTATGTCAGCAACTGCGAACATTTTCGTAGGTCAAACTGAAGCACCGTTGATCGTTCGTCCATTCATTGCAACTATGTCTCAGTCTGAGCTATTTGCAATCATGGTTGGTGGTCTTGCTTCAATCGCTGGTTCTGTTCTAGCTGGTTACGCTCAAATGGGTGTACCAATTGAATATCTAGTTGCCGCTTCATTCATGGCAGCACCAGGTGGTCTATTAATGGCTAAACTGATGCACCCTGAAACTGAAGAAGTTAAAGATGACACATCTGATCTTCCTGAAGATCCAGACAAGCCTGCTAACGTACTCGATGCAGCTGCTGCTGGTGCTTCATCAGGTATGCATTTAGCACTTAACGTTGGTGCAATGCTTCTAGCATTCGTTGGTCTAATCGCAATGATCAACGGCATCATCGGTGGTATTGGTGGTTTCGTAGGTGTTGAAGGTCTTAGCCTTGAACTTATCCTAGGTTACTTATTCATGCCATTAGCATTCTTAATCGGTGTACCTTGGAACGAAGCACTTGTTGCTGGTTCATTCATCGGTCAAAAGATTGTTGTTAACGAATTTGTTGCTTACCTAAACTTTGCTCCATACATGCTAGACCCAGCAGCTGAAGGCTTTAAAGCTGTAGCTGAAACTGGTGTTGCTATGACTGGACGTACTAAAGCAATCATCTCGTTTGCACTATGTGGTTTCGCTAACTTATCTTCAATTGCGATTCTACTAGGTGGTTTGGGTGCTATGGCTCCTAGCCGTCGTCATGACCTAGCTAAGCTTGGTCTACGCGCTGTAATCGCTGGTTCTCTAGCGAACTTAATGAGTGCAACTCTTGCAGGTCTATTCTTAGCACTGTAATGGTTATTAGGCAGCGATAATATCGCTGCCTTTCTCTTATGACTTTAAACCTGTTAACGACCATATTTCATTGTTTTACTGAGTTAGACCTTAGAACGTCAACGACTAAACCTAAAGCTGAACAATAAAGCTTTAAAAAGTTGATAACTCAATAAAAACAAATTTGCGATTTTGTTCACATTTAAGAATTTAAAGTTTGTATTTTTACGGTAAACTATTGTGCTTCTAGCCAATAAAAGTAAAATGTACACACCATAAAAAAAGACGCTGCCCTTGATGGCAGGAACCTAAAATAAATGGGGTTGATGATGAAAAATGTTAAAAACTTTGCTTTAGCTGCAACTGCAGTAGCTGCAATCTCTGGTAACGCATTTGCTGCTGACCGTACTGACGTTCACGCTGGCGATTACAAGTGGATGCAAGCTAACTTAATGTATTCAATTGGTGAAAAACCAACTTCTAAAGATCAAAAAGGTGGCGATACACATAACTACCTAGAGCTTGAGTTCGGTGGTCGCGCTGGTGTTGTTGATTATTACGGTTACTTAGACGTATTCAACTTAACAAACCGTAGCTCAAGTGAGTCTGATAAGGGTACTGGTTCAAGCAAAATGTTCCTTAAGTTTGCACCTCGTTTCTCTTTAGATGCAATCACGGGTAAAGATTTATCGTTCGGTCCAGTTAAAGAACTATATTTCTCTACGTTATTAAACATTAGTGGCGGTGCAATTGACACTCAAGCTGGTGGTGATGGCGATATAAACCAATCTTTCTGGGGTTTAGGTGCTGATGTTGAATTACCATGGTTAGGCAAAACTGGCATGAACATTTATGCTAACTATGATATCAATACTAAAGATTGGAACGGTTACCAATTCTCTGCGAACTGGTTCAAGCCTTTCTACTTCTTCGACAACAAGAGCTTCCTTTCTTTCCAAGGTTACATTGATTATCAGTTCGGTGCTACCGACAAAGGCAATGAATTCGTACCTAAAGTTAGCTCAGGTGGTGCAGGTTTCTTAGGTCTATACTGGCATTCAGATCGTTACTCTTTAGGCTATGGTCTAAAAGGTTATAACAACGTTTACACTCTAGAAAATAATGCAGGTATTGTTGGTCTAAGAACAACAGGTATTTCTCATTACTTTGCTGCTACTTACAAGTTCTAATCAACTTGTTAGCAGATGGAGCCGCTAATAGCGGCTCCTTTATTTTGTAAACTAGAAAAATATCAAAGTCATTATTCGAATTTAGTTTTATAAAAAATAACTTCAAATACTGATTTTTTCTTGCGCTAAAATGGATTTTTCGCGGAAAAGTGGACAACCTTTCTCTTCAGTTTCCTGAAAAGCGCTCCTCTCTTCCGGTCTTCAAGGATTCAAGTCGTGGCATTATCGAAAGATAATTTTTTGAGCTTTTAGCTCATGACATTGAATACTTTATTTAGCATTAACGATTTCATTGTTGATGCGGCAGATCTAGCCAATGGCTAAAACAAATCAAAATTGCCAAATAGGGATCTGCTATTCCGATTTCTAATTTTATTTTGTTGGAGAAAGCAAATGACTGATTTAAAACAAGCGGCTCAACGCGGCATTTCATTAATGGATCTTACTACGCTTAATGACGACGATACGGATCAAAAAGTAATTGATCTATGCCATAAAGCATTGACTCCAGCAGGTAAAACTGCAGCTATCTGTATTTATCCTCGCTTCATTCCTGTTGCACGTAAAACTCTAAAAGCACTAGGTGCTGAAGATGTTCAAATCGCAACAGTAACCAACTTCCCACATGGTAATGATGATATCGAAATCGCAGTAACTGAAACTCGTGCTGCAATTGCGTACGGTGCTGACGAAGTTGATGTTGTTTTCCCTTACCGTGCATTAATGGCTGGTAACGAAGAAGTGGGTTTTGAGCTCGTAAAAGCGTGTAAAGAAGCTTGTGCTGAAGCTGATGTACTTTTAAAAGTGATCATTGAATCTGGCGTATTGAAAGACCCTGCTCTTATTCGTAAAGCTTCTGAATTATCAATTGATGCAGGTGCTGACTTCATCAAGACTTCAACAGGTAAAGTTCCTGTTAATGCAACACTAGAAGCTGCAGAAATCATGATGACTGTAATTAAAGAGAAAAATACCAAAGTAGGTTTCAAGCCAGCTGGTGGCGTGCGTGATGCTGCTCAAACTGCAGAATTCTTAGGCGTTGCTGAAAAGCTATTAGGTGCTGATTGGGCGACTCCACGCACATTCCGTTTTGGTGCTTCGAGCTTATTGAATGCTTTGCTGCATACTTTAGAGCTAGCTGAAGCTCCTAAACCTAATCAAGGTTACTAATAGTCTACTCTTGGGATATGAAATGATTGATTGATCAAATTATTGAACATCCTTATCCAGAGTTCAGATTTATATCAAGAAAAGTGTGATCAAACTCCCTTTGGTCACCGCAAAACTTCGTTAATATGTACGTAAAATTACTACAGTTTTGTTTTTAAATCTTGCAAATGTGTAAGCCGAGATGATGAATTCTCGGTTACATTCTGGAGGCTACACCATGTTTCTTGCTCAAGAAATCATTCGTAAAAAGCGTAACGGTCAAGCACTATCTAAAGAAGAAATCCAATTTTTTGTTGATGGTATTACCAACAATAATGTTTCAGAAGGTCAAATCGCTGCTTTTGGTATGGCAGTGTATTTTAATGACATGAACATGGATGAGCGCGTTGCCATTACGACGGCGATGCGTGATTCAGGTATGGTATTAAATTGGGATTCAATGAATTTTGATGGCCCTGTAGTTGATAAACACAGCACGGGTGGTGTTGGTGACGTTATCAGCTTGATGCTTGGCCCAATGGCAGCAGCTTGTGGCGGTTATGTGCCAATGATTTCTGGGCGTGGTTTAGGCCATACAGGTGGTACATTAGATAAGTTTGACGCAATTCCAGGGTATCAAACTGAGCCAGACAGTGACTTATTCCGTAAAGTGGTTAAAGAAGCGGGTGTGGCAATTATTGGTCAAACTGGTGATTTAGTGCCAGCGGATAAGCGCTTCTATTCAATCCGTGACAACACCGCAACCGTTGAATCAATCTCTTTGATTACAGCGTCAATTCTTTCTAAGAAACTTGCGTGTGGTCTTGATGCATTAGCGATGGATGTAAAAGTCGGTAGTGGTGCATTCATGCCAACTTATGAAGCATCTGAAGAGCTAGCTCGTAGTATTACAGCCGTTGCAAATGGTGCTGGTACTAAAACAACTGCACTACTTACTGACATGAACCAAGTTTTGGCATCGTGTGCAGGTAATGCTGTTGAAGTTAGGGAAGCGGTTGATTTCTTAACGGGTAAATATCGTAACCCTCGTCTTTATGAAGTGACGATGGGTCTTTGCCAAGAAATGTTGATGCTAGGCGGTATTGCGGCAAATGAAACGGAAGCTAGAAATAAACTGAACACAGTATTAGATAACGGCCGAGCGGCTGAATTATTTGGTAAGATGGTGTCTGGTCTAGGTGGCCCAACTGATTTTGTTGAAGCCTATGACAAGTATTTACCTGAAGCTTCGATTGTTCGACCTGTATTTGCAGATAAAACAGGTTTTGCACACAGTATGGATACGCGTGAACTGGGTCTTGCTGTTGTTACATTAGGTGGCGGTCGTCGCAAGCCTGGTGATGCGCTTGATTACAGTGTGGGTTTAACTAACGTTTGTGCGTTAGGTGATGAAATTAATACTGACAAGCCACTTGCTGTGGTACATGCTCAGTCAGAAGCTGCATTTGAAGAAGCAGCAGCAGCAGTGAAAGGCGCAATTCAATTAAGCGATACTCAGCCTGAGAAACAAGTTGAGATTTATAAAGCGATTCGCGCTGAAGATCTGTAAGGAAAGATTTATGAAACGTACCGTTATTTTAATGTTAGATTCCTTCGGCATCGGCGCAGCAGGAGATGCTGAAGCTTTTGGTGACGTAGGTGCAAATACTTTTAGTCATATTGCGAAAGCTTGTGCAGAAGGTAAAGCTAATATCGACCGTGAAGGTGAGCTTAAGCTACCAAACCTTGCAAAATTAGGTTTAGGTCATGCTGCTAAAGAAAGCACTGGTGCATTCCCTATGGGGTTTGATGACAATGTTGAGCTGATTGGTTCGTATGGTTACGCAGCTGAAATCAGCTCTGGTAAAGATACGCCTAGCGGTCATTGGGAAATGGCAGGTGTGCCAGTTTTATTTGAATGGGGTTATTTTAGCGATCAAAATAATTCTTTCCCTAAAGAGCTAACAGACAAGATTCTTGAACGTGCAGGTTTAGACGGTTTCTTAGGTAACTGCCATGCATCTGGAACAACCATTCTGGAACAGTTAGGCGAAGAGCATATGAGCTCTGGAAAGCCAATTTTCTATACCTCTGCTGACTCAGTGTTCCAAATTGCTTGTCATGAAGAGACATTCGGCTTAGAAAACCTTTACAAACTGTGTGAAATCACACGTGAAGAGTTAGAGCCATATAATATTGGTCGTGTAATCGCTCGTCCATTTAATGGTCCGAATGCGAAAGAGTTTGCACGAACAGGTAACCGTCGTGACTTCTCACTTGAGCCGCCAGCGAAAACAGTACTGCAAAAGCATGCTGAAAATGGTGGTGAAGTTGTCAGTGTCGGTAAAATTGCTGATATCTATGCGCATTGTGGCATTACTAAAAAAGTGAAAGGCAACGGTCTTGAAGCTTTGTTTGATGCAACACTTGAGCAGGTTAAACAAGCTGGCGATAACACGATTGTATTTACCAACTTCGTAGATTTTGACTCACATTACGGTCATCGTCGTGATGTTGCTGGTTATGCCAGAGGTCTTGAGTATTTCGACGCTCGTCTGCCTGAATTGCTTGAAATTCTTAATGATGATGACTTTTTATTGCTTACAGCTGATCATGGTTGTGATCCGACATGGCCGGGCACAGATCATACTCGTGAGCATGTTCCTGTATTGGCATATGGTGCGGGTTTAGGCGCTAAATCTCTAGGCGGACGTGATACGTTTGCTGACATGGGACAGTCAATTGCAAGTTATTACAAATTAGAGCCAATGGAATACGGCCAGTCATTTTTATAAATATTTAATGAGCCTGAAATATCATGCTCATAAGCTGGCCAATCAACACATATCGGGCAGCTTTATAGTGACGAACACGAATAAAATGGGTAACTTACCCACCAAATTAACATAAGGCATAGACCTTAAAACATAGGGGTTATATCGATGGCAACACCACATATTAATGCTGCTGATGGTGCATTCGCTGAAACAGTACTTTTTCCAGGCGATCCACTACGCGCTAAGTACATTGCAGAAACTTTCTTAGAGAATGTTGAGCAAGTTACTGACGTTCGTAACATGCTAGGCTTCACTGGTACCTATAAAGGTACTCGTGTTTCTGTTATGGGGTCAGGTATGGGCATTCCTTCTTGCTCAATCTACGCAACAGAACTAGTAAAAGACTACGGTGTTAAAAACTTAATCCGTGTTGGTTCATGTGGCGCAGTCAGCCTTGACGTTAAAGTTCGTGACGTAATCATCGGTATGGGTGCTTGTACAGATTCACAAGTAAACCGTTTACGTTTTGGTGGTCAAGACTTCGCAGCTATCGCTGATTACGGTCTACTTTCTGCTGTTGTAAAAGCGGCTGATGAGAAAAACATCAAACACCTTGTTGGTAATGTATTCTCCGCTGATCTTTTTTACAATCCACTGCCAGAAATGTTCGATACCATGGAAAAAATGGGTATTTTAGGCGTTGAAATGGAAGCGGCTGGTCTTTACGGTGTTGCTGCTGAGTACGGTGCAAATGCACTTTGTGTTGTAACTGTTTCTGATCACATCCGTACAGGTGAAGCCGTTTCATCAGATGATCGTCAATCTACGTTTAACGAAATGATTGAAATGACGCTAGAAGCAGTTGTAAACCTATAATTTACACTGTTGCTTCATTAAAAAAGCCGCATTTGCGGCTTTTTTTGTAGTCTAGATTGGTCTCTTTAATGTGTAATCCAATCTGATTTTCGTCTTTGCTTCAACGACTTCACCATTTACGAACTTGGGTGCGTAACGCCAATCTTTAAGAGTCTTTATTGAAGCTCTTTCAAAACTTTTACCGCCTTCGCTGTCTAAAATCTCAATATCTTCAACAAAACCGTTTTTATTTATGACAAACTCTAATGTGACATAGCCCGTTTTGCCTTTTTTTGCGGCCCAAGTTGGGTAGTGATTTGCAGAGCGATATAATGGTATTTGCTCTTGCACATTATCATCCCAAGGCTTCATTTTACCAATTGCAATACAGTGCGCAGTTGATTTTTTACTCTTGCCTTGTTTTTCATATATAGGAACAAGTCGAGCGTGAGACGCTAATTTATATGGATGGCTATAATCTAAAACGTCCATTTGTTTTACTACTTCTTCAAATAACGTTGCAGCTTTAGAGTGTTTTTTTTCTGCTTCATAAATCCTTGCAACATTGAAGCTGGCTCTTACTCTTTCCATTGAGTTTTCAGGCAGTTTTTCTTTGTAGATTTCGAGGGCTTCTTTGGCAAAACGCCCCAATTTTTTACTGTAATACTTTGACGATAGCATTCTAAATGCTTCTAGCTTTACTTTTGCCTCTAATAACTCAGAACCGTCAGCGACATCAATGGCATCTTCAATATGTTGATAGGCAATAGACTTAGTTTTCGCTGTTTCTGCAAGTTTGAATTGAGTATCAATGATGTCATTTTTGGATTTTGAGTCTTGAGATAAATAAATGCGCAACGCTTTTTGGTATAGTTTATAAGCTATGGCGTGCTGATCTTTCTGTACATTCAGTTCATCAATATGATTTTGAATCGCAGATCCATAATTCAGCAATAGTGCAGCAATGTTATGGTTATTCTCAGAATATTCTTTCATCCCAAGCTGATAAGCGGACTTTGCAGTATCAACAATAAGTTGCTTATCTTCTCCGCTTAACGCTTGCTGGTATGTTTTGTAAGATTCTGAAAAACCTTCTGCTTGAGAAGTGGAAGAAAAACTGATAGCGCAAACAAGCAACGGTATTGAAATGTTCTTTAACATGATAAGTCCTTTTTTGGAGTATGCTATCTAAATGTGACCTGATGTTAAAAAATATTTAGTGATAATACTAGGGGCTGTTGACCTTTGTTGATATTTTCAGCAATGATTATTTTTGACGATAACAAAGCGGAACAAGCGTTATTTAGTTATTCTATCCGCATGATACTTGAAGATGCATGTTTCAGGACTTTTTCAGCGCCAATTCTTTGAGGCGCATTAGCGAAGGAATATCGGGATTCTTTCGATCTAATGTAACAAAGAAGAATTGGCGCTGAGAAGTCCACGCAGTGCGAGTTGCACAGCTTGTTACTCTTCGTTGCCAGTGCTAACAATAGCTCACTATTGCCGCACACCGTCGCCTTGATTAACAAGTTGTGCATTCTCGCTGAAATCGAGCATCTTCAGGTATCATGGGTATAAATGAGCGCAGTGACAATGCAGATAGCGTTAAAAATAACCATTACCCTACGGGCTGAGTCTAAATCGCCTTACTCTGTGTTGAAAATAGTTTACTTAGATGACTAAACTGCACTATTTCCGCCTCGATTAAGGCGATTTATTGCTCAGCTTAATTATTAAACAAAGATCAACGGCTCCTACTGTCATTTAAGTCTTTTTGTTATGCGAAGAAAGTTCGCTCTTTTTATTGATAGTGAACGGCTCAACAACATTCCTATAATTACCGAGAGTAAAAGCAGTAATTGTTGTTGCTCAGCGTTGTGTTTAATGTCCTTTCTCAGTACTGCTAGAAATGATGATTCATTTAATCTCAGCTCTACATAGCCGATGCTTTTTTTATTCAAAATTACTTTTTTTATGTATGGTGTAAATGCAGCCAGGTTTTGCTGACGTAAGCATTCACCAGAGGGGTATTGACAATCTCAAACTCCCGTTTATTGGCATTTATAACTACAAGCTTGCCATTGTTTTGTGACACAAGTACCACCCCGCAAGTAAGTTTCACTGTTTATTTGAAAAGTCAATACGGGGCTGGTGAATGGTTACTTGCTGACTTCTCTTACTATCTTTTATGACTTGGTGATCGCATTGTGCAAATGCCACTCTACTGCCTTTAGCATCATAAATGGCTGCTGAAATGACTCTAGGATCTTGGGTTACACTTTCTACTAACCATTGCAGCTGAGATGTTTTTTGGTTTTGCAATGCAGAACTTGCTGCGTAAGTCACATTGTCTAAAAGAAGGTGTGACATTTTACTGGCTTGTTTTTCTAGTAAAGATTCTGATTGTAAAAAGTTTGCTTGCCACAGTTGAATAGTAATTGCGATGAGCGCTACAGCAACGGCAAATTGGACGAGCAAACTGAATTTATGACTTTTTTTTAGTTTTTTAAGATGTAACACTAAACACCTCATTAGATAATAAAAAAATTGGAATAGTTGATAGTATGAGCGCATTGTTTAACTGGTTAAAAAACTCTTTAGATAGTCAATTTTTGGGACTGACAAACCAGGTTACTCGCTATCAAGAAGGACAGACTCCTTTTTCATCACCTAAGATACTACGCCTTGTCTGGAAGGATAATCAACTTGAGAATGATATTGAGCATTGGCTGGAATCACTCAAAGCCGGTTTTCATATTTGTACCTTAAAACGCAACCAAGCATTAAACGGCATTGAAATTTGTTTAACTCAAGGTATTACAGTCGATCAATTAAATTCATTGAAATTAAGCGCTGAAGTAGAGGTTTTTGAAATTAAGGAGCCATTACCTCAACTTAACTTACCAGGTGTGCTGGTTATGGATATGGATTCCACAGCTATTCAGATTGAATGTATTGATGAGCTTGCAAAGATGGCAGGTGTAGGTGAAGCGGTATCACAAGTCACTGAGAAAGCAATGGCTGGTGAACTCGATTTTGAAGAAAGCCTAAGAGAGAGGGTTAGTAAATTAAAAGGTACTCCATTTTCTATTGTTGAGGATTTGATCTCTCAATTACCGTTGACTGCAGGGTTGACTTCAATGTGTTATGAACTTCAAAAACACAACTGGAAAATTGCACTCGCATCAGGTGGCTTCACGCCTTTTGTTAACAGCCTAAAGAATCAATTGAACCTCAGCGCAGCATATGCAAATCATCTAGAAGTCGAGAAGGAAACATTAACTGGGAAAGTGTTAGGTAAAGTCGTTGATGCGAACTTTAAAGCAGAAGTGATCTCACTATTATCTAGAGAGTCAGACATAAGTGAACAACAAACGGTTGCAATTGGCGATGGTGCGAATGATATTCCCATGCTCGAAAGGGCTAAGATTGGTGTCGCATTTCATGCAAAAGAATTAGTTAATGAAAACTCAAATTTTCAAATAAAGCATCTAGGGCTAGGCGTTTTATTGTATTTGGTTGAGATTAAGTAAGGTAAATATAGATAAAACAGCCGTACTCATGATAAGTACGGCCTTAATCTGTGTTATGCGCCCATTTTCACCGTAAAGTTCGGTTTATTTTTTTTGCGGCGCTTTATCGGTGGGAAATAGCCAGCCATTGAATGAAAATCAAAAAACTCTCTTGAAGACTCATCTTGATGTTCTTTTTCCTCCTCTTCTTCATCGTCGAAAATAAGATAAGACTTACCGGAAATCATTAACTGTAATGCTGAATTTCTACCTCTTTTTGAACCCATTTCAATAATGGGTTCTGATGACGTAAACATGGTGCGTGTAATTGAAACCATGATGCACACCTCTATAACTTACCAAACCAGTCCTTTGAGTACGAATCCGATGCTCATCAACTCATCAGAGATACGTTAGCTCGAATGTTACTCAACATTAATTCTAAATAAATTAAAATTAATTTCGAGGTTTACCTTATACATAGACAGTATTCTATATCCTTCAATGATATATAGGCGGGAATCTAAATTTAATTTAATTTAGGGGACATATTGAGCTAATAATTTAGCTTCGGAAGTGACATCGAGAATGTCACCAACACCAATGGTATTCCAGAGTTTTTCATCTAAAATTTTAGCTTTATGTGCAGCATGAACAGCAATGTAATCACGCTCTTGTGCAATATAGCGATTATCAGGTTTTCCTGTTACTCCATAAAAGACTCTGAGCGCAATAAAACGTCCTGTATCTTTGCTCTGTTCAATAAAGCGTTTTTTGTGTTGTTTCGTTTTGAATTGATCCGCTCTCATACAGTGCAATTGAAATTGCCCGCGGGATTGGTTGGTTAAACGTAAGAACAAGTCTACAGAAACCATTTCATTGGTTGATTTCATTTTACGAAGCGCATTTAAAATTATGGGTTTAAATAAACCTTGTTTGAATATTGGCGCTAAGTTGTACTCCATTCCATTCGCTACTCCGGCGGAGAACAAATCTGTTATCTCGTTATTTTGCGTGGAGACACCAACAGCGGAAAGCTTGGCAGATTTTTTTGTTTTTTCGATGAAGAATGGCGTTGATGGTAATTTTCGCATCAATAAATTTTTCATGCCATCAGATAGCTCTTTAACATTATCATCACTGTCAGAGAGTTGTTTGAGCTTTTCTTGATTATGAATAATCAGGCGATTGAGAAATTCTACACCAACGTGAGGTTCATGACCGATATTTGCCGCAAGGTGTAATTGTTTACCATTCTTTCTTTTTTTAACGATTCGATAAGGGAGCTCGACAAGCTGAGCTTTACCTGCAAGAGTCTGTAGTTTAGGAAGGGCAATCTTTATCGATTGAGTTTCGTCCAAATTACAAGGCTCAGTAAAAATGACTTGAAGCCCTTTCGTCGATATATCACCAGTAATACCAGAAAAGCTTTTATCTCCTTGAGTAATATCAACTTGAGTCTTAAATGAGTATCTAGGTTCTTGTCGTCGCTCGGTAAAATTTAGTGAAATACTTTTTATTTTATTTTTAGCTTCTTTCGCTTGAGCAAAAACCTTCAGTTCATTGGGGCTGGCTTGGCTTTTTACGTTTTGGAGTGTTTCCAGTGCCACGTCACTGGTTAAATCGATAAGATTAATAACATGACTGAACTGGGAAAGCTGTTGCTCTACTAAAGGTGAGTAGTGGCTATCATCGCCGGGTAAGACGGCTGTTTTGTAAGTTTGCTCATGGTCAATACTTTCAAGCTTCAGCCTAAAAATTTTAAAGCTGGATTTATTAGCGCCAAATTTAAAAAACAATTCGGTGAAGTTAGAACTCATTAACTCTGCGAGTGTTGCACTGTAAAAGTAGAGCGTTTCTCGCACGTTATGAGTGAAGCAAAAAAGTAAATTATGCTCAAAATTGTGTGGATCAGCCTGAAGTTGGCTTAATCGAGTTGAAGATAGCGTTTGAGACAATTGGCAAATGTCTCTTTCATCGTTAAAAAATCTTTTCAATCCTTGGTTTTCAGCACTAAGTAAACAATGGCTGATAACTTTTTTAGTTGAGTTTAAGAACAGCGGTAAATTTCGATAATGCGGCAAATAATGGCGTTCATAACCTAAGCCAAGTGTGTTTGTATAGACTTCATTGACATCAACTTTGTAGCGGAACTTATAACCTCGTATCAAGTTGGTCAGAATCTTTACCAGATCATCCGAACCATTGACTCGCTTTAACCTAAAAATGGCGTGTTCACCATCTAATGTGGAATCAACGATTTCATATTCAATGCCTTGATGGAGATCTTCGTAATAATACTCTTCATTCAGCTCATGTAATTTCAAGAGAATAGGCTGGTTTATATCAAGGCTATGTTTGGCTGAAACTTTAATTCTTGCACCGCCAACAGATAAGTCTATTGTTGTCCCTTTAGCTTCTGTTCTGCCCGACTGAGAAGCCGTGATTTGGATGCTGTAATTCATTCGCTCTTCACAGCGATTGAAATAAGTACCAAGTACAACGCCTGGCACAATAAAACTATCATCAGAAACGTTTTGAGCATCTTGCTTATGCGAAGTCAGTCTACTTCGATGCTCTTGTATCACCTCTTCGTAAACACCAACGGTGTATTGTTGTTGATAACGGATAAGTGCAGCAAAAAAACTCTGTTTTGCTGGTTCGTCTAACATGTGAGTCTGTTGATTAAACTCGACTGCTTCACACGCTAACTCTGTTTTATCACGTAAATCGATAATGCGACTGCAATGTCCAGCCAATCGATTGAGTTCCATTTTTAATAAAAAGCGATTAGTACTTGTTTCAGACGCCGTGAGCTTATCGAACATATCAGAAAAGTCAGGCTCCATTAATAATGGTTTGAGCTGTTCGATTAATGCACTTTTTACTTCTTCAAAACTCATGTGTCGATTCTTTGTCGTGATAAATTGATGTCAGCCTGATAGGCTTAGCTATTAAGTTTGTTACGGTTTTCAGTCTAGCACTGAAATCTAAAGCATATCTTGATTTAGACAGGTAAAATAAAGCAAAACTAATGCCAGTAAATAAAGTGTTAATTATTTATAGCTGGTAGTTTAACCGACATTAAGTAGAGAAAATACTCAAAGTTTATGGCAAAAAATAAAACAGCATTTGTTTGCAATGAATGTGGACAAGACTTTCCTCGTTGGCAAGGACAGTGTACTGCATGTAAAGAGTGGAACACGATTACAGAAGTTCGTTTAGGGTCGGTAAAGTCAACGACATCGAGCACGTTTTCTGGCTATGCGGGTGCTGGTCCAAGTGAAGTACAAACATTAAATCAAATTGATTTAAATGAGCTTCCACGAATCTCAAGTTCATTTACTGAATTTGATCGAGTATTGGGCGGTGGAATTGTGCCGGGATCGGCAATTCTGATTGGTGGTCATCCTGGTGCCGGTAAGAGTACTTTATTGTTGCAGACGCTGTGTCAGCTTGCTCAAACAATGCCGGCACTTTATGTGACTGGCGAAGAGTCTTTGCAACAAGTGGCGATGCGTGCTCACAGGCTAGGTTTGCCTACTGATAAGCTTAGAATGCTGTCTGAAACGAGTGTTGAACGTATATGTGATATCGCAATAAAAGAAAAGCCAAAATTAATTGTGGTCGACTCGATTCAAGTAATGCATATGGCTGATGTTCAATCATCACCGGGCAGTGTTTCACAAGTCCGTGAGTCAGCGTCATACCTTACACGTTTTGCAAAGCAAGAAGGCATTGCAGTGATTATGGTCGGTCATGTCACCAAAGATGGTAGCCTTGCAGGGCCTAAAGTTCTTGAGCATTGCATCGATTGTTCCGTCATGTTTGAAGGTGACAGCGACAGTCGTTATCGAACGCTTCGTTCTCACAAAAACCGTTTTGGTGCGATTAATGAGCTTGGCGTTTTTGCGATGACAGAGCGAGGGTTAAAAGAAGTCGCTAATCCATCAGCTATTTTCTTATCTCGTGGGGAAGGTGAATCTTCTGGTTCACTGGTAATGGTGGTTTGGGAAGGCACACGCCCACTACTGGTTGAGCTGCAAGTGCTTGTTGATAATTCAACAATGTCTCACCCTAGACGTGTTGCTGTTGGTATGGATTCAAATCGTTTGGCTATGTTACTCGCAGTAATGCATCGACACGGAGGCTTACAAATGTCCGATCAAGATGTGTTTGTAAACGTAGTAGGCGGTGTTAAAGTCAGTGAAACAAGTGCGGATTTAACCTTGTTATTAGCGATGGTCTCTAGCTTTAGAGGTAATATATTGCCTAGTGAGATGGTTGCTTTTGGTGAGGTAGGATTATCTGGTGAAATCCGCCCTGTACCCAATGGCCAAGAACGGTTGATTGAAGCTGCTAAACATGGGTTTAAAAAAGCGATTGTGCCAAAAGCTAATGTCCCGAAGAGTGCGATTCAAGGCATGGAAATTATTGGTGTGAATAAGTTACATGAAGCCTTAGATGCACTCTAAGTGGGGGAATTAGCAAGCATAGGCTAATTTAGTATGCTCACGAATAAACTGTGGTAGTTCTCGATGAAGTAAATCTGTGCTACCACTGTTGAGCTCAACAAGTCTCTTAAGATGACCCATACTATCTACGTCAATTTCAACACAACATAAGCCAATATTGTTATTGCCGCTGTATACAACTTGAGTTTGCATTGAAATTTCTACATTTGAGTCCATTAACGATAGTGTTAATGTGTATGAAGAATCAGTAATTTCAAAATTTTCAGGAAGTTGTATTAATGCGCCATTCAAGCTGATGTCTAAAACTTGCGTCTTCCATAATTTAGGAAGTTGGACAATTTTTGCTTGAGCATTAAACAGTACTCTAGAAAATTTACGTCTGTCGTTCATCAAGTATCTCCCTACATCGTACTAATACTTTACCGAGTTATGGGTAGAAAATATAGCGAATATTTATAAGGATAGATGATTTTAAAAAGCATGACCAAATTAATAGGCATTCAATTAAATTAATGATTAGGAACGCCCCCTAGAATAGAAACTTAAAAGATCTTTCCAAGTAATGATCCCTGACAGTTTCCCTTTTTCAGTAACAGGTAAACAGCCAATGTTGTGCAACAGCATAGTTTTTGATGCATGATTTATTAATGCGCATTCGTCAATGGAAATAGGACGTTTGTTCATAATTTGGTGAACCCGCTTTTTTAGCGTATTTAAATCTTTCATCGACTCAGAAAGTGAATCTAGGTGAGGGCTTAGTGCTCTATAAACATCGTGTTTAGATATAACGCCAACAAGTTCGTTTTCTTCTAAAACAGGTAAGTGGTGAAAAGGCGCTTGATCAAAAATCTCTTTGGCTACCGATAGCCGGTCATAGAGATCAACCGTTGCAACTCTAGACTGCATGATTTCTTTTACTTGTCTCATACATACTCCTTGAATGGCATATATTCATATATCGGCTAAGGTTTTAATATCATGAGCTTTATTTGATATTTGATCATGTCATTTAACTGTCAAAAATTGCTGCTTTAATTATATAGTTACATTCAATGGAGCGTCGCAGTGCCTGTAAAAACGCCTTTATCGACAGTGTTAGAAAGTCCAGCATCTGAACAGAAATTTCATACAGCAATCGAGTATTCTAGACTCCTCATAAAAAAACGCTCTATAACGCCTAATGACGATGGTTGTCAGCGTTGGATAGCAGATAAGCTTAAAGCGATTGGTTTTCAAATTGAACATTACCAAAATAATGGTGTGACCAATCTTATTGCCAGTCGGGGAAAAAGAAGTGCAAATAAAACATTTGCGTTTGCAGGCCACACCGACGTGGTGCCAACAAATCAATTAGAACTTTGGAAGGTAAACCCATTTAGTGGATCAATTATTGATGACATGCTAGTTGGGCGCGGTGCTGTCGATATGAAAACCGCTTTAGCGGCAATGATCGCCGCAATGGAAGACGTTATTAACCAAGGGCATCAACCTAAAATGCAGTGGCAGGTATTGCTGACGAGTGATGAAGAAGGTGAAGCTGAATTTGGTACTAAGACCATTGTTGAAAGACTTACTGAAAGAGACCAGTTACCGGATTACTGCTTAGTTGGCGAACCTACAAGTGATATACAGACAGGTGATGTGATTAAAGTTGGGCGCCGTGGTGCTATTTCAGGCAAGTTAGAAGTGTTGGGCAAACAAGGGCATGTCGCTTACGCTGGAGTGAGTCGTAATGCTATCCATTTAGCGTCTGAAATCATTTTTGCTTTAGAGCACATAAACTGGGATCTAGGGAGTGAAGACTTTCCGGGGACGTCATTGCAAGTCACGTACATTAATTCTGGCGAGTTCACTGACAACATTGTGCCGGGAAAGTGCGAAATCTGTTTCAATATTCGCTACAGCCATCGATATGAGTTAGAGGGTATTCAGCGTATTGTTACGAAAAAGATAGAATCTTTGCCCATTTCTGAAGCTGTTATACAGAGCTTACAAATTAATTGGGAACGGCATTGTACACCTTACTTTACCAATAACGTGGAACAGGACAGTTTGCTCTCTGTTGCTGAAACCGCAATTCATCAAGTTTCTGGAATATTTCCTCGACTTTCTACTTCTGGTGGAACGTCTGATGGCCGCTTCCTATCGAGTGCAAACACTCAAGTGCTCGAGTTAGGCTTACCAAACAAAACGATTCATCAAGTCAATGAAAGCATCTCAATTCACGAAATCATTAAGTTGTATGACATTTATAAACGTATTCTTTTAAGTTTTTAGTCTCTGTAATGTCTAATTAACATAATTTTACAGGGGGATTAAAAATTGTATTGTTAATTGAACAAAGTGAACGAGTTTAGCGGCTTTTTCGTAATGAGTTGTGTTCGGTTAGATGAAAATGCTGATAGTTTATTGTTCTTTAGTTTAATAGGCTATGTGGTTTGGTCGATATTGTTGGTTTTTTTATCGTTAGATCAGGAGTATATTGGCTATCATTGTTCAATTGGCAATACTACCTCTAGTCTTAAATAACAAATAGTTATCAATCTTTGACTATAAAGCTCTAGTAACGCAGGAGTCGTAAATGATCCTTGATGAAGTTGTTGAGTTATCCCGTTTGCAGTTTGCATTGACTGCTATGTACCATTTTCTCTTTGTTCCGTTGACCTTAGGTTTATCTTTTATCCTTGCCATCATGGAATCTCTATATGTCATGACAGATAAGATGATATATCGAGATATGACGAAATTTTGGGGCAAGTTATTCGGTATCAATTTCGCATTAGGCGTAACAACTGGTATCGCCATGGAGTTCCAGTTCGGGACTAATTGGTCATACTACTCGCACTATGTTGGCGATATTTTTGGCGCTCCTTTGGCACTCGAAGGCTTGATGGCATTCTTTTTAGAGTCGACCTTTGTGGGTATGTTTTTCTTTGGCTGGGATCGCCTCTCGAAAAGACAACATCTTGCTGCGACCTGGTTAATGGCTTTAGGTACTAATCTATCTGCGCTCTGGATTTTAATCGCAAACGGCTGGATGCAAAACCCTGTCGGCAGCGTATTTAATTTTGAAACGATGC
Organism: Parashewanella hymeniacidonis; assembly: GCF_016900895.1. Classification (GTDB taxonomy): domain Bacteria; phylum Pseudomonadota; class Gammaproteobacteria; order Enterobacterales; family Shewanellaceae; genus Parashewanella; species Parashewanella hymeniacidonis. The sequence continues at coordinate 31,620 of NZ_JAFEUN010000022.1, forward strand.
GAATGGAGATGACCAACTTTGCACAGGTAATCTTTAATCCCGTTGCTCAAGTTAAATTTGTCCACACCGTTGCTGCAGGGTATGTCACTGGTGCGATGTTTGTTCTCGCTATTAGCTCGTATTACATTCTCAAAAAGCGTGATTTACCTTTTGCAAGACGTTCATTTGCAATTGCAGCGAGTTTTGGTATGGCATCCATTTTGTCGGTTATGGTTCTCGGTGATGAATCGGGCTATGAAGTGGGTGAAGTTCAGCGTGTGAAACTAGCTGCGATTGAAGCTGAATGGCACACCGATCCTCCTCCAGCCGCATTCACAGTTGTTGGTATTCCCGACCAACAAGCCGAAGAAACGCATTTTGCCGTCAAAATTCCTTACTTAATGGGGATCATTGCAACGCGCAGTTTCAGCCAAGAAGTTACTGGGCTCAAGGATTTAATGAAAGAGCATGAGGCTCGAATTCGACGAGGTATGAAAGCGTATGCTTTGCTTGAGAAGCTTAGGGGCGGAGATAAATCCCCAGAAAACATAAAAGCCTTTAATGAATTTAAGGGCGATTTAGGTTACGGGCTATTGTTAAAACGCTTCACTAACAAAGTCACTGATGCAACAGAAGAGCAAATCATGGCAGCTACCAAGGACAGTATCCCTCATGTAGCACCGATATTCTGGTCATTCAGAATAATGGTCGCATTTGGCGTTATTATGTTAATCGTGTTTTCTGCGGCATTTTGGCAAAGCACCAAACATAAAATCGCTGAGAAAAAATGGGTATTGAAAGCTGCCTTATACAGTTTGCCGTTGCCATGGCTGGCTATAGAAGCTGGTTGGTTTGTGGCTGAATATGGTAGGCAACCATGGACAATTTCTGGGATCCTTCCAACACACATGTCGGCATCATCGTTAAACCCCGGTGATATTTGGTTCAGTATTGCTACGATTACGGTGTTTTATACTGTATTGCTGATCATTGAAGTTTTCTTAATGAGGAAGTACATAAAAATTGGACCGAGCAGTTTAAAAACTGGTCGATACCATTTTGAAGATGAACAAAATACGCTAGGCGATAATAACAAAGCGCAGGAGCATCCACATGTTTGATTACGAAATGCTAAGACTGATCTGGTGGGTGTTGATTGGTGTGCTGTTTATTGGATTTGCTATAACTGATGGCTTCGATATGGGTGTGGGTGCACTTCTCCCTATTATTGGAAGGGACGATGTTGAGCGACGAGTTATGATCAATACTGTAGCTCCGCATTGGGACGGTAATCAAGTGTGGCTGATTACAGGGGCTGGGGCATTATTTGCTGCATGGCCGATGGTCTATGCAGTAGCTTTTTCGGGCTTTTACATTGCTATGATGTTAGTGCTGTTTGCTTTATACCTTCGTCCGGTCGGGTTTGATTATCGTTCGAAAATTGAAGACCCTAAATGGCGCAGTGCTTGGGATTGGGCATTGTTTGTCGGTGGCTTTGTGCCACCGCTCATTATCGGCGTAGCGTTTGGTAACTTACTACAAGGTGTTCCATTCACATTTGATGAGTTTTTGCGTGCAACTTATCACGGTAGTTTTTGGCAACTGCTTAATCCGTTTGGACTGTTAGCTGGCATTGTTTGTGTTTCGATGTTCATGATGCAAGGCGCTTCGTGGTTGCAAATGAAAACAGAGGGTATGTTAAGAAGCAAGGCTGTAACAGCATCTCAAGTAAGTGCGATTGTATTAACCCTCTGCTTTGCAATCGCTGGATATTGGGTCATCAATGGACTCGATGGCTATGTGATTACTTCTAATCTTTCAACGGATGGGGTGTCTGATCCGAGAGTGAAGCAGGTTGCAATACAAGCTGGAGCTTGGCTACACAATTATGAGTTGTATCCATTGACTAAACTGTTTCCAATTCTGGGGCTCGTCATGCCAATTTTGGTTATATTTTTGAGTCGCATAAATCGTTCTGGCTGGGCTTTCTTGTTCAGCTCATTAGCGATTGCAATGGTGATACTGACTTGCGGTAGTGCAATGTTCCCATTTGTGATGCCATCATCCTTACAACCAAATTACAGCTTAACAATTTGGGATGCAACGGCCAGCAAAATGACCTTAGGTATCATGACTTTTGCTGCGAGTGTGCTCGTTCCAATCGTTGTGTGCTATACCATCTGGACGTACATCAAGATGTTTGGACGCATTGGTCGTAAGGACATTGAAGAAAAATCGACTTCACTCTATTAAGGAGAGCATAGGTATGTGGTATTTCACTTGGATATTAGGCGTTTTACTCGCTTGTGCTTTCGGTATCATCAATGCCTTATGGCTTGAGAATACTGAGAATATGGATAGAGAAACAGACGAAGATTAATTAGAGTAGAGCCCTGATTTATTCAGGGCTCTATGTATTTTGCTTTTTTCTTAGGAATTAATTTTTCCAAATCTACCAAAACCAACCCGTCAATACAATCATTAAAGTCAGTATCTACGCCAAAATCGAGGAACTTGACGCCCCCAGGTTTACATAATTCTGAATATTGCTTAAACAGAGTTGGCACTGCTACACCTAATTCAGATAATGTCTGTTTTAATATTCGAAAATTTGAATTGTAAGTATCTTTGTCGTTGGAACTATAGTCATACAATGTATCGAGACTTTGTTTTAATTCTGTTGTAATCATGTAAGGTGACTTTGAGTTCGCCAAACAAGTACAGGGTAAAAACTGAGTTTGATAAAAGTGAACTAATAAAGCTTTCGCTCGCTCAGGCAGTTGCCCGCTTAATGATACAGGCCCAAAAAGATAACGATATTGCGGATGTTTCTGTAAAAAGGCACCAATGCCGTACCATAAATATTCTAAGCTACGTTTCCCCCAGTATTTTGGCTGAACAAAGCTTCGACCAAGCTCCAATCCTTTTTCAAAATATGGGTCAAACTCAGATGTATAACTGAATAAAGATTGACTGTATAGCGCTTTTTGACCAATCCGTTGATGGACATCGTCTACTTTTGCAAACCGATAAGCACCTACGATTTCTAAATCGTTTTTATCCCATAATATTAAGTGGAGATAAAATGGATCATACTTATCAGTATCACGGCGTTCTCCTGTTCCTTCACCAACGGCTCTGAATGCGATTTCTCGTAGCCTACCAACTTCACGCATAATTGGACTGGAGTCTTTGTGTTCATAAAGGTAAATCAGTTTACCGTCAGCAGTTTCACCCAGTTGTTCACATTGATTAAGTGCATGTTGTAGGTCTGCACGAGACTCAGGATGAGCGATTGGACTTTGAGTGTTAAAGAGTCCTTGGCGATTTCGACCGACACGGTAGAGGTGATTTTTGAGCAGTTTTATTTTTACCTTAAGCGGAAAGTCATTATTCTTAAATGCATCAATAGGAATAAGTTCGCCAATACGAATAGGCATGGTTTTCTTGGACTGTTTGAACATTTCCTTTACCAACATCAATGTGGCTAAAGGCTTATAGATCATTGAAGCGCCATAGAAAGCGGCCGAGTTTTTTGCATCGGCAAACATAGGAAGTAATGGCGCATTACAAGTACAAGCCATTTTATAGAAACCTGACTGCCAACTGGTATCTCGAACACCCTGAGGTCTTAGTCTCGATACTTCACCAGAAGGGAAGATCAATACAGCACCTTCACTTTTTAGGTGTTCATGAATAGCGGTTAAATTTTGTTTGGGTGTGCCGCCAGTCATATTCTTCACTGGCAATAGAATATTATGAAGTGGTCCAAGCGCCATAAGGAGATCGTTGGCGACAACTTTAATGTCACTTCTTACTTTGCTGATGAGCTTAATCATGGCTAACGCATCAAGCGAGCCAATGGGATGATTAGCGAAGATAACAACACGACCTTCACAGGGAATATTTTCGATTTCAGTATTTGGCACTGAATAGTTGAAATTAAAACTTTCTAATACCTTTTCGACAAAATCCACGCCCGTTAAGTGAGCGTGTTGCATTGCAATTTCGTTGCATTCTTTTTCGTTTAACAGGTATTTGAGCATTGTCTTAGTCGGCTTAGCTAACCACGGTTTTTGCTCAATTTTCGGAAGGTTTTCTTTAACGACTTTATCTACAGTGAAAATCATAAATTCTGTCCCTAAGCAACGCTTTCGTGGGGTTGCTGTTGTGTGTTTTTATTGGGTGATAAAACTTGAACCTAAAAAACTCAGTTGAACGCTAAATCACTTTTTAAGCTTATGAAAGTAAGAAAATAATCTGATTAACTGTTATCACCTATTGGGTGAATCGCTCTACGCTCACAAGCTGGCTAAAATTGCCGTTATCTACGTTAGAACATTTGCAAGTAGATTAACTACTTGCTGAACGTTCTGCCTTGCTACCGACAATTTTTTCTGCGCTTGAGAACGTACCCAACTAAGTTTTCTAGGTTGAATGGAAGAGTCGATCTGCGATAAAACTCGAGTGCAATTCCATTTGTCATCCCACTGAAGTAGTTGCAGTTCCCCCTGTTCTGTTTCGGCAATTAAAGTACAGTTTTCTATCCAATCACCATGATTGCCATAAATTATGTTTTCTTGTTGAATTAACTCTGGCTGGTGGATATGGCCACAAAATATAGCATCGACGTTTTGCTGTTTTGCATAACGAATTGCTGCTTGGTGATAGCGCTCGATGGCTTGCTGAGCTTTAGGAACTTTCTTTTTAATGTAACTGGCTAATGACCAATAAGAATGCCCAAAGCGTTTTCTTAGCCCATGAATAGAACGGTTTAAAAAGAGAAGAAAATCATACAAATGATCGCCCAGTTTTGCGTAATATCGGCTTACACAAACTTCGGAGTCAAATTGATCTCCATGGACCATGAGCAGTTTTTTTCCTGATACCGTGCGATGCAGGAAAAAAGGATGAATCTCAATATTGGCAAAATTGAAATAGTGATAACTCTTTAATAACTCATCGTGATTACCCGGTATAAAGATAACGTTAGTATCAGATTGAGCAATTTCGATGATCTTCTGTAGAACTTTGTGGTGACTTTCGGGCCAATAAGGGCGTTTCTTTAGCGCCCATAAATCAATAATGTCACCGACTAAATACAAATTATCAAATGTTGATGTTTGTAGAAGCTGCAATAAAAATTCAGCTTTGCAATCTTTACAACCAAGGTGAATATCGGACAGCCAAAAAGCATGATAATGCTTTGCTTTTAAACTTTTTCCCTGTTCATGTGCTGTACTGCTAAACGTCATTGTTTATCCTAAAGCATGCATTTACACATAAAGGATAGACAGCGAAATTTAAGGTTAAATTAAAATTTTATGACAGAAAAATGACAATAAAAAAGCCCAAACATCATGAATGTTTGGGCTCGAAGGAATATTGATTTTAATGCCTAGAATATCAGGTGCGCAATACCAGAAATAACAGGCAAGGTAACTAATGTTCTTAAGATAAAGATCATTAATAACTCAAAAAAGTTTACCGGTATCTTACTACCAATAAGTAGTGCGCCCACTTCACTCATATAGATTAATTGGCTCACAGACATTGCTGCGATGATAAAGCGTGTCATTTCTGACTGTATACTCGAAGCTAAGATAGCCGGGAGAAACATATCAGCAAAGCCAACAACAATGGTTTTCGATGCAGCTGTTGCTTCAGGAATATACAGTAATTCTAGCAACGGTATAAATGGCATTCCTAAGTATTCAAACAAAGGCGTTTTGTCGGCAACAACAAGTGCGATAGTACCAATGGCCATAACTATCGGTAATACGCCAAATACCATATCAATGACGTTTTTAAAGCCTTCTTGAAAGAATTGCTTAACGCTTGGTGCTTGCTCTGCTTTTTTTAGCGCAAGCTCATATCCCCAAGACAGAGAACTACGTCCAACAGGAACCATATCATCATCTTTTTGACGCTCTTGACCATTGATGAAAATGTCTTTTTTGCGAGATAGTGGTGGTAGCTTTGGAACAATAATTGCGGCAGCGATTCCCGCAGCGCAAACCGTTAAATAAAACGGAAGAAATAAGTGTTCTAAGCCCACTTGTCCAATTACAACAAGACAAAAAGTAATTGAAACCGCTGAGAACGTTGTTGCTATTACTGCAGCTTCTCTTTGAGTGAAGGTGTTATTTTCATATTGCTTAGCTGTCATCAAAATACCAACACTGCCATCTCCCAGCCATGATGTGATACAGCCGATAGCGCTTCGTCCAGGAAGTTTAAATACTGGTCGCATAATCTTTGTTAACAACGCACCTGCTATCTCTAATAAACCAAAGCTTAGAAGCAGGGGTAACAGTAGACCAGCAATCAGAAATACTGAAAATAATACAGGTAGTAAGTCGTGGAAGACTAGCCCGCCAGTGTCAGGTGTTCTCAGTGCTTCAGGGCCGAACTCAAAAAAGTTCATTGCAATGAATATAGAGCCTACAGCACGAATAACAGTCCAAAACCAATTAGGGTTGAACAGCTCATTCAAAAAATGATTGTCTGTAACTGGTTTGGGTTTGGTCAGCTTGATAAGCAAGGTAACGATTCCCATGCCAATGACAATATAGGCAATCATAGGGAGAGCAATATGCTTAAATTCACTTTGGATTAGTTTAGCGACAACAGCAATTGGAATCGTATAACTGTTGCCATGCCCTACAGGAGTCATAAATAAAAATAACCCGAGTAAAGATGGAAGCAAAAAGGTTAATACCGTTTTGATGTTATGTTTTTGTTTTTTTTCTTCCACGTTTGAAGCCTCAAAACAAGAATTAAGATTTGGAAGCTGACTGAGATCATCTTCCACTAAATATGCAATCGCCCACTTTTGTTATTTACAGAAGTGAGCGATAGAGTATGCGTGCAGATTACCGATATAATGTTCGGCTGTAAAATGATTCACTCAGATTTTTATCATGACTGAGATGTTATTCATAAACTTTGTTTAAATTTGCACTTCTACTAAGTTGTTAAGGCCCTTTTAAGTTCATTTTGTATCGTTTAAGTTAATTAAACGTGTCTCTAAGCCCTCTTGCTTTGCTTGCATTGTTACTCACGTCAATGGCTGAGCTTTCAATGTGATTTAATGCTTCAACGTTTTCTGTACTTAGCACAGAGATCTGGTTCATATTACAAGCTAGTTCAGTGACCACTTGATTTTGTTGGCCTGAGGCAACGGCATTTTGCTCTGCAAACTCACTCACTTGTAAGATACCTTGATATACTTCTCCTACTTTATGTGCAGATTGCTGAATCGCTTCCGCACAATCGTTAGCTTGCTGTTTTGACTGCTCCATTTGTAATGCCCAATCTTTTAGCATACTGAACATTTTATCAACGCTTTGTGAAATGCTGCTGGTGGATACTCTCGTGCGGCTCGATAAAGCTCGAACTTCGTCAGCAACTACTGCAAATCCTCGCCCTTGTTCTCCAGCCCTTGCAGCTTCAATCGCCGCATTTAAAGCTAATAAGTTAGTTTGCTCAGCAATGGCATCAATTTCTGACATTGCATTAGCAACTTGCTCAGCTTCTTGATTCAATTGTGCTGCATTGTTTGCAGCTTCAGAAACTGCGTTTGATAGAGCTTGAATATGTTCACTATTTTGTAGCATATTTGAGTTAGATTCTTGGCAGCGTTCGCTAGCCTCGTGGATTTGTTCCGAAGTTGCTTTAGCATTATCGGTAATCTCATTGATGGTGCATTTGAGTTGTTCGATAGCCGTTGCAACCTGCTCAACTTCTTGCTTTTCTTGTTCGATACTTTGATGAGCTTGTTGTGTTGTTGTGACGAGCTGTCCTGCGATAGTTTGTAATTGATCTGCCTGATCTTGTGTTCTGCCTAAAATACTGTGCATCTTCGCTTGTTGCAGTAACAACTGAAAACTCAGAATGGAAGAAGTATCGTTTCCACTGTAGATCAATCGGCTCACTGAATCGAATTCTTGTTGCATTTCCATTAATCGTTTAGGAATTCGAAAAGCTTCATCATAAAAAATGGCCAGATTAAGTCCCATTAATAGGCTTCCGGCAATGATGACTGGCCATCCCCAAAAATAACCTGTTATCGCTAATCCTAACGTGGCTAAAACACCTGAAAGTACTCTTTTTTGGTTTAGACTGATTCCGTTTTTTAGAGGTTTATTTTGATTAAGCCTCTTATAGATAGCTTCGGCTTTTGAAATGTATTTTGGCTTAGGCATTGTTCGTACGGATTGAAAGCCGATGATACGCCCTTTATCAAATAGAGGTGTCACAAAGGCATCAACCCAGTAGTAGTGACCTTGTTTCGAGCGATTTTTAACAATACCTCGCCAGGATTTTCCAGATAGCAGTGTTGTCCACATTTCTTTAAATGCAGCTTTAGGCATATCTGAATGGCGAATAATATTATGAGGTTTACCAATAAGGTCGGATTCACAGTAGCCTGAGATCTCAATAAATCTTTGGTTTACGTAGGTAATGTTGCCTTGTTTATCCGTCGTTGAAATTAATTCATCACCGGAAGCTAGACGAATTTCCCTTTCAGAAGCTGTAAAACTGTTTGTGTTTATATCCATAGTTACTGCAGGCTATTTTTTTATTATTAGAGCTGAAAACGTGCGTATGTTAACACTAACGAAAACGCTAAAGTCGATCTGGGTCAAGTTTTTGTTGTTACTGATTATCAATTGCGACTATAAATAAGAAAACTGAATTCATAAATGGGTAATTGATGAAGAGAGTGTTAAGTTTGCCAGCGCTAACACTGTTTGGTTTAGCGTATATGTCACCGTTAGCGGCCTTCGTGACTTATGGAATTGTTTCAAAGCTCACTGTGGGTCACCTATCCACCGCTTATTTAATTACCCTTATCGCGATTTTATTTACCGCTATCAGTTACGGGAGGATGTCTAAGGCGATACCAGCATCTGGTTCTGCTTATATTTATACAAGAGAGAGCTTTGGGCACTTAGTCGGTTTTATCGTTGGCTGGACATTGTTGCTTGATTACTTATTTGCTCCTATGATCAGTTATCTCGTGATTGGTATCTACTTACAAGATTACTTCCCAAGTACAGATAGCGCTGTTTGGATATGTTTATCAGCGGCAATTGTGTGTTTACTTAATTTGCTGGGCATTAAGATAGTAACGAAAGTCAATCTTGTGCTAGTAGGATTACAGTTAATCTTTGTTTTGTTGTTTATCGGTTTATCCATAGTCATTTTGCTCAATACTGCTGAACCTATCGATTACTTAAAACCTTTTTATGAACCAGAAATGAAATTGTCCCTCATCATCAGTGGCGCTGCTATTTTATGCTTATCGTTTTTAGGATTTGAATCGATATCAACGTTAGCAGAGGAAGCCATTGAACCAGAAAAAACCGTTCCAAAGGCAATTATTCTCTGCACTGTCTTCAGTGGATTCCTCTATATTCTCGTTGCGTACTTTGGTCAATTGGTGTTTCCTCATTGGCCTGAGAATGCTAACCCAGAAACCGTAAGTTTGAAGCTGGTTACTTTCATTGGAGGAGAACGGTTTAATAAATTTTATATTGTGATGTCGGTTATCGGTTGTATCTCGTGTGCAATGGCATCATTAGCCAGTGTTAGTCGAGTTTTGTATGCAATGGGCAGAAGCAATATATTGCCAAAACAATTCGGATATTTAAGTAAAACTTACCAAACACCTTGGTTAGCGATCATAGTCGTGTCATTGGCTTCTTTGATTTCGATTGGGATCAGCTTAGAGCTGGCATCGAGCATGATCAGTTTCGGTGCACTCACCGCTTTTACTTTCGTAAACTTATCGGTAATCAAACATTACTATTTCAAGCTTGACGAACGGCATTGGTTTAAAAACATGTTGATGCCAATTATGGGGTTCTTATTGACCATATGGTTGTGGTTATCATTGTCTAAAATGTCAATTATAGTTGGACTGTGTTGGTTATGTTTCGGCGGGATTTATTTGGTCGTTCAGCTCAGGAGAAATATTAATTTCAATATTTCTAACTTTGAATAAGAAAAACTGACCATCTAACTCAAAATGAATATTTGCTAATTATTACAGCCTGACTATGTTAACGATATCAGAGAAATTTTTCCCCTATAAATTCCTAGGTTGGTGCTATGAAAAGAGTCCTGAGCGTAACGGATTTAACGGTTTCAGGTATTGCTTACATGACGCCAGTAACGGTTTTTACCACCTATGGGATTGTAACTGTTGGGACCGATGGACATGTCGCCGCAGCCTATTTAGTGACATTGTGTGTCATCATGTTTACTGCAGTAAGCTATGCCAGAATGTCGAAAGAGATTCCAGCTTCAGGTTCTGCTTATACTTACGTCAGCCATACCTTTGGTGGAGGCTTAGCATTCATCGTTGCTTGGGCGTTGTTGTTAGATTATATTTTACTGCCAATGGTTAACTATCTGGTTATTGGTTTATATCTTCCTGAATACTTATCTTTTCTTCCAAGTGCGTTTTGGATTATTGCTAGCATCGTTGTAGTAACCGTTCTAAATTTTTTAGGTATAAAGCTCGTCACGAGAGTAAATGTCATTCTGATTGGGTTGCAAATACTGTTTATTGCCATTTTTTGTGCCTTAGCCATCAATGAGCTCTCAATCCCAGGTCAACAAATTGATTATCTCGCCCCATTTTACTCTTCAAATATGAGTACATCCGCTGTTGTTGGTGGGGCAGCGATTTTAAGTTTTTCCTTTCTTGGGTTTGATTCTGTTTCTACTCTGGCTGATGAAGCTAAACATCCTAAAAATGACGTGCCAAGAGGCATCATTTATTGCACGTTAGTTTGTGGTGTTTTGTATGTCATTGTCGCTTATTTAGGGCAGTTGGTTTTTCCCAATTGGCACCTATTTAATGATCCTGACACGGCAAGTTTACAGTTAAATCAGACCATAGGTGGTATGCACTTAAATGAACTCTATATTTTTATTTATATGTTTGGTTTATTTGCAAGTGCACTTGCTTCTCAAGCAAGCGTTAGTCGAATTTTATATTCAATGGGAAAGAGTGGAGCGTTGCCCAACATTTTGTCATTGAAAAATAAAAAATATGAAACACCAACGTTTGCGATTTTACTGGTATCATTTGTTTCATTAAGCGCATTGTCTTTGAGTTTAGAGTTAGCCTCGAGCATTATAAGCTTTGGTGCCTTAGTTGCGTTTTCGTTTGTGAACCTCTCTGTGATCAAACATTTTTATATCGATAATCAGCAACGGCAGTTAGTAAAAAATGGACTTGTGCCTTTCATTGGTTTTTTACTGACATTATGGTTGTGGACGCAACTATCAAGGCAAGCTTTCGAAGTAGGTTTACTTTGGTGCATGTTCGGAGTCGTATACTTACTTGCATTAACTAAGTGGTTTTCAGTTAGAGCCCCCAAAGCAAAACTTGAGGGCCAGTAAATGCTTTTTACTTTATATTAATTGTTTTCAAATCCAGCTTCGCCGTGCCAATAGCCATTACATGGGTTAGCTGGGGTCGGAATAGGCTGACCAGCAATCAATGCTTCTGCAATTTCAATAGTATTTTTTCCTGTTGGTGAAACTCTAAAGTGAGTCACCCCCATTTGTCTCATTACTTCAATTTCACGGCTTAAGTCTGTACATGCAGCAGCTTGAGTTTGAATACCATTGAGGCGCAATAATGGCTCATCTTCCTGAGTTTGTGCGAGCAATCCTTTTGGGTATTCAATACACACTGTTTCACAATTATCTTTAGCTATACCTTTATGTCTTGCAGTAAAGCAACGAGCGGAATATGCCAAAGGTGAATGGCCATAACCAAAAACTTCAATACCAAAAGGCAATTTACCTTCATAGGAGTCAATGACCTTGTTGAGCCAATCTTTAGATAACTCGACAGGCATGACAAATCGTTCCATTCCCCAACTTTGCATTTTACATAAACTGGATGAGTTATAGTTGTTGATACTTGGGCCACACACAAAGGGAATATTATTTTCTTTTGCAACATAAACGGCAGCCATATCGTTCGCTTCAATTTTAAAGCCGCAAGTTTCAATTTGACGCTTTAATTCAGTATATTCAGAAGGTGTTTCCAATAAGGCTAATGTTGAGAGGTAAACTTCTTTGCCTGCCTCTTTTAGCATTGTTGCAAGTTCAAGGTAGTCCTTAAATTTGAGTTCTCGGCGTCGTGTACAAACCGCCTCCCCTAAATAGACTACGGGAATATTACTTTCTGCTACTTGACGGTAGAAATCGAATATTCGATCTTTTGACCAAAAATAAAGAAGTGGTCCTAAACTGATTTGCATATATTAATTCCTCTACTTTATGACTTACTGCCAAGTTCTTTCATAAGCGCCAAGCGTCGTCGTTTGGCCCTCCGATACTTTGTCTAAAGCTGCGTTCCATTCACATTGTGTTTCGTAACCGGCAGGATTATTAAGGTAAGTATCAATCGCATTACGCCAAACTCGGGTTACTTGCTCCACATAAGCAGGGCTGCGTTGTCGCCCCTCAATCTTTAATGAAACGATTCCAGCTTTTCCTAGTTCAGGGAGCAAAGACAGTGTGTTTAAGCTGGTGGGAGATTCCAGCATATATTCTGTATCACCATTATCTTCAGCGACATACTTACCTTTACAGACAACGGGGTACCCCATCTGCTCGTCTTTACCTGATTTATCAATGAGGACGTTATTAAGTTTGGTTAACTGTTGACCGTCTTTTTCTGCCCAACGAACATGTTGTGCAGGTGAACAGCTACCGCCAGTATTAGGTGATTGGCCCGTCACATAAGAGGAAAGGTGACAACGACCTTCAGCCATAATACACAAACTACCAAAAGCAAATACTTCAAGATCAACAGGTGAAACTTTCGCAAGATCACGAACTTGTTTCATTGAAAGCACTCTGGGTAGAACCGCCCGTTCAATGTTGAACTCTTCTTTATACAAACTTAAAGCACCTACATTGGTGGCACTCGCTTGAACTGAAAGATGCAACGGAAGTTGTGGATGTCGACTGTGAGCATAATCAAGCAGAGACAGGTCGGCCATGATCAAGGCGTCAGCACCGAAATCAGCAGCCATATCGATAGCTTGATACCAACGGGATTCTTCTGTCGGTTTGGGAAAGGTGTTAATCGTTAGAAATATTTTTTTACCCTGAGTCTTAGCAATAGATACGGCTTGCTGTAGCTTTTTAGGACTAAAGTTCAACCCTGCAAAAGAGCGAGCATTGGTATCATCTTTTAAGCCTAAGTAAACCGCATCTGCCCCTGCATTAAATGCGGTTTTTAGTGCCGCTAAATTTCCGGCTGGACAAAGCAATTCCATAGTAAATCTCTCAAGTATTAATTTTGATCGAAGTTTACTGATATTTGTTTTACCAAGAATTGATGTAGAACAGGTTTAAAGTGATAAAGCTTGATTAGAATACTGTGATATTAAAACTTAAGGTGAACAAAAATGTTTGCGAAGATCCCTGCTCCAGCAGCAAAACATATTCTAAATAAAGTACCCACAGTGGCTCAAGTGAGTTTAGCTGTTATTCCTTTCTCATTTAAAGCTAAAGCAATCACTGAATTGTTGAAGGTGATGTTTAAAGAGCAAATGGAAGATGAAGAACTAGAATTTCTGAAAGATAAGTGGGTAAGAATTGAAGTAAAAGATTTCAATTTAAGATTTGAAGTAAGTTTTGATAAGCAGTGGAGAGTACGAGAGCCGCTAAAAGCTGATGTTACTTTTTCGGCTGACTCTGCTTCACTTATTAAAGTCGCTGCAGCGAAAGAAGATCCAGATACACTTTTCTTCCAGCGTCAGTTACAAATTGAAGGTGATACAGAACTTGGCTTAGAAGTAAAAAACTTACTCTTGAGTATTGAACTGGACGAGATGCCAAAGCTAATGAAAGCATCTGTCGATAAGCTTGCTTATACCGTAGAGATTCTTGAAGCAAAAAGTCGACAAATAGCATAATAAACTAAGAGTAAGAAATGAAAATAGCTATCGTATAGCTATTTTTACCAATTCAAGGACTGTACTTTCAAGTGCTATTTTTTACAAAAAGCATTTATTCGTTGTTGTTCTCGCTTAATAGATGCTTGTCTTTGTTCCTCTGTTAAAGCAACGGGCTCTTTGGAGTTATTTGTTTGTTGGAGTAAACGAGTATGAGTTTGTAGTAACTTTAAATTATGAGTTGCACGGCTACAGACTTCCTTTGACTGAAGCGAGTTAGAGATGTCCGTATTTGCAGCCTGTTCTTGGGCGTCTTCTTTTAAACGCTTAGGCACTACCGTACCAATCTTCTTCGGCCGTAGTGTTTTAGCATCAATTTGTTCAGATTTAACGCCAGTTGGCTCCTGATTACTGTAGTGGGTAACGCCATTATTATCTACCCACTTATATATATATGTAATATTAGCTGAGGTTCCGCTTAAAATGCCTGCGAGTAAAATATAAGTGGAAAGGGCCATCAATAGCTCCAAATCTAAAGTTTCTATACTCATAATGTAGCTAAATATCAGATAAAACTAAATAAAATCTTAGTCTTAGAAGTCGTTTTACAATGAGAGATACGATTAACATTAATTTTTATTAATAAAAAACCTAGTTAACTCATGAGGTTAGTTGTGTATGATGGCTGTCCGCCTCGATTGAAGTTGTATGTTAGAGGCGATAAAAAGGCCATTGTGATTGTTAATTGTGCGAACGAGTTTTTTTTTCAAAAAAGCCCTTGCACGGTTTCAGAATCTCCCTATAATGCGCATCCACTGACACGGCACAACAGCTTCTTAAGCGATTAAGCAGCAAGGTTGGCGAGTCGGGGTTTGAAGGAAGTTCGAGTCAAATTGAACACACTTTAAACGGTCGAAAACTTTCTTTAAAATAAGTTTAAAAAAAGTGTTGACGACCACAGGGAAATGCGTAGAATACGCAGCCCTAGCCCGCTGAGAACAAGGTTCCAACGGGGTG
>NZ_JAFEUN010000220.1 GCF_016900895.1 Parashewanella hymeniacidonis
AGTACGGAAGGGGCAATAAACTTCTGTGCCATACGCAGTTACGTTTCGAGTTGTCGAAAGCAAAATATCACAGCCTCAACCTCGTTGAACCTGCTGTTCAGCGGGCACTTGCCTGATATCTTTGTTTACCCAGCTGAATAGTTACGTTTAACCTAGCTTAACTCAGTTGTTTCATGATGTTCTAAGCAGTCCAAGATAGTCCAAGATAGTCCAAGGAAGTCCAGAGTTTGACTTTTAACATTCTGTTTCTATGATTGATTTTATTTGCCTGTTCGCATAGTTTCAGGTTAAAGGCAGACACCGATGGTTTGGCCAATATGAACAATTCACTAATCAATCTGCGATATTCAGATCTCAGCTTTAATGAGGCGATTTCAAGTTGGGAAAGTTGCTATTGTGGTTATCAAAAAGCTTACGAGCATCTTATTCGCCGTTTTCCGAACGTTATTGTGGAACTCAAATTATTCTACTGTTTTATCTCAGATAAAATATTTATTGAAAACATTTCCCTGTTTGATTTTTGCCTATGCCGGGCTATGAACCAATATCAGTTATGGAGCAAAAGAAGTAAGTTTCAAGCTCTAGAAGCTTTCAGGGAAACGCTATTCACTGTTGCTCAACATGAGCTTAAAGGGCTTAAAGTAACGGATGTGGCGGGTGCTAGCTGGTCTCTAGCTCAGAATACATCGCTTCAAGATTGGCTAAGTGAACAGCCACACCGTATAAGTTCACTACAACAAGGTAAGTTAATATTGGTTCAATCTTCAGTGAAGGCTGCATAATTTGCTATTATTAAATTATCTAGAGTATTATTAATCGTACTTTAAAGTGTGTTGTGTGAGGCAGTAATGAATGTACAAGCAAATGATGTGAAGGTAAAAGGTGTCAAAGCTTTATCAGACGCAATTGATTCTGATGGCGTTTGTATTGTTTCAAGCCGTGGTAAACCAATTCTTGCGGCTATTGACATAGAGCAGTATCAAAAGTTTCGAGAGTGGGAGCTAAGCCAAGCTCTAGCTGAGTGCGAGACAGATATTGCCGCTGGTGATTACAAAGTTATTGATGACGTTGATGCACACGTAGCAGAGCTACTTAGCGAGAATGAATCTCGTGAATAAAATTCTTGAAACCAAAAGCTATGTGAAAAGAGCCAGTAAGTTTTTAAAGAAACATCCAGAGATCATCAAGCAATACGCCAAAGTCATTAAACTGCTTCAACTTAATCATGCTCATCCTTCACTCAGACTACATAAGCTTTCAAATGGCTTGTGGTCGGTATCTATCAACATGAGTTACCGAATTTTACTCACTTTAAAAGTGCAAGAAGACGGTACGATTATCTTGGTTGATATCGGGACACATGATGATGTTTATTAAGGCAAATTATTGATAGATGATTTTCTGTTTTAAATGCAGTTACTTGAATTAACTTAAAAATCCCCAATCTATATTTCTATAACGGAATAATAGGTTCGCAAATGGAAAGCGTGATCAAAGTAATAAATGACTTTACTGTATTACAATTTATTGTAAGTTCAGTGCTGTTAATCATCGGCTTTTGGTGTCTTTATCGAGTCGTAAAATGGGCGAAAGGAATGCCAAAAGTCGCTTTCCTCATCTTGGCTATTTTCCCTCTTATCTCGATATTTCCAATCCCGCCTCCAGCATTTAATAATGTGGAAAAAGCAAAAGTAGAACAGCGTAAAACTAAGCAGAACAACGGTGACTCAGATGATGATTAGAGTTAGCAACTTGTTCGCTGAGTATTTATTAACCCTTGAAACCTCTCCCTAAACGCTACCCTTCGCATCCGTAACAAAAACCAATCCATTTCTGGTTTGTTCATGAGTAGTAATTGCGGAAAATCGGTGTGGCCTTTGTCTGTCGCTAAACCTAAAAATTCTTTTGAGCCGTGGTAGCTTTTGCCGAAGCTGAGACCGTTGTAGATTTTGAATTCGTTGCGGATGCCGTTGATCTCGTTTCAGCGAAATACGGTTTCAAACCAGCCTGTTCTAGTCATAAAACGTTTACCTACACGGAACAAGGCGCAGCGATCTAATAAGTTGTCACCGAAGTAAATACTATTCCACTCTTTGTTAGTGGCGTGAGTGACACGGTGGCCTTTGTGCTCGTAAACATACGACATATAGGTGCAGCCGTAGTTGTAGGCCAAGTCTTGATAGATTTGCTCAAAGGTGTCGTTGAAATGAGGCGTTGCGATGATGTTTCCCATATTACTCACCTTGATATTCAATTAATTTGGCAAAACCTGCAGAGTTTTTCACCACTTTCTTAGTTTCGTTATCCACCAAAATCATGGTCTCGAAAGCGTGAGCGACAGGGGCGTTGTCATCGTTCTTGGTGATCAATGCTTCAAAGGTTATCGTGGCTCTGGTGGTTTCAGATACGCTATAGTTGAAATGCAAAACATCATGCAAGAACGCTTCACCTTGATAGTCGATTTTCAATTGTTTAATGAAAGAGGTCGCACCATTTAGGTTAAATTCATTTATCTTGAAATTGCGAAAGTAATCTATCCGAGCGTGATGTAGCATGGATACTAAGCCGTTATAACCTAAGTGATTGCCGTAGTTTAAGTCTGCGACTCTCACTGATAAGTCGACAGTGAAATAGTTGGGTTGTTGCATAATTAGTCGGCTATGAAAAAAATCTAACATTATGATCGATAATACAATATAGCTCTTTGATACATTCAATTTCGACCAGAAATGATATAGTGAACCTACGGTTTCTGGTCGTTTTTGGTGC
>NZ_JAFEUN010000221.1 GCF_016900895.1 Parashewanella hymeniacidonis
GGATACCATCAAGGCTACAAGACAGATTTCTTGATAAATAAGCCGAATATATGACAGCAATGAACCCTGTTTTTTCAAAAACTAATGCCTTGTAAATAGGGGAGAGTCCATATATGGGTATATCTACTTCATAACTGTAAACATGCCATTCATGACTGCATGGTGCCCGATAAAGCTACAAAAATATTTATAATCTCCGCCTACCATCAGCATTTTGGTATCAAACGTTACACTTGCCATTTCTCCACCACCGATAATTTTGGTAGCCGCAATGACTCGCTTATCGCCATCCATGAGATAGTTTTTCGCTAAACCAGCCTTCATACCATCCATAGCAATAGGATCCATATCAGAGGTTTTTGAAAGCACCCAATTATGTCCCATTGTTGTTTTTGGTAATTTACCGACATGTTTTAAATTGATGGTCACTTTGTCGCATTTGGATTTAGAGATCTCGATACTTTTTTTACTGAAACTGAGTGCATCCATTACTTCAACATCAATCATACAATTCTCAGCCATAGCATTGGAAGTGAATGCCAGAGCGCATAACGATAATAGGGATTTAAATTTCATAACGTAATTTCCTTATTGTGTTAGAAGATAACTATTACGATTGTTGGTTAAGATAAGATCAATTTCTAAACTTGATTTCCACCCAATGTAAGTTTTACAGGGTCAAGTAACTTTGTTAATTCCTCTACTGATATATCCGTATTTTCAGCAGCGACTTCAATCACAGGACGCCCTTCCCTATAAGCTTGCTTTGCTATGTCAGCCGCTTTCGAATAACCAATAATTGGATTTAACGCCGTGACTAAAATTGGATTGCGAGACAATGTTTCTTTCAATTTAGCTTCATTTACTTTGAATGATGTAATCGCTTTATCTGCCATTAATCGACTTACATTCGCAATCAACTTCATGCTTTCAAGTAAATTATTGGCGACCAAAGGTAACATTACATTTAACTCAAAGTTACCTGACTGACCAGCAACTGTAATTGCAGCATCATTACCAATAACTTGCGCCGAAACCATCGCTGCTGCTTCAGGAATAACGGGGTTTACTTTGCCCGGCATGATTGAAGAGCCAGGTTGTAAAGCTTCAAGCTCAATTTCTCCGAGCCCAGCCAATGGACCAGAGTTCATCCAACGTAAATCATTAGCAATTTTAAGCATAGAAACAGCCGTTGCTTTTAATTGCCCAGAAACAGCAACAGCAATATCTTGCGAACCAATATGGCTAAAAAATTGAGCCGCAGGTGTAAATGCTAAACCGGTAACTTGTGATAAGTGTTGATTAAATAGCTTTGCAAAACGTGGATCGGCATTGATACCTGTACCTACTGCTGTGCCACCTTGAGCTAGGGTATGAAGTTGTGGCTGAAGTAAGGTAAACCGTGCAATATTGAGGTCAACCTGTTCAGCCCAAGCATCTAGAGTTTGGCTCATTCTGACGGGCATGGCGTCCATCAAATGCGTTCGACCTGTTTTTACAAACGAATCCACTTCTTTAGATTTTGCTCGAATAGTCATAGAAAGGTATTCAAGCGCAGGTAATAAATTTTCAGCAAGCTCAATTGCAGCGCTGATATGAATAGCAGATGGAATGACATCATTGCTGCTTTGACCACAATTAACATGATCATTTGCATTGACCTGTTCCCCACAATGCTGTGATGCCAATGTAGCTAATACTTCATTCGCATTCATGTTAGAGCTAGTACCTGAACCTGTTTGGTATACATCAACGGGAAAATGCTCTGATAAATTATCACTTTCTAGCAGAGTAGCTACTGAAAAGTGAATCGCATCAGCCATCGTGCTTGGAATTAATCCTAGTTCACTGTTTGCTTGTGCAGCCGCTGATTTAAGTTTCAGTAATGCTCGAATAAAGCTCTCCGGCATCCTTTGACCACTGATAGGAAAATTTTGAACAGCTCTCTGAGTTTGTGCTGCATATAAAGCACTTTTAGGAACTTCAAGCTCTCCCATACTGTCACATTCAGTTCTTGTTTCTGACATCACTTTCTCTTTAGACTTAAATGGTAATAGTTATCATTATTAAACCTAAAATATGAAATATCAATAAGCCATTTCAAAAACAATTGAATTTACGTGTCATTAGAGAGGTGCTGATTCGAAGGCAAAAGTAGACATTTAAAGCTTTAATTTACTAGAAACAGCTTCAATAGCATTGATTTAGACAAAATAAACAAAGTAGACAATCATAACATGATAAATAAAAGGAGAATCCAAAATAGAAAATTTTGGAGGCTCCCTCAGAGCCAACACCCCGGCACATAAGTCGCTTGCTGTGGCTGCTGCCTTCCGGCTCTGACCAAGTCCACAAGTTATCATTGCGGGGGGACCCTGAGGTCACCATAGAATTCTTCAGTAAGGAACTGAAGACGAGACGAATTATCCATGATCAGATTGTGCTTAGCAAGTGATTAAACTACATATGATCTCTAAGTGGGTAACTAATGTTCAACTTTTCATAATCAAGAAAAAAAGACAACATCGAGTAGGGTGAGGCATCACTGCCTCATCCCTCTCACAGAACCGTACGTACGGTTCTCTTATACGGCTCCTGCTTAATTCTATTCAGTTACTTCGTACTGAACACATATCCCGTTTGTACCTTTTCTAAGTTAAAGAGTCCCAGCTCATCAAACCACTTATTGGGCATCGCCCAACTCGCTA
>NZ_JAFEUN010000222.1 GCF_016900895.1 Parashewanella hymeniacidonis
TTCAAGCGGCCAGAGCACGAGCCAGAGGCTACCGTAATACAGGAACATTTATAACCATGATCTTTATGATTGCTAGCCCTGTATCAGATCTACTCAAATCCACATGAAACGACGAAGAGCCAAGTAATACCAGCTTTCATCTGAAGCTGGGCTTTCTTGATAATACAGCGCATGGGGATAGCACATGCAAAGCAATTGAATACTGGCCGCTTCATTCAATGCGGTTAAATCATCTTGGCCTTTGTCAGTATTTTTGTCGTATTTATCTGCATGAAACTTAAACCAATACATACTCAGCTGAAACTCAAATGGAAATTCATGCTGATTGCTTTGCTGGTACATCAAAATGCCTTTGATTTTGGCCGAAGGCGCAATTAACAATTTACCTAAGTAGCGGTAATGTTCGATGTGATCAGGCGTAAGGCGTTCACGTTGCAGTAAGTCATTCCAGTCTAGTTTTAATTTTCCCGTTGGCGGTTGTGCTGCAGTAGCTTGCCAACCCAGTTTTTTCGCTTGTTCAATAAATTTCAGGGTGTGAGATTCGCCTGCTTTACCTGTATCAAAAGCAAACACTAATATTGGAGGCGTGGCTTGGTTCAATTGCTCCCGAAAGGTTTTTAATGACTCAATAGGGAAGTTATTACAGCTCATGACACTGACGGCAGTAATGCCCACTTGCAGCAATGACAAGGCATAGAATATTCCTTCAACTAACCAAAGTTCGTTGGTCTCAACCACCTTAGCAATATCAAAGTCAGGCGTTTGCCACCAATAACCTTTATAACTGCCTGAGAAACGAGCTTTCATACTGCCAAAACGCTCAGGTTTATCAATAAAGCGTTCCCATGTTGCGCCGTTACTCAAGGTAAATTTTACAGTGGCAGTGCCGATTTGCTTCTCGCCACAATAATAAGAGCCTTGTTGATACCAACCTTTAATCAATGAAAGCTTTAAACCTCGACCATGGGAAAGGTAAGCATCTGCAGCAGCATTCTGATTTGTGATTAAACCTGTTTTGGCATCTTCACGGCTTGGAAAACGCTCACTCCATGATTCAAACAAGTCATGGTAAATTTCTTTAATGTGCAGCTCATTGCCGCATTTGTTCAGCCTGCCACAGCGCAATAACCACGGGTTGTTTTTATGGGTATACAGCTCACGTTTATTGCAGCTTGGGCAAATGCCTTGTTGTAGATATTGGTCGCTTTGCTTTTTAAAATCATAATCAACCGTTAAACGCCGCAGTATTTCAGCATGGAGTTCCGACTTCATCACAGCCTCCAATCTCAATTGTTAAGTTGAATGCTATTGTTGTAACTCGTAAAGGCTTTGAAGAAATCGGTCTATTTTTCTAATGTCGTAGCGGCCGTTGCAAAAATCTTGTAGCTCTAATAGGGGAAAGTGTCTATGGCGTTCCCAATGCCTTAAGGTGTTATAGCTGATGCCAAAGTAAAGGCACAGCTCAGCTTTGGTGTACCAAACTTTCGGCACTTCTTGTTGTTCGATTTGATGTCTTAATTCAATTTGTTTAATCGCTTGGCTAAGCTCTCTGGGATAAATGGCTCTCATAACGTGTACTCCAAAGGTGATTATTGTTGGTATCTTTTTTGTAAATAGATGTACCACGGGAATAGAAGTTTGTAGAGAATCTCAAATGCCCAAAATAGTCATTTGAGATTTGTTTGTGTTTTACTTATTGAATTTTAGAGATAATAAATGTTAGCTATGATCAGAATTGGTACAGTTTTAGGAATGGTTTTCTGTTGCTTCTGATGATGGATATGTCTATAGTTCAGCTTTTTTAAAATTTGAGACATTCAATGTTTAAACGATTATTTGCTGCGGTTTTTTTTTTATTATATCTGGCTGTTCGTCAATTCCTGAAAAACCAGTTTTAAATGCGGTGCCAATTAACGCAGCAGGGAAGTTTAATCAGTATTGGATTACTGAAAAAGATCAGCAAAATACAATTCTCACTCTTAAGCAGCGGAACTTGTTACAGAAGCACTCTGTAAAAGTGGTTGCTACTTATCTCGTAGATTCAAACGGTAATGTTTATGACGTAAAAATTACTGAGTCTAACGGTGAAGGGCTGTTTGCTGAAAAAGTAAAATTAAGCCTTCAGCGGAGAGTGTATAAGCCTGCTAAAACAAATCCTAATCGACAGCCTGTATATAATCGCTCACAAGCAGAATTTGCGATAAATAAAAAATAAGCGTCAAATAAGTCCTTTCAAAATATCTAGAGCTTCAGTGGTGCTTTTACATCGCTGAAGCTGATTTAAGACTTCACCAAACTCAACAATTGCGGTATCACCGTTGGAATATGAAATTGCAAATTGATCACCGACCACAGACTTTGATTGTGGTAAATTTCTGTTCTTATCCAGTAGTTTCATCAGTGTGATAAATTCAGCATCATCTCCTGTAAACTTTGACTCATCGGCTTCATCAATGGGTAAATCTATCGAATTATAAGCTGCATAATTGTGTAATCTTTGCTGCCATATTTTTGATGCTTTTATATGCAGTGTGCTACCTTGATTGTAGATATCCGGTAACCATTCACTAAGCCCCTCTTGTTTTTTGTGAAACAAGTCACTTGATCTAACATTGTTACTTGAACGATCTTTTTATGGTGTTTTTATGTACACATGAAAAAGAAAAAATGCTTCGAGAAAGATGCTCCACAA
>NZ_JAFEUN010000223.1 GCF_016900895.1 Parashewanella hymeniacidonis
TGAAGTGATTTCATGTCAATATTTACTTGAGAGTTAGTGTGTTATTGTTTTTGTCTAAGCAACAAGATTATAACACATTAACGCTCGTCTTTTATTTATATATCAACCATATACAGATTTAAACATGTCAATTTTGAACTCCGAAACTTGAGATGTAAAAAAGTAATGTCAAATAACGGTACTCTTTGTGACTAAAACATCATGATGCATGATCAGCCAAAAACTAAACCAAGATAACAGGTTGTTTTCAAAATAATTGCTAGCGATATTCGATCTAAGGGATACAGCCTAAGAAGTAGAATGAGGTGGAGCTTACTTACTCCACTTCTTAAACTATATGCTTTCAAACGGCAAGATAACTACTCATCATCTATAAGGCCTTCTACCATATCATTAACTTCCTTAATTTCTTCTCTTATCTTTAACGGATTACAGTGCAGATTTGAACGAACTTTACGATAAGTCATCCACTCATGTTCAGTTAGATTACGTTCATATAGTTTGTGTCGGATTGCACGTTTTGCACCATCCTCTCCGACCATTTCGACTAAACGGTCATAATCTCGATTGTCTCTAAGTTCAGAACCGGTTCCCTTTAAGTCTTTATACCCTTTACCCAAATAGCTTTTCATGACATACCTCATAGTTAAATAAATGATGTGTTTTCATCGTCAATAATATTAAACACATACAATTAAATTTTCTGTGTAAAATGTGAGGCTGTTGACGGTAAATCAGAATTAATCTTGTGAAAAATAGAAGTACATTCATTCCGTTAGAACATCCTCACGACTTTTTGGAGCGAGTGACTGTAAGTTGCATGAGGAAGGCTAACTACAATCTACTCAGTGAGAAAAAAATCTGAGTAAGCGATTTACCAAGCCATGCTTAAACACATCTTAAAAAGTAAGGTACTGGCCATGGATGAAGTACCCATCAAAGCCGGAAAATCGGGTAAAGGTAAAATGAAACAGACCTACTTCTGGCCGATTTACGGCGAAGAAGATGAAGTGGCATTTACCTGGTCGGCAACCAAAAGTGCTCAACATGCGATTGAGCAGTTAACTGACTTTAACGGCACCTTATTGACTGACGGTTATTCAGCGTACACCAAAACCGTGGACACTTTAAGTCAGCAGGAGCACAGCATCATTCATGCGACTTGTTGGGTTCATTGTCGTCGTTACTTTGAAAAAGCCTTAGCACTTGAACCAGAGTCAGCACAACAGGCGCTGGATGAGATGGCGCTACTGTACAAGAATGAGAAGCATATCCGTGAAAAGGAAATGCCAGCGGACAAAGCACTCCGCTACCGGCAGGATAAAAGCGAGCCCGTGGTTTACCGCTTTTTCAACTGGGTGCATGAGCAACGCCAGCGTCCTGAACTGTTACCCAGTAATCCGCTGAGAGTCGCACTGGAATACACTGCTGAACGGGAAAGTCAGCTTAAGGTGTTTCTGACCAATCCGCACGTGCCGCTTGACACTAATCATCTTGAGCGGGCGTTAAGAGTAATACCTATGGGACGGAAAAACTACTTGTTTTGTTGGACAGAGCTGGGCGCAGAGCACCTCGGCATATTGCAAAGCCTGATGGTCACCTGCCGGCTTCAGGGCATTAACCCCTATTATTATTTGGTTGATGTGCTGCAACGGGTGTCACAACATCCTAACTCACAAGTGGAAGAGCTGATTCCGAGGAAATGGAAAGCAAAATTTATGAATGTTGCCTTAACATCTAATTTAACGAAATAAAACGAACAAAATCTTAGAATTGATGTAACCCCATGCAAATGTAAAAATGAATCTTTATTTATATTTCCTTAAAAAAGGCTTTAGAATGCCTTAGTATTGATAATCAGTTTTAAGTTGCCAAAGAGCTATCAATGCAGCCACCTGTTTTACAACTCCAACCACAAATTATATATGTGGTTGGACAACCACAACCACAATCACAATTTGTGATGATTAACCAGCAACTATATATGGTTAATACTCAGTCATCACAGTCACAACTGCACTGGTTTTCCAATCCATCTTTTCCGTATTCTGGCGAATTCACAGCTGTACAAGCGAATAATGAAGTGCAGTCCCAAAGTGAAAATATCACTCAAGAAGAGCAAGCAACGACACCCAAAATTACAGAGCCTCAATCTAAGCGAAGAAAGTTATCGCTTGAAACCAGAACACAATATCATTTACAATTCCAAGCAGGGACAATCACAAAGGAAGCTTTAAAAGCTAAAGGCCTTACTGATAGGCAAATTTCATACCTTATAAAAACAGAACCTAAGCCACATAAGCCACGTAAGCGACTGACATTAGAAACCAGAAAACAATATCATTTTCAACTCAAAGCAAGGACAATCAAAGAGGAAGATTTAAAAGCTAGAGGCCTTACTGATTGGCAAATTTCACACCTTAAAAAAACAGAACCTAAGCCACCTAAGCCACATAAGCCACATAAGCTACATAAGCTACATAAGCTACATAGTCGGCTATGAAAAACATCTAACATTATGATCGATAATACAATATAGCTCTTTGATACATTCAATTTCGACCAGAAATGATATAGTGAACCTACGGTTTCTGGTCGTTTTTGGTGCTAAAA
>NZ_JAFEUN010000224.1 GCF_016900895.1 Parashewanella hymeniacidonis
ATTTACTAGATCTGTCATGAGCGGCGGCTTTTCGGGATGTTATTTGCAAATTATATTTTCGCAAACCCTGCTCATAACTTCTAATTGATTTCAGTTCAATTCAAAACTGTCCGAAGTGTTGATTTTTTAATAGCTTTGGTAAATCAGCGATACTCTCTATTATAGTTGTAGCGACTTTAGAATCTATTTCACCTTTGCCAGTTTTAACTATTACACGTGTTGGGATATCGACATCCAACGCAGCTAGCATGTCATCGTGCTTATCTCCTAACATTACTGATTGTGAGAAATCTATTTTTAAAAATTGTGCTGCACTTTTTAGCATTCCCGATTTTGGCTTGCGGCACTCACAGTCTTGCTTGTATTCACCAATACCTTTTACAGGGTGATGGGGACAATAATAAATACCGTCCAGCTCTACACCTTTATCTACAAAGTTCCAATCCATCCACTCAGTAAGTGTATGAAAGTCATCTTCACTATACATACCACGCGCAATTCCAGATTGATTGGTCACCACGACCAATTTGTATCCTAGCTCTTTGAGTTCTCTGCATGCTTCGAAGACGCCTTCGATATATTCAAAATCATCCACTTTGTGGACATAACCATGATCAACATTAATTACACCATCACGATCTAGAAATACTGCCTTATTCAATTGGAAACTCCATCCGAAAACTTTAAATAATTAATTCGCAGTATTATTTCATTCCTAATTGTTAATTGCACACTCCTATATATTTAAATGGCCACCTATTGTTTGAAAAGCATACTTTATACAAATATAGTGGTCACATAATTATAAATTTATAAGGATGTATTTTATTTATGTTGTCAGTATATAAGAAAAGAAGACAAACACTGCTCTCTGAATTACCCGACAACAGCTTGGTTATTCTTGTCGGATCCCAACAGAAAGTTCGCAGCAAAAACATTAAATACCATTTTAGACAAGATAATGACTTCTTTTATCTGACTGGTTTTAATGAGCCAGATTCCTTTGCATTAATATCTAAAAAGAATAATGAGGAAACGTTTACCCTTTTTTGTCGACCTAAAGATTTGCTTCAAGAGGTCAATTTCGGTGAACGTGCTGGAGTTAAGGGAGTCCTTCAAGTCTATCAAGCTGACTTAGCATTTGAAATAGCTGATTTCAATAGAGAGTTAGTAAATCAACTAAACGACATTGAACACGTGTTTTTAAGTGATGAACTGAATCTAATCTCTTCTCAGCTTATCCCTTTGCTTGATTCTCAGCGTCTTAACTCCCCGTTTGATGTCGTTAAGCAATACCGCACTCTAACGCCTTTAGCAAAAATTCTTCACCCTATGCGAGTGATAAAAACGAACGAAGAAGTTGGTTTGATAAAAGCCGCGGTCCAAGCTTCGACTAAAGCACATATTGACGTCATGCGCTCATGCTCTTCTTCGACGAACGAGTCTGAGCTATCAGCTCAGTTTATGAAATCTATCGCGGCATTTGGCTCGACCGAAGTAGCTTATCCAAATATTGTTGCTGCTGGTAATAATGCCATGTGTTTGCATTACGAAGACAACAATGCACCTATTAAGTCAGGACAAATACTATTGATTGATGCTGGTGCTGAACTAAATATGTACGCATCTGATATAACAAGAAGCTACCCTATTAATGGTGTATTCACTCAAACTCAAAAACAAATATATTCATTGGTTCTCTCTGCTTTAGACGCTGCGATTGCCATAGTGAAACCAGGCACACCTTGGAATGCCTTACATGAGACTTGTATGGAAGTCATGTGTAAAGGGCTCATTGAACTTGGCTTTCTTGATATGACGTTCGAACATGCCATGGAAACTCAGGCTTATAAAAAATTTACGGTCCATAAAACGGGTCATTGGCTAGGTATGGATGTTCATGACGTTGGCCCCTATCACGACGAACAGGGAAATTGGCGTAAACTTGAGCCTCATATGGTTTTCACTATTGAACCCGGCATCTATATCCCTGAAGATTGCTACGACGTTCCAGAGTCTTACCGAGGGATGGGAGTACGAGTTGAAGATGATATTTTAGTGACTAAAGGTGGTCATGAAAATCTATCGGCTGGCGTACCACGAACGATTGAAGATATAGAAAAAGTAATGGCTGAATGAACATTAGATATCGAGTAGGGTGAGGCATCGCTGCCTCATCCCTCTCACAGAACCGTACTTACGGTTCTCGTATACGGCTCCTGCTTAATTCTATTCAGTTACTTCGTACTGAACACATATCCCGTTTGTACCTTTTCTAAGTTAAAGAGTCCCAGCTCATCAAACCATTTATTGGGCATCGCCCAACTCGCTAATGGACTTCGTGAGCTTGACCATCTTCTCATCTGAATAGTAAGCGTGCGGTAAACTGCGTATTCTCAAAGTAAAAGCATCCCCTTAAAATCTTTGCCACTTTTCAATCATTGAGATGTGGCATGACAAATCGAAGAACACCAGAGCAATGGCAAGCGCTGATAAAGCAGCAAGGCGAAAGTGAATTAACCG
>NZ_JAFEUN010000225.1 GCF_016900895.1 Parashewanella hymeniacidonis
TCTGTGCCATACGCAGTTACGTTTCGAGTTGTCGAAAGCAAAATATCACAGCCTCAACCTCGTTGAACCTGCTGTTCAGCGGGCACTTGCCTGATATCTTTGTTTACCCAGCTGAATAGTTACATTGCCTTAAACTAAACTCTTCACCTGAAACCTTTGGAAGTGACATATAACCACATGACTTTACGTAATTTTTACGTCAATTATAAACTGAGAAGTTTTCAGGGAAAAATTAAATTTCATTCATTTTATCGGTCATCCATTGGTGAACTCTAGTACACCAAACGGTTCTGAAAAATAAAATAATTAAACCTCAACGTAATATTACATTGAGGCCCAAAACGAGAGAGTAAAGTAGAAAATATATTGCTACTTCGAGGTGAGATTACACCACATTCTTTTTAAACTATTCATAATTCCAGGATGTTCAGGAATCGACTCAATATAAGATTGTGGAGCGTCAGGAATACAAGGTTTCACCTCTAGCTTTTCAATGAACAGTTCTATCGAGTTGGCCAATTTATCCGATTGAACTTCTCCAGGTATTTCTAACCAAACACTTCCGTCTTCATTATTTACAGTAATCATTCTTTCTGAATGATCTATTGTACCAATAAACCAAGTCGGCGATTGCTTCAACTTTTTCTTCATCATTAAATGACCAATAATATTTTGCTGCAGCAACTCAAAATTTTCTTGACTCCAAGCTTGAATGAGTTCGCCTTCGCCGAATTCGGAGTCAAAATGAATCGGAGCAGCGTACAGCTTGCCATAAAAATCATGAATGTCTTGGTGAAGTTTCATTTCCAACGCACTTTCAACATTGTTAAAGTTGGAAGAATCGTCTTTTTTTACTGGATTCCAATGAACATAGCTTTCTTTATCCCCATCATAATCGCCCTCAATACAAGGTGAAAACTCTCCAACAGGATAATAACGTGGCAGTTCATTCAGGGTTTGTTGATATTGTTGGTGGTATTTATTAATAAAATCTTCTAAAGCAGTGAAACAAGACACTTAAGTACTACCCAATTTTAGTTATAATATACGGCTATTTTGACACGGAAATTGTATTGATGACAAAAAACCACGATCCCTATGGTGAAGCAAAAGAATTAACAGGCCTAACCTTAGGTAAATCTACTCAATATGAATCTGAATATAATCCGACATTATTGCAAGGTGTACCTCGAAAATTAAACCGAGATGCCATTGAGCTAAATACTAATTTACCTTTCCATGGTGAAGACATATGGACAGGATATGAACTGTCATGGCTCAATTCCAAGGGGAAACCCATGGTGGCAATTGCAGAATTTCGCCTTGACTATAAATCAGAAAACTTAATTGAATCAAAGTCATTTAAACTTTATTTAAATACGTTTAACCAGACAAAGTTCGATTCAATAACTCAAGTTCAAGACACATTAGCTAAAGATCTTTCTAAATGTGCTGAAGGTGACGTAGTCGTTTCAATTATTGAACCTAAGCATTTTGGTCTGCAAAGAGTCGTTGAATTACCAGGTGCTTGCATTGATGAGCTTGATATTGAGGTTGATGACTACGAATTTAAACCAGACTACCTTGAAAACAGTACTGATGATAAACAAACAGTGGCTGAAACGTTAACCTCTAACTTGTTAAAGTCTAATTGTTTAATTACTTCACAACCTGATTGGGGCAGCGTAATGATTCGTTATCAGGGCCCTAAAATTGATCGTGAAAAACTACTTCGTTATTTAATTTCGTTTAGGCAGCACAATGAGTTCCATGAGCAATGCGTTGAGAGAATCTTTGTTGATCTTAAGCGATTTTGTAATTGCACAAAACTTACGGTTTATGCACGTTATACCCGTCGTGGTGGTTTAGACATCAACCCTTACCGCAGTGACTTTGAACAACCGAGTGAAAACCATCGTTTGGCTCGCCAATAACTTTACGTTTTGTAGCTGGAGCAATTCCAGCTACAGCTTTCATTACCTATCTGTTATTCCTAAACCATTCCATACGAGTTATACCATAAGAAGAATCGAATCCATTTTAAAGAACATTGTTCTGTATTAATACCAATTACATTAATTAAATTCCCATGGTAAACCATTCCCTTTTGCATAAAGATTGAACGTTTTTGATGTCACTTCTAAATGTGTTCCAAGCCCTTGAGCATTCATTAACAATATTTTCATACCCACTAAAGCATCGATTAGCCAATTCATTTTGTCTCATCCATTGCCAAACCTGCTCTATCGGGTTTAATTCTGGTGAATATGGAGGTAGCTTCACAAGAGTTAAATTTTCAAATTCATCAGCCACGGTTTCTTGATGCCATGCTGCCCCATCGACAATTACAACGTAACCATTCACCAAGCCCCTCTTGTTTTTTGTGAAACAAGTCACTTGATCTAACATTGTTACTTGAACGATCTTTTTATGGTGTTTTTATGTACACATGAAAAAGAAAAAATGCTTCGA
>NZ_JAFEUN010000226.1 GCF_016900895.1 Parashewanella hymeniacidonis
AAAGCCCTGACAAAACGTAATGGTGGAAAACCGTTATCTATGGTCATAAAAAAGCTAAACCCGCTTCTAAGGGGCTTTAGTCAATACTTTCGAATAGCGAACATTAAGAAAGAGTTCCAAAAAATTTCGAGGTGGTTAAGGCGAAGACTAAGAAGTATTCAGCTAAGACTGTGGAAGAAAGCGACGAAACTGCATCGTAAGCTGAAACAGCGGGGTTACAAACCGCCGTTCAAGTTTATTCAGAGTAAGCGTGTACCGAAGTACATCTAGCTTTTTTTAAGGTCAACATTCCAAGGAAGTAGTGATTCAATATCTTGTGGTGATTTTGCCAATTGCTCTAAGCAGTGGTTGATGTAATCAAATGGTACAAGTCCATTAGCTTTTGCCGTTTCTATCATACTGTAAAGCATGGCGCTGGTTTCAGCACCATTATGATTAACATTAAACAGCCAGTTTTTGCGGCCAATGACGAAGGGTTTTACTGCTCGCTCAGCGCGATTGTTATCGATATTCAGCAAACCGTCATCAAGGTATCTAAGCAATTTATCCCATTGGTTCAAGTTGTAAGTGATGGCTGTGCCAAGCTTACCCTTCTTTGATACTTGCAGTGCTGACTTATCTAGCCAGGCTTTAACGAGCGGAGCGAAAATCTCGGGGGCTTGCCCCCGTGCTGTATAGTGTAGACTGGGCGGCTCCCAGTCTATATTATCCTGTATATGGAGCTTCAAAGAAATTCACATCACGTTTACCGATTAATGTATCACTTTGTATGGGTACCAAAGTATCGTCGCAAAGTGTTTACAGAACCTTATCGTGAGACACTCAAGTCGATTATTTACAAAATTGGCTACGATTATGAAATAGATATTGTAGAACTAGAAATACCAGTTTATCACATTCATATGGTTGTAAGGGGTGTTCCTAAGATGTCTCCAAGTGATGTGATGCAAATAATAAAAAGTATTTCAGCTAGACAATTTTTCAAATTTTACCCAGAAATTAAGCGAAGATATTTTTGGGGAGGAAAGCTTTGGACTCAGAGCTATTTTGTTGAAACGATAGGTAATGCAACTGAAGAAGTAATCAGAAAGTATGTTCAAGATCAATTGGTAGAGCTAGACAAAAAATAGAAAAGTGCAGATCAGCTTGGACTGTTCAAATAAAACTCGGTTGCTTGCGGCCGAGTTCCTTTATCTGGCGAGTCGATACCTGAGCAGTACACCCAAATATACGACTTATGACGCTCATCATTGATGACTTTTAATGTGGTTTCATCGGCTTGCAACACGGGTTGTGATAATAATATTTCGTGCAGGCGTTTATACAGTGGTTTGAATAAGGCTCCGCATTTCATCATCCAGTCCGACATGGTTCGACGACTGATTTCGATACCATGTTGCTTGAACATGGTTTCTTATCGATACAGTGGCAGTGCATATTGATATTTACTGGTGATGATTTGACTAAGCAAGCTTGGTGTCGCATACCCTTTAGGGATTGGGCAGCTTGGTACTGGCGCTTGTTTTATGTTGCTTTGCGTGCCTTGTTTTTCGCAGTGTTGGCAGCTGTACTTTAAACGAACATGTTCAATAACTCTGACGATTGCGGGGATAAACTCAAGCTTTTCGCTGATATCTTGCCCCATTTTCACCAGTTGATGACCGCAACACTCACACTGCTTTTCATCGTCATCGATATCATGAATTTCTTGCTTACGAGGCAAGTTTTTCGGCAGCGGCTGACGCTTAGGTTGTCTTTTTTTACCAGAGTTTGTCGATGGATCAGTTTCACTGTCATCTGAGTTATCTTCATCTGGATTATCAACTGATGCTTCAGCCTCATTGAACAACTCGCCTTGATCAGGATGAGTTTCACTGCTGCGTCCAAACTGCTTATTCTGAGCCAATCGAAATTGCTTTAACAGGCATTGATAAGATTCAAGCAGCTTGGCAATTTTACCGTCTTTAGCTTCAAGTTCAGTATCTTTAGCTTCAAGCAACGCCTGTTGCTCCAGCAATAATTGCTGAAGTAAAGCGATGTCATTAGGTAACGTTTGAACTCGTGTTTTCATGTCACTTTTTTATCAAATACGTCGATAAAATAGGCGCTATCACTGATCTAATTTATGGAATTATCATTCACTCAGGCGATCAATCAACTGTAACATTCAATATGGACAACTTGATGCCCAAGGACATCAAAGCCAGAGAGTAGCCATTGTAGCTGTTGCTCTGATAACACCAATTGTTCAGACTCGATTTTTTGCGGCCATTTAAACTTGTCTCGCTCAAGGCGTTTGTACCAAAGGGCAAACCCTGTTTTGGGTGTAGATCCTTTAGAACGACGAATATTATTAAAAGATCATTAATTATCAGTGTGATAGCTTAAATATATAGTGCGAAAGGAGCAATTTCATAGTACTTATTAGTTCTGACACACAATAAGTCTACAAAAAGGCTCCCTT
>NZ_JAFEUN010000227.1 GCF_016900895.1 Parashewanella hymeniacidonis
TATTTCAGATTTCTCCGCATGCTTTCGTGAATTACGTCTGACTGATAATAATTTTTTAAAGTTATCAGATTCTCAAAAAAAAAGGTGTGTG
This sequence comes from Parashewanella hymeniacidonis, assembly GCF_016900895.1. GTDB lineage: Bacteria > Pseudomonadota > Gammaproteobacteria > Enterobacterales > Shewanellaceae > Parashewanella > Parashewanella hymeniacidonis. The sequence goes on from NZ_JAFEUN010000227.1 coordinate 92, forward strand.
CATCTAGCGCTGCAAAATGGTCATCATGATACGGTGGCTGTGTTTATGAAGGTGCTGGTGGAGTTACTGAAGGAAGGGAAGTTATCAGAAGATAAGTTCATAGCGCTGGCAGCAGCAAATGATGGTGACGAAATACCTGGTGGACTATTTCTGGCGCTGCAAAATGGTCATCATGATACGGTGACTGCGTTTATGAAGGTGCTGGTGGAGTTACTGAAGGCAGGGAAGTTATCAGAAGATAAGTTCATAGCGCTGGCAGCGGGGAAAGATGGTGATGAAACACCTGGACTATGGATGGCGCTGCAAAATGGTCAGCATGAGACGGTGACTACGTTTATGAAGGTGCTGGCGGAGTTACTGAAGGAAGGGAAGTTATCAGCAGATAAGTTCATAGCGCTGGCAGCGGGAAAAAGACATGACGAAACACCTGGACTATTTATGGCGCTGCAAAATGGTCAGCATGATACGGTGACTGCGTTTATGAAGGTGCTGGTGAAGTTACTGAAGGAGGGGAAGTTGTCAGAAGATAAGTTCATAGAGCTGGCAGCGGGAAAAAGACGTGACGAAATACCAGGGCTATGGATGGCGCAGCAAGATGGTCAGCATGATACGGTGGCTGCGTTTATGGAAGCACTGGCGGAGTTACTGAAGGCAGGGAAGTTATCAGCAGATAAGTTCATAGCGCTGGCAGCAGCGAAAGATGGTGACGGAACGCCTGGACTATGTCTGGCGCTGCAAAATGGTCATCATGAGACGGTGACTGCTTTTATGAAGGTGTTGGTGGAGTTACTGAAGGAAGGGAAGTTATCAGAAGATAAGTTCATAGCGCTGGCAGCAGCGAAAGATGGTAACGAAATACCTGGACTATGTCTGGCGCTGCAAGGGGGGCAGCATGAGACGGTGGCTGCGTTTATGAAGGTGCTGGTGGAGTTACTGAAGGCAGGGAAGTTATCAGCAGATAAGTTCATAGCGCTGGCAGCAGCGAAAGGTGGTAACGAAACACCTGGACTATTTCTGGCGCTGCAAAAAGGTCATCATGATACGGTGACTGCGTTTATGAAGGTGCTGGTGGAGTTACTGAAGGAAGGGAAGTTATCAGAAGATAAGTTCATAGCGCTGGCAGAAGCGAAAGATGGTGACGAAATACCTGGACTATTTCTGGCGCTGCAAGAGGGTCAGCATGATACGGTGACTGCGTTTATGAAGGTGCTGGCGGAGTTACTGAAGGCAGGGAAGTTATCAGCAGATAAGTTCATAGCGCTGGCAGCAGCGAAAGATGGTGACGAAACACCTGGACTATGTCTAGCGCAGCAAAAAGGTCAGCATGAGACGGTGGCTGCGTTTATGAAGGTGCTGGCGGAGTTACTGAAGGAAGGAAAGTTATCAGCAGATAAGTTCATAGCGCTGGCAGCAGCGAAAGGTGGCAATGAAACACCAGGGTTATTTCTGGCGCAGCAAAAAGGTCAGCATGAAACGGTGGCTGCGTTTATGAAGGTGCTGGTGGAGTTGCTGAAGGAAGGGAAGTTATCAGAAGATAAGTTCATAGCGCTGGCAGCGGGGAAAAGACGTAACGGAACACCTCGACTATGTCTGGCGCTGCAAGAGGGGCAACATGAGACGGTGGCTGCGTTTATGAAGGTGCTGGCGGAGTTACTGAAGGAAGGGAAGTTATCAGAAGATAAGTTCATAGCGCTGGCAGCGGGGAAAAGACGTAACGGAACGCCTGGACTATATTTGGCGCTGCAAAATGGTCATCATGATACGGTGACTGCGTTTATGAAGGTGCTGGTGGAGTTACTGAAGGAGGGGAAGTTGTCAGAAGATAAGTTCATAGAGCTGGCAGCGGGAAAAAGACGTGACGAAATACCAGGGCTATGGATGGCGCAGAAAAACGGTCAGCATAATACGGTGGCTGCGTTTATGAAAGTATTGGCGGAGTTGCTGACGGAAGGGAAGTTATCAGCAGGTAAGTTCATAAAACTGGCAGCGGGGAAAGATGGTGACGGAACGCCTGGACTATATTTGGCGCTGCAAAGTGGTCATCATGATACGGTGGCTGCGTTTATGAAGGTGCTGGCGGAGTTACTGAAGGAAGGGAAGTTATCAGAAGATAAGTTCATAGAGCTGGCAGCAGCGAAAGATGATTACGAAATACCAGGGTTATGTCTGGCGCAGAAAAACGGTCAGCATGAGGCGGTGGCTGCGTTTATGAAAGTACTGGCGGAGTTACTGAAGGCAAGGAAGTTATCAGAAGATAAGTTCATAGAGCTGGCAGCAGCGAAAGGTGGCAACGAAACACCAGGGTTATTTCTGGCGTTGCAAAACGGTCGTAATGAAGTG
>NZ_JAFEUN010000228.1 GCF_016900895.1 Parashewanella hymeniacidonis
TTGTAGTGAAATTGATGCAAAATCTAAGAAATCTTGCTTTTGGGGTACGGCTCTGAATTTTGCGTAAATCAGATGCCGTACATTTTAACTCTTGAAATGGATTTTTTCAGAACCGACTATTTAGTGATAAAGCGGGCATTGTAAAATCAGCGGTTGGTTTTGATATTCAAACGCAATACAACCTTTCGATCATCGAAGGAGCTGATATTGTTATTTTTCCTAGCTGGTCAATCCCAGACGATAAACCCTCATCAGAACTGATAGAAACAGTTAAAAAAGCTTATCAACGAGGAGCAATAATCGCAGGTCTATGCCAAGGTGCATACCCTCTGGCTTACGCAGGCTTACTCGACGGGCATAAAGCGTCTACTCACTGGCTATTTATTGATGATTTTAAACATCGTTTCCCTAAAGTCGAATTAACGGCTGAGTCTTTGTACTGTCATTCAAATGGTTTATACACTTCTGCTGGCAGTGCTGTAGCCATGGACTGTTGCTTATTTATGCTTAGCGAAATTCAAGGAGCCAAAGTGGCGAACAAAGTGGCAAGAATGTTGGTGACATCGCCTCATCGTGCAGGATATCAGCCGCAATATATAGAACTGCCGATCCCTACAAATTATCAAGACCAAAAGCTTGCCGATACCCTAGAACATATCCGCAATGACTTAACCATTGATATAACGATAGATGAGCTATCAGATAAGCTAAATATGAGCCGCAGTACATTCACTCGACATTTTAAAAAGCATACTGGGCTTAGTTTTAATCAGTGGTTACTGCAGCATAGGTTAAGTCATAGCCAAACATTGTTAGAACAAAGTAAGCAATCCATCGAGCAAATTGCCGAATCGGCAGGATTTAAATCTGTGGTAACATTTCGCCATCATTTTAAGGAAAAATTCAAGGTGTCGCCGTCACAATGGCGAGCTGCATTCTATGTAACGGCTCAATAAGTTGTGGTCGCTTTAAAAACAGATACTTATAGCGGACATTAAATTTCAAAAGTGTGGCGCACGCAGCAAAAACGGCTCAAAAATTGAGTTTTTTTACCATCAACACTTCGGACAGTTTTTAAACTTTCGCCGTTTATAATAAAATAACTCATTGAATTTTAAGGAATCCATGTTTTTAGATTCAAATTTTTAAGCTCAGTAAATTCAATCAGTTATAAAAAGTGTCCTAACCATTGTTGATGGATAGTACATTTTAAAGCTTCAGCAAAACGGTGATCATACTAGGGCAACAGCGAGAGAAAAGGTGACGTTAGCTTCGCCAATGCAGTGTGTAGTCACTCAGTTCTTTTTTGATTTAGAGCAATTTACAAACTTATATCTAACGGATTTGGACAAAGCAGTCTCTATAGGGTAGCGGCTGCTTTTTCGATTAAAAAGTCAACTAATACTCTGACTCTTTTTGCCTTTTGAGTATTTTGATTAAAGTATAAATGCAATCCAGAGTACGGACACCAATGCGGTTCTAAAATGGGTATGACTTTTCCTTGCTCAAATAAGTGATTGACCATTGGCGTGATAACTCTACCTATGCCTAACCCGTTGATTGTTGCATCAATCATTAAATCGGTATCATTGACGATCATTGCAAGAGGCATTTCAACATTGAATACCTCTTTACCATTTGTAATCTTTAGCGGTGCTAATTGGTTTGAAGCGATAAAGCGATATTGAATGAGTTTATGTTTTTGTAACTCTTCAATTGAATTAGGGACTCCATGTTTATCGACATAAGATTGTGAGGCAAATAAGGCTTCTTTCATTGGTTTGGTTATTGGTCTGGCGACCATGCCTTCTTCAACTCTATCGCCAAATCGAATGCCGACGTCAATGCCTTCGGCAATAATATTTACCGCCTCATCTGATACCGATACTTCTAATTGGATATTTGGGTAGCGTTCACAAAATTCTACGTATAACGGTTGTAAGAAAAATTGATAAGCAAACCGAGGGATAGTGAGTTTAACCTTACCTGAGGGCACTTCATTTAAATCTTCAATGCTGTCGAATGCATCATTAAGCTCATTAAGTGCATTGACTGTTTTTTGGTAAAGCAAACTTCCTGCTTCGGTCAGCTCAATTCTTCGAGTGCTGCGAGTGAAAAGAGGCAACCCAAGGTGCTTCTCCAGATTTTTTAGTGATTGACTCACAGACGGAGGTGCGATTTCTAGTTTCTTAGCTGCTCCAGTTATTGAACCTTCTTCGAGAATGGCATGGAATGTCTGTAATTGGTTAAATGAAGAACTGTTCATGAAAAATGCGTCTTTAATTTATAGTAACTATTCAGCACTCTGAAAGTTAAATGAACAAAATACCTGCACTCAACTCACTATTTTTCACGATCATTTGACCGATCTAATCATCATGTCATGCTGTTGATATCATTCATTGAGTTGT
>NZ_JAFEUN010000229.1 GCF_016900895.1 Parashewanella hymeniacidonis
AAAGGCAAAGTTGAATTTGACGAAATGTACCTTGTTGCTGGTCACAAAGGAAAACCTGAAGCCATAAAAAAATCTGGGGCGAAAAAGTAGAAGACGAAAACTTAAAGGTGCTCCAGGACGAGGAACGATGGCTTCTGAAAAACCCCCAGTGTTTGGAATGATACAACGTGGTGGAGAAGTCGTTATTAACTTGCTGAAAAATGTTCAGAAAGCAACGATTAAACCTTTCATAGAAAAAACAGTCGCCATCGGCTCGTTAATTTACACCGATGAATACAACATTTACCATTCACTTGAAGACTGGGGTTATGAACATAAAAGTGTGTGCCACAGTAAACATGAGTACGCTAGAGATGAAGACGGTGATGGATTCTATGAAGTGCACGTTAATACGATGGAAGGTTTCTGGTCATTACTTAGACCATGGTTGAGACCACATCGAGGGATATCACAAGAAAAACTCCCTCTTTATCTTGGTTTTTTTGAGTTTGTACACAATGCTGGCCTACGAGGTAAAGGGCTGCTTGCACCACTCATTCAACTATTGATTACCTAGCAGTCTTGAACCCGATATGAGCCTCGTCAAATACCGCTCTTCTGTATTTGGCTGGAAAAACTAAGTGATATAGCAAAATAATTACGTTATGGCTCTTGTGAATGTATTCGCTCATTACATCATATTACGCCGCAAGCGGCGGGGAATAAAACCCTCAGAGATTAAAATCTGAAAGAGACCTGATTGATTTTAGTCAGATGCCCATCGAATTTTACTGTAACTTGACCATCTCTTACCTTCGTAACGATGCTATCTTTTTTGACATTCCATAAAATTCTTTACACATAATAACCCGAACTGCTTAATCCTAAAAAAGGGGGTTACCCAAAGGTTTAGCTCTCTTTTTGAGTTCTGTTAATGCATCCATAGACAAACTCCCACCTCTACCTAACGAGTCCAACACGCTCATGAATGCATTTACCGTCTTATGATAATGGCATTCCTGCGCCATAAATAACCCAAATGTTTCGTTTCCACTTTTCGCCGCTGCCAGCTCCTTGAATGCCTCTTCCGACAAAGATTTTTCTCTCAACAACTCGGCCAACACCGTCATAAATACCGTTACCACTTCATTACGACCGTTTTGCAACGCCAGAAATAACCCTGGTGTTTCGTCACCATCTTTCGCTGCTGCCAGCGCTATGAACTTATCTTCTGATAACTTCCCTGCCTTCAGTAACTCCGCCAGCACCTTCATAAACGCAGCCACCGTATCATGCTGACCGCTTTTCTGCGCCAGAAATAGTCCAGGTATTTCGTCACCATCTTTCGCTGCTGCCAGCTCTATGAACTTATCTTCTGATAGCTTCCCTTCCTTCAGTAACTCCGCCAGCACCTTCATAAACGCAGCCACCGTATCATGCTGACCCTCTTGCAGCGCCATCCATAGTCCAGGTGTTCCGTTACGTCTTTTCCCCGCTGCCAGCTCTATGAACTTATCTGCTGATAACTCCCCTTCCTTCAGTAACTCCGCCAGCACCTTCATAAACGCAGTCACCGTATCATGATGACCATTTTGCAGCGCCAAATATAGTCCAGGTGTTTCGTCACCATCTTTCGCTGCTGCCAGCTCTATGAGCTTATCTTCTGATAACTTCCCTGCCTTCAGTAACTCCACCAGAGCTTCCATAAACGCAGCCACCGTATCATGCTGACCCTCTTGCTGCGCCATCCATAGCCCTGGTATTTCGTCACCATCTTTCGCTGCTGCCAGCTCTATGAACTTATCTTCTGATAACTTCCCTTCCTTCAGTAACTCCGCCAGTGCTTCCATAAACGCAGCCACCGTCTCATGCTGACCCTCTTGCAGCGCCAAATATAGTCCAGGCGTTCCGTCACCATATTTCCCCGCTGCCAGCGCTATGAACTTATCTTCTGATAACTTCCCTTCCTTCAGTAACTCCACCAGCACCTTCATAAACGCAGCCACCGTCTCATGCTGACCGTTTTTCTGCGCTAAACATAGTCCAGGTGTTTCGTCACGTCTTTTTCCCGCTGCCAGCGCTATGAACTTATCTTCTGATAACGTCCCTTCCTTCAGTAACTCCGCCAGCACCTTCATAAACGCAGTCACCGTATCATGATGACCATTTTGCAGCGCCAGAAATAGTCCAGGTGTTTCGTCACGTCTTTTTCCCGCTGCCAGCGCTATGAACTTATCTTCTGATAACCTCCCTGCCTTCAGTAACTCCACCAGCACCTTCATAAACGCAGCCACCGTATCATGATGACCGTTTTTCTGCGCTAGATGCACACACCTTTTTTTTTGAGAATCTGATAACTTTAAAAATTTATTATCAGTCAGACGTAATTCACGAAAGCATGCGGAGAAATCTGAAATAGTACGACCT
>NZ_JAFEUN010000023.1 GCF_016900895.1 Parashewanella hymeniacidonis
GTGGTTTATCTGCGCTCGAAGTTATCTCTGAAATTGTTACGGCTGTAACACAACGTAAACCTTATCCAGATGTGTTTAACCTCACCAGCGATTAGTCAATACTACGCTGGTGAATGGTTACAAAAACGCAGTTGGTCGCTAAAAACAAACTTAATTTATTGATACGATATTAATATCCGCAATGTAATAGCTCACTTAAAAGGTGAATCGCTATACGCTCACAAGCTTGCTAAAATTCCCGATTACTGCGTTGTAACTTTTGCGAGTAGAATTACTACTTGCTGCAAGCTACGCCTTGTTTTCTGAAATTTTTCTACGCCTGAGTTCGTATCCAACTGCGTTTTCTAGGATAATCGAACTAAGACTCTTTATTAAAAGGAGTCATCTCAATCCCTGCAGACCTAGGCTTAGAATTCGTCTTTAATATTGAAGGTGTTGACGATGCTTCTGCAACGTCTATGATATAAGCACCACTAAATTGTGAGTATGTTTTTTCAATATAACCCAGTGCTAACTTATTGTTAAATTGAAAGGCTTGCTGCCAAACATTTACTGTCAACTCTTTTAATTTATCACCGGTCGAGTTTGTTGTTTTTTCAATCTCAGAAAGCGCATTTTTAATCAATTCAACATCTTCTAATTTGGCAATGCTTATTAAAAATACATCTGACATTAATATGCTTTTAGATTCTTCAGTCTCAAATAGGTTAATTAATTTTACTAGGGTTTCACCTTTACGGTCTTGCAACGCTAATTGAAATAAGCCTCTCACCTCTGGTACACTAAATGATCTAACATCGGCTTTAACCCAACGGTCAATTTCATCGATATTTCCATCAGCTACGGCCTCTTTAAAACGCGCTTTTTTAAAAAATAGCGTTCTATTTTTATCTTTTTTCGCTTGAGCTTCTGGGTTAACGTTATTTTCAACGGCCGTATTGCTGCTTGTCACTTTCTGCATATATGTTTTGACATTACTTTTCGAAGCTCTCTCTAGAGATTGAGTATCTAAACCATCAACATCACTTCCTATAGGTAGGATGAACTTAACCAAATATAAATGTCCTTTTTTACATGCCCATTGCAACATGCTTGTTTTACCTTCTGGATCCCGTAATTTTCTCAACTCACTTGGTGTAAAGTTGGAAAGCAGCTCTTTCACAAGCTGTTCATTACCATCCGAGAGCGCTCGATTAAATATAAGAATGCTCTCAGATTGAATGCTTGAAACCATCGGCCCAACGAGTGTTTGGGATCTGACGACATTGACCTGCTTTACATCTATATCATGATTACGCATTAAAAAACGCACAACATCAAATTGTTGTATATGACATGCATGGGCAAATAAGGTTCGAGATTCCCTTGCATTGCCAATACTTTGAACTGGATAATCAGAAGTTACACTACAAGCTGTATCACCAAGCAAAGTGAGTAAATATCCAAGAATTGTCGTGTTATTTTTTTCAACCGCTTCAAATGCTATTTCTTTTACTTCATGTTCTACTCTGTTTTGAAGATTGCAATGCTGTATTAAATCTAACCATCCGCGTTTAACCGCCATGGATAGCATAGGTTTTATCTCTTCCCAAGGTATTTTTTTTAGGACGTCCTGAGGTAATGAAAGTAGTGTCTGATGCTTAAAAAGACATAATGCAGAAATAGGAAGAGATCTTGCCTTAACGACCACGTCCAAAAGCGCTTTTTGTTCTGAAGCAGGTAAAATTGAGCAAAGAGTTAATAACTGATGTTCTTTAAAAGATTCGCCTTCAATATATGGAGTGAAACTCTCTGAATGAGCTTGATCTTTACTTAATTGTTGAGCTTTATTTTTAAATGCCATCTCTAGTATTTGGTACGTCTCATGCCCACTTTGTTGAGCATTAAACTTAGGAAGAACTCTAAGCGCCAATTTGCAAACATCTTCGGTTGATTTGCATTGTGAAATCGCAGCCTCACACATTGGAATATAAATATGAGGATGCATCGAACTGACATCTAATTGTGGAATACATTCCTGTTGTATGCTTGTATACTGGTTCCAAGGCATAACCTGAACATTATATTTTTTACTTCCCCAACGGAACCCTTCAGGTGCTCTCTCCACAAGCTTTGAACCCCATGCAATTGCTACTCTGGATACTCCCTTAGCTGCCGTTTTATTCATAATTCTAGTCGGAGAAAGATATGCGTCCGCTAACTTTAAAAACCCTTCTGCATCCGCGTATGAAACATGTCCTAATTGTGAACATCTTACGAACCCATTTCTTGATTGTTGTTCAGGTGACTGTTGTTCCGGCTCATAGCCGAAATCACTTGCTGCAAACCTCACAAGTTGAGCCACATACTCCTTTTTATCCGCCTTAATATCATCTCTAGAGTCAACATATTTTTCTGCCAACTCGATAACCAAGCTCTTTTTCACCTCTATAAAAGATTCAGTGCACTTTTCGTTCTCACAATTTAATGTTTGAATTGCCCTGTATAACCTGGTTGGAGCGCCCATAGTAGCGTTAATTTGTTTAACAGCCGCCTCTTTAACCTTTAAAGGGATATTTTCATCTGCCATCAAGGCATTAAATTTTGCGAATTGCTCTTTTGGTGTTCCATACAGATTTTTATGATGCCGAAATTCAGGTGGTTGTTTTGATAAAGCGGAAAATTTAGGTTCGAGCTCATACTGACATAATAATCCTCCTGCGCAAACAGGCTTCGATTCATCAGGAATCACCCATTCATCTTCATCGAAGGAATAACTTTGTTGCTCAGGTGTAGTTTGTGGCTCACGAGTACTACTTGCTGCTAAAGACATATCAAACCATTAATAGTATAGTAAGTTGCTGTTAACCATATCACTATCGTTATCAATGTATTAATTAAACTCTCTTCATAATTCAAGCATCAACAATTAATCTTATCGGCCAAAAGCATCGAAGTAAGCCCAAGGAATTGAGCTTGAAGTATCTCCAAAACTTCCCAACTCAATGTCTTAACAATTCCATTGATGAACCTCGATGTTCGAGATCGGCTTTGCTTTCAACTTTGTCGATCAACTTCCTCATGCAACTCTAAGCATTTATATCCTTCAATACCTTCAAATGCTTGTTGAATCGTTTTGTAAGACCCAAAAAAAAGCATGGTTTGAAACCATGCTTTTTTACTGAATCAACTTTGAGTTTACTGAGTGTTAAACCCAACGGATTTAATGTCAACTTGAGTCACTTCCCCGTACTGTTTCGCTATTGGTGCCACTTTTCCTGCATTACCAATCAATACATATTGTAAGTTCTGTTTCGGGAAATACTGCTTCACTAGACGCTTAGTTTCATCCAGTGTTAAGCCATCAACTTTTGCTTGAAAATCGTTGATGTAACTGTCGTCAAAACCATACAAATACATATCACCGAGAAGCTTTGCCAGCTGACCACTGGTTTCATATCTTGGCGGGAATTGACCTTTTACATAGGCTTTAGCTGAATCAAGGGTCGCTTGGTCGATACCTTGCTCCCATAAACGGCCATAAGTCTTCAGAGCTAAGTCAATCGCTTCTTTTGTGGTGGCCACTTTAGTAAATGTGCTGATACGAAAGATACCGTCTTTTGCGTAGGGAACAAATGCAGAACGCGCACCGTAGGTCAGACCCGCGTTAACACGCAGCTCGTCATTAAGCCATGAAGTAAATCGACCACCTAAAATCGTATTTACAACCGTTAAACCGACACGATCTTTATTGTCGAAACGGATACCTTTACCACCAATTAAAAAGGTCGTTTCAATGGCATCACCTTTGTTCACCAATAACACTCTGCTTTTGCTTGGCTTTGGCAATGCGGCTAAATTTGGCTGTTGAACCTTTACCGTCGATTTCCAAGAGCCAAATGTAGCGTCAAGCTTCGCTTTCATCTGTTTTACGTCAAAGTCACCTACTATGCTGATTGCTGCATTCTGCGGTTGATAATAAGCTGCATAAAACGCTTTAAGCTTTGCTACATCGAGCTTTTTAAGGCTATCACTGTTGCCTGAACTCGGCTTACCATAAGGGGTATCAGCAAAAATCATACGGTCAAAGTAACGACCGATGACATTTCGAGGGCTCTCTTTCGCTTGCCCTAAACCAGCAATCTCACGATCTTTAAGCTTAGAGAATTCTTTGCCATTAAACTTAGGATCAAGCAATACCGCTTCAATGATCGGTAACATCTTATCGAAATCTTTAGCCAAAAAGTCACTGCGAACGGAACTGCCTTCTTTACCTGCATTAGTGGTTAAACTTGCCCCCATAAAGTCAATGGTTTGTTCAAGTTCAGACTTTGACCACTTCCCAGCACCAAGCATCAGCCCCTTCGCTGTTAAGCGAGCTTCTCCACCTAAGATATCATTAACGCTACCCACTTTAATTGCAGCATTAACCGTGATCAATGGGACTTCTTTATGCGGCATTAAATATACGGTCAGCCCGTTGCCCATTTTATAAGTGTCATAAGTCGGAATTTTAAAGCTACCAGTATCAACAACTTCAGCTTTAGCCGCTTGAGGCGCTGGTGTTGAATTACAGGCGGAAAGCGTTACTGCACAACCTAAGGCTAAACCAAGCATCCACTTAGAGTTGATGGCCGTTGTCATTTTAGATGGCTTCATTGATCTTTCTCCTCATGAGCCGCTAAAACGCCCACTGTGCGGTTAGATTTTTTAAGATAGGTTTGCGCAACACGCTGAATATCTTCAGGCGTAACTTTGTTGTAAAGTTCTGGTGCATCAAACAGCTTTTTATAGTCTCCAAAGAACATTTCATAGGTTCCTATGGTGTTTGCCTTACCATTTATGGTTTCCATCGTACGATAAAAATCCATCAATTTGATGTTCTTCACTTTATCGAGTTCATGCTGAGAAACACCTTTCTCTGCAATCAGATCGATTTGCTCTATCAAGGCTTTTTCTAGCTGTTTTTCAGACACTTTTTGGCTTGCTATTCCGTAGATATAGAATAAGTTAGGATCAAAAGATTTTGGGAGATAAGACTCAGCTGCAATCGCTATTTGTTTATCGACTAACCCTTTATATAAGCGAGAACTCTTACCGTCACTTAGTATCGAAGACAAAATATCTAATGCGTAATAATCGGCAGATTTTGAATTTGGGATATGGTAAGCCAACATAAGATTTGGCGTGCTTACTGATGCTTTTTTTACAAAAACTCGACGTTCACCTGTTTGCTCTGGCTCAACGGTGCGAACCTTAGCCGGTGGCGTCTGTGCAGGAATCGGCTCAAAGTACTTCTTAGCTAAACGCTTAACATTATCAAACTGAACATCACCAGCAATCACCACAACCGCATTATTCGGTGCATAATAGGTTTTGTGATACTGCTGTAAATCTTCCATCGTCCATGCTTGAATATCAGACTCGTGACCAATAACAGGCCAAGAATAAGGATGGGCGATAAATGCCACACCTTTAACAGGGCCTGATAATGCACGCCAATTTGAGTTTTCCAAACCTGTGGTGCGCTCAGACGCAACAACACCTCGTTCGCTTTGTACCATCTTTGGATTAATATCTAAATGGCCTATGCGGTCAGCTTCTAAGTCAAACATGGTTTCAATCGCATTGGATGGAAACCAATCGGTATAGACGGTTAAATCTTCTGTTGCATAAGCATTATTAGCGCCACCAGCGGCTTCCATGGTGCGGTCGAACATTTTAGGACCGTATTTCTTAGCACCATTAAACATCATATGCTCGAAGAAATGTGAAATCCCCGTTATGCCAGGCACTTCATTACGAGATCCGACTTTCCAAAATAAATACATGTTGGCATTCGGTATTGAATGATCTTCCAATACCATCACTTTCATGCCATTTTTTAAGGTAAAGCTTTTCACATCTACTGCTGTGGTTTCTGCTTGTACCGAGTTTGCGGTAAACATTAACCCCAGAGATAGACTTAAAGCTGTGAGTGTGCGCTTCATTATCGTTCCCTATTTTTCATTGTTAAGGCTGAGAATTCTCATCTTTTTTTAGTTTTTAACGTTATTTTGTTGCATTTAGCTCTGTCATTGCTAACTTCGTCATCGCCTCTACCCCAATTTTAAATGCTGATTCATCCGCATAAAAATGCGGAGAATGATTGCTGGCAACGGTTTTTAAATCTTGATCTGGCGGAGTAACGCCAAGAAAAAAGAAGAACCCAGGCGTTTCCAATGCATAATAAGAAAAGTCTTCTGCACCCGTAAATAAGCTTGGCTCAATCAATTTGCCTTCGTCTACAACAGTGGCTAGTACGGGTCGCATTTTTGCTACTAATTCTGGGTTGTTCACGGTAACCGGATAACCATCATCAATTTTGGTTGTCGCTGTTGCGCCTAATGTTGCCGCAGCATTCGTTACAATCTCGCCCAGTCGCTTTTTAATGTCTTTACGCATAGCCTGATCAAAAGTACGAATGGTACCGATAAGCTCAACTTCATCAGGAATAATGTTCGAACGGACGCCACCATTGATGGCACCAAAACTGACGACTGCTGGGGCTTTTGTCACATCTACTTGACGACTGATGATGGTTTGAACACTATTGATCACTTGCGCAGACGCTACGATAGGGTCAACACCTTGCCATGGACGAGAGCCGTGAGTTTGCTTACCTTTTACCTTGATGGTAAAAGAATCTTCACTCGCCATAGCTGGACCACTGCGTAGGGCGATTGTGCCAGTATGCATGCTAGAGCTGACATGCAGACCAAACACTTTTTCAGGTTTCCTTTCAGCAAATAAACCTTGTTTCAACATCAACTCAGCACCACCTTCTTCGCCTTCAGGTGCGCCTTCTTCAGCAGGCTGGAAAATAAACATCACATCACCAGCTAACTGATCTTTAATTTTTGTTAAGTTATGCGCCACACCTAATAACATGGCCACATGAGTATCATGTCCACAGGCATGCATTACTCCAACTTTGTTACCTCTGTACTCAGCCGTCGCTTTCGATGCGAATGGTAAATCAACTTTTTCAGTAACGGGTAACGCGTCCATATCCGCACGCAAGGCAATCAAAGGGCCGGGGTTCCCCCCTTTGAGCATACCCACAACACCAGTGTGAGCAACACCAGTTTGCACCTCAAGCCCAAGACGGCGTAGTTTTTCTGCAACAAGTTTACTGGTTTTAACTTCTCGATTTGATAATTCTGGATACTGATGCAACTGCCTACGTAGCTCAATAACTTTCGCTTCGATGTTAGTCGTGAGCTGTTTGGCATCAGCAGCTGATGCTTGTGAAAAAAAGAGAGGAGTCGTTATCAGAGTGAATAAAGAAAACGACTGTTTGAAGTTAAGCATAGCATTCCATCCGTGTCATTTGAGAACGCTACGTTACCGATAATTTTACAGTTTGTTAACTATTTACACGTTATTTTTAGTAACTAAGTGTGAACATGTGTTGCCTGTTTTTTTGATGATCACGGTTTCACTGTTGATGACTGTACTTTCACTGCCTCTCCTTGAGAGTATTGAGGTAGTGCACTCTGTACCCATTTCATTGCTGTTGTATCTTGATCTTGATTAAACATGAGTAAATGCACACCATTCGGATGTTGGAGCGAAACATAGCTCGGGATTTGTAACTGAAAATATGAAACATTGCTCGAATGTTTATCCAAATGTTTTTGGAAATTATCACCAAGTAAAATCAACGAGAATGGCTTTTTGAAGTCTTTAGTAAATTCACACAGTTCTTTAAGCATGTCTTCTTCAATGGCTGCGGCGATGAATACCATCGGCTTATCAGTAGCATATCTTTTAATGACCGCTTTTTGTTCGTATGAATATACTTTTACATTCCCAAACTTTTTTTTAGGTGGTGTTTTATCCGTGGCATACCCTTTTAAGCCCATTTTCTCTCCATTACTCTCTTTGAGCGCTACTGTAGTCATTGCTCTACCTGCACCAATTTCGACGAACCCTCTATCTCCTCTCGGTAACGCTTTGATCACCACTTTCAAATCCTCTGCTAAATCAGCACTGGAGATCTGATACAGCTGTAATTGAGTCGTTATATAGAGGTGAGCAAAGCTAATAAACTCTGACATTGTGGCTTTTTCTGTAATTTGATCTCGTCTTTCACCGCCTATAGCTCCATCACGTAAACGTTCTTCAATCACTTTTAAGTGAGCAAGCGACTTCGGGACTTTATCATCATTGAGTTCTGCAATGGTTTGCATTAGTGCTTTCGCAGCATCGACATCTTCTTTTGAGATAGAGCTATCACTTTCGAGCATTCGAACGCACTCCACCAGCCCACGTAAAATCTCATTTTTCTTATAGACACCACCCAGTTTCATATTCTTATCTAATGACTTAAAAAGTGTAAGTTGAGAACTTTTTGAAGCCGGCATTTCTGAATATCGACTCTGAAAGGCATCTGCAGCATCAAAGTCATGAAATGATCTTGCATTGATTAAATCAGCAATAGCTTGCTGCTGGTTCACACCCGATTCATAGAGATATTGAAAGCATTCCAAACCATCCGGTGGGCGAGTATGAATACTCTGCGATTTGCCTTGCGTATAGGTTTCGCTCAACTGAGTTTTTAATACTTCAGCTATACCACTTAACTGGTAATCGGCCTGAGATTGTAAATAGTTCGGCGTTAATGATATTGCTTGTTTTGAAGCTGCTTCAGCCATGACTCCGCCCTTATGACCAATATACCGTCAAAGCATACCACTTCGCCTTGTGACCGAATTAAACGAGCCGATTAAACTTGATTAATTCTTGTTTATCTTATTCACGGAGATCGAATAATTTAAGCAAATATCAAATTTGTAACTACACTTTCATTGGATTTGAAATATTACTTTCATGGAGGAAAGATCCCGATGAAATCGTTATCTAAGCTTATTATCTCTAGTGTCGCTTTAACCAGCTTCAGTGCCTTTTCAGCGCTTGATTTAGACTATCAACATGAAGTGAGCCTACAAGCTAAAGACCAAACTGGGAATTCCAATTCCGATACTTATTGGAAAGGTCAATACACCTACTATGCAAAGCCTATAGAGCAAACCAAAGGTCCTTATATTCTTAATGCTTTTCTGGCTCATAGCTCTCAGCTGACCCTCATGTATGGTCATAAAAAAGATGACAATGATTATGGTATCAAGGGTAAATGGTTTGTAAGAGATCACTGGTTCATCGCCGGTGAATATGAACGAGCTGAACTGTACGGTGACTACTTTGATAGATATCATTTTGAAGTCGGTAACTATGTCAATGACTACACCAAAGTGTATGTATCAGCAGAGCGTGATGATTTGGGGGATAAGAACGGTAAGCTAGAAATCGATACATACAGCCTTGGCGTAAAAAGTTTTATATCTCTGCCTAATGATACGGGTGTATTACTAAAAGCAGCTTACTTATTTAAGGACGTTGAAACCGGTGCACCAAAGTCGGATACCAATAACATCAAACTCCATGCTGAGTATTTCTTTAATCAGTCATTTTCTATCGATGCCCATTATGAAAATGGGAATAATGATGATGCTCAATATGGTGTGAAAGCGGCCTACTTTATTCGTATCTTAGACAATTTATCTTTAGATCTCACAGCGGGTAAATACTTTGAGCCAGAGGATAAAGACTCAGGCATCAATTGGTCAGCAAGATTCGTTGGACGCTTTTAATCTAACTAAGATTTGATTTAACTAATTACTCTATAAAGGACTGTCATAAACTCATTGAGTTCATGAATGGTTTGCAAGGACGAATGATGAAATTTAATCGTACTCAACTCGCATTGCTCATCGGTTGTATAAGTTTATCCTCTTATGCAGCTCAAGATGAAAAGTACCACCATGAAGGTGGTATTGGAACATACGACAATACTTCTGTACCAAATTCTGATGCATATTGGATTGGTGATTACACGTATTATTCAAAAGGTATTGATCAGAATAAGGGGCCTTACCGTTTAAATGCATTTTTGGCTCACTCTTCACAGGTGCATTTAAAGTATAAACATCGTGATGACTTCGATGCTTATACAATAAAAGGTAAGTTATTTTTTGGTGACCATTGGTTTGTTGCTGGCTTATACGACTATACCGATGACCTAGGAACAGGTGAAAACACCTATAAATTAGAGCTCGGTAATTATATTAGCGACACGGCAAAAGTGTATATTTCGGCTCAACGCCTTGAACGCGATATCTCTCCTGCCAAGTATGACTATGACAAGTATGCCATCGGCGCAAAAGGCTTTATTCAGACCAGCGGCGATATGGGCTTTCTCCTAAAAGCAGAGTACCTATTCAAGGAGTATAAGATTTCCGATTATAAATCGGATTCGCATGGGTATTTAGCTGAAGCCGATTACTTCTTTACTAAATCGTTTTCTGTCGGCGGCTTTTATTCGGATGGTAATCATGAAGATAAATCCTATGGCGGACGAGCGAACTATTTCTTACGTCTAACGGACAACTTATCACTGGATTTATCTGTCGATAAAAAATACGAGCCTAAAGAAGATGGTACCAATTGGGGAGCAAGGCTAGTAGGACGATTTTAATAAACGCTTACAAGTAAGCCATTGAACTTTAATTAGACCTTGTGCTCTAATAAGCCGCCAATATTAAGTATTGGCGGCTTTTAATTACAAGGATGAATTATGAAATTTACTCAAACGGCACTTGCCGTACTTTTAGGGTGTGTGAGCTTTTCTTCTTTTGCTACTAACGACAAACCGTTTCAACATCAAGTGTCAATTAGTGCTGCTGATTCGGTAAACAGTGATTACGATTCTGACACCTTTTGGTCAGCATCGTATCAATATTACTTTTCTCCTGTTTCCCAAGAAAAAGGGCCTTATGCCTTAAATAGCTGGTTAGCACAGACCAGTGAGCTCGGCGCAACGATTGCGAGTGGAAGCGACTCTCGAAACTATGGACTGAATGGCAAATACGTTACTGATTCAAAATGGTTCATCAGCGCTAGCTATTTAATGTCGGACCTAGATGCACCACGGAATCCATCGATAGATAGATATGGTGTTTCTGTAGGTTATTATCTAGATGACTGGACGAGTATTAGCCTTTCGTATGACAGAATTGAATTTAATGAACTTTTATCTGATCCTGAAACCACTGGTTACGCAATCAATGCCAGCAAATACTTTTCATTTGAGAACGACAGCGGCTTATTTTTAAGGGGTAGCTTTGCTTATGCTGATTTCGAACACGGTGAGTTTAATGATGACTCAACGTCGTTATCCATCAGTTCTGACTATTACTTTAATAAGTCTTGGTCTGTCGGATTGAATTACTCAAGAAATAACGATAAAAATGATGAACTCTATGGCATTCAAACAAGTTATTTTTGGCGAATTACCGATAGCATGTCTTTAGTCGCTGATTTGAGCAAAGCGCTTGAATCTAATTCTGACGATGCAATACAAGTGGGATTAAATCTCACTGGAAGATTCTAGCCCTATCGCATGACTAAGGTTAGTGAGTTAACCACCACTAACCTTGTAACCCAGCTATATCAAAGATTAATTTTTTAATCAAAAATTAGACATCCAAAAAATAACTTCTATGCTTTAGCCTGATTTTACAATTATGTTAAACATAGGAAGAATGAAGATGATGAAATGGACGTCAACACTTACCGCATTAAGTTTAAGCGTTATTGGCTTTTCAGCACTCAGTGCACAAGACAATAATTACCAAAGTGAGCTTACCGTAAGTTACATGGATTTTTCGTCTAATAAGTTAGACATTGATCCAACATGGGGTGTTCAATATTCTTATTATGGTTCACCGATATCACAATCTGCAAGCCCATATCAGTTAAATCGCTTCCTATCTCAAACTTCAGTATTGGATTTAAATTATTCAAATACTGATAGTAATAATACTTATGGTATCGCTGGCAAATACGTATTTGATTCAAAATGGTTTGTGGGTGCAAATTACCAAAGCACAGATACAGGCTCGTTTGGCGATGCTGATATTTATAATGTCAATCTTGGTTATTATCTAAATGAATTCACTTCTGTTTATGTTGCAGCAACCAAAACAGATTCTGGTAATAGTAGAAGTGCAATTATCATTGACGACTATCAGTATGATATTGGTATTAAAAGTTTTATTGAGACAACTTACGGTGAAGGCGTTTACTTTACTGCAGATTACAGCTTTTCCGATGATGAAATTAAGACACCTATAGGTACGACTAAACTGGATTATCGTAACTGGGGGGTATCTGTCGATTATTACTTAACGAATGCATTTTCTATTGGTGGCTCATACTCAGACGCTTCTTACGACAATGCTGAAGACACTTACGCTGTGAATGCCGCCTACTTTATTCGACTTGTCGATAACATCTCATTATCTATTAGAGCAGATAAAACACTAGAGCCTAGCTCAAGTGGCTTTAGTTACGATATAGGTCTCGTCGGTCGTTTCTAAACTTTTGGATGATGTCTACGCTTCTGGGTAGACATCATCCTTCATTTACTGATCTCGTTTTACCGCTTTTGCCACCTTGCGTTGATGACTCTGTTCTATGGTTTGATAGTATGAGGCATAAGGCGGACGGTTAATGTATTTACCCTTACCCACTTTGACTAAAACTTCGCCACGTTGATAAGCCACTTCTCCCGCCGCAATCGTGTATGCAGGAATACCTGTCATCGTCATGCCTTCATAGATGTTAAAATCAACCTTTGAGTGTTGGTTGATGACAGATAGCACTTTCGTTGCTTTAGGGTCCCAAATAACCAGATCCGCATCAGCGTTAATTTGAATTGCACCTTTTCTTGGATAGATATTAAAGATTTTCGCAGCATTGGTGGACGTGACAGCCACAAATTCATTCATTGTAAGTTGTCCTGTATTAACTCCATTATTCCATAACACCATCAATCTCTCTTCCACTGAAGAAACACCGTTTGGGATGTTAGTAAAATCATTTTTGCCCATGGATTTTTGTTCTGCACAAAACGCACAGTGATCTGTTGCCGTTGTTTGCAATGCTCCCGACTTTAGCCCGTTCCAAAGCGCTTGTTGATGATTTTTAGGTCTAAAAGGTGGGCTCATGACATGTGCTGCAGCATGCAACCAGTTTTTATCTTGATAGACACTATCATCAATCGTTAAATGAGCGGCTAAGCACTCTCCAAAGACGCGTTGCCCGTTCTCTGTCGCATAACGAATGGCATCGAGTGTTTGGCTGGCCGAAACATGCACTAAATAGAGTGGGCTGCCAAGTGTATCAGCAATACTAATTGCACGATTCGCAGCTTCTGACTCTACAATTGGTGGTCTAGATAAGGGGTGTGCTTCTGGCCCTGTAATATTTCTTTCTAATAATGATTGTTGTAGGTGATACACCAATTCACCATTCTCGGCATGTACGGTTGGGATTGCACCTAGCTCAATACAGCGGCTAAAGCTGGCGATCATCATATCATCAGTGGCCATAATGGCATTTTTGTATGCCATAAAGTGCTTAAAGCTATTTACACCATGTTTCTCTACCAGTGTTTGCATGTCCCGAGATACTGAATCATCCCACCACGTTATCGCCACATGAAAGCTATAGTCACACGTGGCTTTCTCTGCCCAGCCACGCCATTGATGGTAAGCCTCCAATAAATTCTGCTGCGGATTTGGGATAACAAAGTCGATGATCATCGTAGTACCACCTGCTAACGCTGCTTTAGTACCAGATTCAAAATCATCTATTGCGACCGTTCCCATAAATGGCAGTTGCATGTGCGTGTGAGGGTCAATCCCTCCCGGCATAATCAGCATTCCTTGTGCATCAATCACTTCGGTGACATTTTCATCGGGAATATGGTCATTAATTTGTGTAATCACACCGTCTTCGCATAACACATCAGCAAAGTAGCTTTGCTCATGAGTGATAATCTGACCATTTTTGATGAGTAGGCGCATTATTTAGCTTCCTCTGCAAGACGTTGACTGGCAGCCAACATACTATGAAGAAGTACATTTGCCCCTGCTTCACATTGTTCTGGCGTCGTGTTCTCGATTTCGTTATGGCTAATGCCATTCTCACACGGTGTAAAGACCATTCCTGATGGCACAATATCCGCCATATAACAGGCATCGTGTCCGGCTCCCGCCACGATATCCATATGACTGTACCCCACTTTTTCAGCGGCTTTCTTCACATCATCCGAGGCTTGAAACTTCACAGGAGCAAAATACCAAAAATGATCAACCTCTATGTCGACCTGACGAGCTTTAGCAATGCTTTGACACATAGAATTGAATTCTTCATGCATAGACTCAAGCACATCTGGATGCGGATTCCTTAAATCAACACTAAAGCGAACTTGCCCCGGAATGGTATTTCTAGAGTTTGGCGTTACTTGCATAAAACCTGTTGTACCAACGGCATGTTCATACTTTAATCCGAGCTTTTCGACTTCAGTGATCACTTCGCAACTGGCGGCCAACGCATCTTTACGCAACGCCATGGGAGTTGTGCCTGAGTGAGACTCTTGTCCATTAACCACCACATCATACCAACGGATCCCTTGCCCTAATCGAACAATGCCCACCTCTTTGGATTGGTTTTCAAGTATTGGGCCTTGCTCAATGTGCGTTTCAAAAAAAGCGCCGAAGTTGCGTTGGCCAATAGGCTCACTCCCTAAATAGCCGATGCGCTCTAGTTCATCTTTTACATTATGTCCATCGACATCTGTTTTATTCCATTCGGTTTGTAAATCGAAACGCCCAACATAAACACCAGAACCTTGCATTGCTGGCTGAAAGCGTGAACCCTCCTCGTTGGTCCATACACTGAACTCAAACGCGGTTTCAGTTTCTATGTTGTTATCATTGAGTGTTCTGAGGACTTCTACTCCTGCTAAGACGCCGAACACACCATCAAATTTCCCTCCCGTTGGTTGAGTATCAAGATGACTCCCGGTTGCAACCGAAGGCAAATCTGAATTTTGCCCTTTACGTTTAGCAAAAATGTTTCCGAATTGGTCGATACTTATCTCGCATCCCGCCTCTTTACACCATTTACAAAATAAGTCTCTGGCCTTTTTATCATTATCTGTCAGTGCGAGCCGATTGCATCCCCCTTTTTCAGTCAATCCAAACTGAGCCATGATCATCAAAGATTCCCACAGCCTTTCAGCATTAACTTTGAGCTTTTGCATCAAATACCTCTTAATTAACTGGGAAAAGAAAACTGGGCTTGTTGCTCTAAATTTGCCAACCAACGAGCCGTAATGGTTTTCCTTTGAGTATAAAATCTAACAGCGTCTGGCCCGTAAGCGCTTAAATCCCCAAAAATTGATTGCTTCCAGCCGCCAAAGCTATGACTGGCCATAGGTACCGGCAATGGCACATTAATGCCAACCATGCCCACTTCAATCGCTTGACTAAATTCACGAGCGGCATAGCCATTCTGGGTAAAAATGCAGGTACCATTGCCATAGCGGTGGTTATTGATAAGCTTTATTGCGTCAGCCAATGATGACACTCGAACAAGACACAATACGGGCCCAAAAATTTCCTGTTGATAAATGTCCATTTCAGGTGTGACATGGTCAAATAAGCTGCCTCCGAGAAAATAACCTTGCTCGAATTCAGTGCTTGAGCCACTCAAGTGAAACTGCCGTCCATCAACAACGAGAGTTGCGCCTTGCTCGACCCCTTTTTCAATTAAGCCTAGAACCTTCGCTTTATGCCCTGCAGAGATCAATGGCCCCATATTGTTTTCTTCATCAAAGCCAGAACCAATTTTAAGATTTTCAATCAGAGGTGCTAACTTGGCCGTGAGTGATTTTGCAATATCATCACCCACAACTACTGCAACCGATATCGCCATACAACGCTCACCGCAAGAGCCAAACGCAGCTCCCATCAATGATTGAGCGACAAGATCAATATCTGCATCCGGCATAACTACCGCATGATTTTTTGCGCCTCCGAGTGCCTGGCAACGCATATCCGCCATCGTAGCTCGACGATAGAGTTCTTTCGCTACTGGCGTTGACCCTACAAAACTTAACGCTTTAATTCTCTTGTCTTGCAGTAAAGCTTCAACCGTTTCAGCATTACCATTGATGACATTGAGCACCCCAGGGGGGAAGCCCGCCATCTGTGCGAGTTTACAAATAAAATAGGGGGCACTCGGTGCTTGCTCAGAAGGTTTGAGGATGAAAGTATTGCCGCACATAACGGCCATCGGCCACATCCACAATGGCACCATTGCAGGGAAATTAAATGGCGTCACGCCTAAGACGACGCCTAAAGGTTGAAGTTCGCTCCAAGAATCATGTTGACTACTGATATTAGGCGAGTGTTCACCTTTTAATAGTTGTGCGATGCCACAAGCATATTCGATGTTTTCAATCCCTCGATTCAATTCACCTCTGGCATCATCTAATACTTTACCGTGCTCTTCTGTTAGCAAGTTACACACTTCATTGGCGTGCTGTTCGAGTAGCGTTTTAAATCGAAATAAAATTTTTGCCCGTTGGCTAATTGATGTTTGTTTCCAACGTTTAAAGGCCATCGTGGCGGCTAAAATCACTTCTTCAACAATCAACTTAGACGCACATTCAACTTCTGCGGTTTGCATTGCGGTCGCAGGATTGGTTACAGGGAGCGTAGATTGATTTTCAGAAAATGGTTCGCCATTAATCAAATGAGAAAGGTACTTCATTTATACTCCTTTCATGACTCAATAATGTGTTTATGTTGCTTTTTTACTGAGATAATAATCAAATAATGAGTGGTTCATGACTCACTCATTATGTTAATTAAAGCTTGGCAAGCACATCTGATAACGCATTTATCACATCATCAATTTGTGTTTGTTCAATAATGAAAGGCGGTGCAAATTGAATCGTATCGCCTCCCCATCGCACGTAAAACCCCTTACGCCACATAGACATGGCAATCTCATAAGGTCTTTGGGTTACTGATTCTTTATGGGGGTCAATAGTAAAGCCAGCGGCTAAACCATAATTTCTGATGTCAGTGATCGCATTAGAGCCACGCAGACTGTGAACCGCTTGCTCAAAATATCCTGCCACTGATTTAACACGTTGTGGAATTTTCTGCGTTTCTAAAATCGTCAAACAGGCACTTGCGGCTGCACACGCAACAGGGTGACCTGAATAGGTATAACCGTGAGGTAATTCAACATCATGAAGCGGCTTATCGGTGTCCATAAACGTTTGATAAATTTCACTACTGCAGACAACAGCACCCATTGGAATAACACCATTGGTCAATTGTTTAGCGAGGTTCATGATATCGGGTGTCACGCCAAACTCTTGGGCACCGAACATCGATCCTGTACGACCAAAGCCCGTAATGACTTCATCAAAAATTAACAGAATATTATACTGGTTGCAGATTTCTCGAAGTCGTTGCAAATAACCAACGGGAGGAATGATAACGCCCGCTGAACCAGAAAACGGCTCAACAATCACCGCAGCAATATTTGACGCATCATGCAGCGCAATGAGCTCTAGTAACTCGTCAGCTAAGTATGCGCCAATTGCTGGCATCCCCTTTGTGAATCGGTTTTCATCCAGTAACGTATGCGGTAGGTGATCAGCATCGATAGCCTGCCCCCAAATTTTGCGATTCCCGCCTATTCCACCAAAGCTTATCCCGCCCCAGCTAGAGCCATGGTAACCTTTCATTCTGCCAATGATTTTTGTCTTTGATGAGAGCCCTTTTTCTCGCCAATAACCTCGAGCAATTTTTGTTGCAGTGTCAGCGGACTCTGATCCAGAGTTGGTATAAAACACATGATTTAACGGCTCCGGTGTCAGGCGAGTAATTTGTTCTGCAAGCTCATGAGCTTTAGGGTGAGAAAACTGAAATGTCGGTGCGTAATCCAGTTCATTGAGTTGTTGCTGTACGGCAGAAATAATATCCGGTTGCCGATGTCCAAGGCCACACGTCCACAGCCCTGATAATCCATCTAGGATTTTTCTGCCATTACTGTCGATTAAGTAGACCCCTTCTGCACTGTGTATCATTCTGGGATCTGACTTAAATTGCCGATTCGCCGAATAAGGTAACCAATATGCATCGAGGTTGGGTAGAGAATCATTTGTCATAAGTTGACCTAAAACTGAATAAAGTCGAGTTAAATCAATCAAAAATTCACTATATCGTCGGATCTGTGTTTAATAAATGATCACTTTTCTATGTTTACTTTCATAACGGTGAAACTTTGAAAACAACCATTGGAAATTTGTCTAACATTGATTTGCGTCTACTGCGTGTATTTAAACGAATTGTAGAAGCTCACGGGATCTCAGCGGCTGAGCGCAGTTTAAACATCGGCCGCTCTACCATCAGTCGGCATTTAAAAGAACTCGAACACCGTTTAGGTGTGGTGTTGTGTTATCGCGGGCGCAGTGGTTTTAAACTGACAGAAGAAGGTCTGACAATCTATCATGCCATCAACACCTTACTCGATTCTCTTGATGAGTTTTGTCAAAGAGTTAATCAGATTAATCATGAGCTTAAAGGCAAACTGATTATTGGTATCTTCGACAATATGGTAACCAACCCGAATTGTCAGTTTCATACTGTTCTTAACCAATATTATCAACTTGCACCAGCGGTACACATAGAGATTCATGTGCTTCCAACTGTTGAAATTGAGCAAGGGATCTTAGAAGGGAAGATTCATTTTGGTGTGCTTCCTTGCCACAACCCAACGAATTCGCTGTGTTATTTGCCATTGTTTTCAGAGGAGATGACCATCTTTTGCGGTGTTACTCACCCTTTAGCTAACAACAATAAAGCGGTGACAAAAGAGGCATTACTTGACTATTCTTTTGCAGGATTGGCTTTTAGCAGCACCAACAATGAACTGCTCACACAAAACAATCTGATGGTCTCAGCGTCAGCATACGCACAAGATGGTGTCGCATTATTAATTCTCACCGGAAACTACCTAGGTTTTTTGCCTCGCCATTTTGGTTCGGTATTTGTAGAGCGACATCAAATGTTCAGCCTCTCACCTACACCTTTAGATTACTGTAGCCACTTCAGTGGTATTTTCCGCTTTGACTCGAAAAATGATAGAAAAATAAAACAGCTGATTGAAATCATTAAGGCTTACTCTTAAATAACAAAACGACGTCATTAGCGACAAACTCGAAATGCCAGTTATAACTGTTGGCAAGCCACTCAAAGGTATATTCGGAATAAAAGCAAATATGAGTAGGGTCATTTTTATAGTGCCAGCGACTGAAAGCATCAACATCTTTTATTCGCTTAGTCATTAGCGCTAACATTCCACCAGTCTTTAATCGATCATCAAATAACTCAAATGTGCCTTGGGCATCATAGATATGTTCGATCACTTCAGTCGCTGTAATAAAGTCGTATTGCTGCTCAAGAACAGAGTTATCATTAGCATAAAAGAGATCATAATTACTCATAGCAAAGCCCGCTTCTTGCGCCATTTTACTGAGCACTCTCCCTTCTCCACAGCCAAAGTCTAGTCCTTGTTGCTGGGGGCTGACCATTTCAAGAACTGGGTCTAGACATCGTGATAAAAATCGACGATAACCTGCATCATCATCTTGATTATCATGTTTATCGTACTCAGCTTTTTCTTGCTCAACAGTAAGGTGAAATGATTTTGGAACTTGAACGAGCAGGCAATGCTGGCATTGCCAATATTCACGTTGTTTATCTTGGTGGTAAAACGTTAGAGACGGCTGTTTACACAACACACAGCATTGATCAGTCATACTTATCTATTTTTTTCTCTTTTTTAGCGGCTTGTTTGGCATCTTGTAATTGTTTTGAAATACGTTTCTTTTGCTCAACAAACTGTTTTTGTGAACGTTTTGTCTGCTCACTTTCCCAGTCTGGTCTCAGCTGATTTTGCTGTACTTTCAACTCACGTTTTTGAATCTCTGAATTTGCTTGCTGAGCTTTCTTTAGTTGCAGCTGTTGTTCTGCACTGTATTCCGTCGGCTTTTGTTGAGGCTTTTCTGCAGCTTTAGGTGTCCATTTAAGGCGCTTTTTTTCTGAAGCCTGAGCAGGGAATGTAAACATGCTGATCAGCATCAGTGAAAGTATAACGAGCGACAGTTCCGTTGTCTTTGGCATAACATTGTTCCATTTGCTATCTATATTGCATTGAATTAGCGGTATCGTTTTCGTACATTAGCAGGCATAGCCGCCAATTGCTGGGCTATCATAGCATCAAATAAATTCAAAAGTGGAGAAATATTCACCATTGGTTCTAATGTCTTAATGCCGAATGCGGCGGCTTCAAGGCTCGATAAACTATCGCTACGACTGGCTTTACGAATTTTGTAATTTGATGGCCTGTCTGGCGTAATACTTAAATGCGTAAACGCTAATAACCAAGGGTTAAGCATCAACATCTTATGCGCTTTTCTCCATGTGCCATCGAGTACGATCAAAATGGCATTTTCAGTTGCTTGAGTTTCACTGATATCCCGACTGCTATCCGAAGGATAAAGCAAGTAAATGGGTTTCTTCTGTGTAATTAACCAAGCTCTTAATTCAACAAAATCCGCTTCTGATTCCCCCACTACAATTTGTATGTTTGGCAAACTAAGAGGCAATAATCTCACTGAATTTTTAGCGTGCTTCACTTCTGACGGGTGCTGCAAAATAATAAGGTGAGTTTCACAATCCACCTTTTCTACATGCCCGCACAAGCAATGTGACGCAGGAAACTGACATTTTGAACAAAGATGACGTGACATAAACTATTGAAATAATGAAACCAGTACTTATTTTATCAAGATTTTTTTAAAGCAACTATAGTTATAGCAGGCTCAATAGCAGGGATTCGCTATGAAGTGTGCTGAAGCAATTACCATTTTTGATACCACCTTGAGAGATGGCGAACAAATGCCTGATGTCACTTTCTCTCCCAACCAAAAATTAGAGCTTGCGATTGCTCAATAAAATGAATGAGCTCAACATAATCTTGCCATCAGAATCTGACTTTGATGACTACTTTCACAGCGTGAAGCGAGTTGCAGCAAAGCAACAGGTCTGTGATAACACATTAATACAGCTTCAAAAAAAGTATTAAGACGGCAGGCACTCGTCACCTAAACAAACTGTTTTAAGTTAAGCGGTTGCACTCAGTTAGCGTATCGGCAAAGATACTCAATAATTATTTTTATTGCTACGGATTGCTACCATGCGCACCGCTCTCACTGCTTCATTCTTATTGTCTTCACTCAGTGGTTTTGTTTACGCTGCTGACCATAGTACTCCAACCATTCAAGAAACCTACGTTAACGACCCTTTTCTGCCACCACAAATCACGTGGCACGGCAAAAGCGAAGCCTTATTACAGTCAACTGATAACCCATGGGTCACTGACTTCGAATTATCAGATTATATCGATAGCCCAAGTTATCAACGTACTTTCGAATGGCTTGACCGACTCGTCGAGAGCAGTGACAAACTCAAGAAAGTCAGTTTAGGCAAAAGCCCGCAAGGTCGTGACATTTGGATGGTAATCGCCACTCAATCGGGTGTAAGTAGCCCTGAAACACTCAAAAAAAATAGTAAACCAACCGTATTGGTTCAAGCAGGCATTCACGCTGGTGAAATTGATGGAAAAGACGCCGGTATGATGCTGCTTAGAGACATTGTACATGGTGAGAAAGCACAACTATTAAAAAACGCTAATTTGCTCTTTGTGCCTATTTTCAATGTTGACGCTCATGAACGTGCTGATAAGCATAACCGAGTGAATCAACGTGGCCCGATATCCATGGGTTGGCGTACCAATGCCAATAACCTTAATCTAAATCGCGATTATGCAAAAGCCGATACCTCTGAAATGCAGCATATGCTCAGGGCGATCAACACTTGGCAGCCCGACCTTTATATCGATGTTCATGTTACTGATGGCATTGATTATCAATATGACGTGACCTATGGCTACAACTTATCGGTCGGTTTAAGTCCTGCCAGTTTTGATTGGCTAGAAAATACTTATAAGCCACAAATTGATGCCACCTTATCCGAACAAGGCCATATTCCTGGCCCATTGGTGTTTGCGATGGACAAAATGGACATCAACAAGGGGATGGCGTTATGGCATGCTTCTCCACGTTATTCAAATGGCTATGGTGATGCGAGACATTTACCAACCATTTTAATTGAGAATCATAGCCTAAAACCTTATAAGCAACGTGTACTCGGCACTTATGTCATGCTTGAGCAAACACTAAAAACCTTAGCGAGCAATGGCATAAAGCTGAAAGCCGCAATATCTAAAGATAAATTTGCTTACCCGCAACGAGTCACACTCAATTGGAAGTCAGAGCAACAAGCTAAAGGCTGGGATTTTAAAGGCATCGAATATTCAAAAGAATATAGTGATATCAGTGGTAAAGAAGTGGTGCGTTGGTCGGGTATCCCTAAACTCTATCCAAACTTACCTGTTATTGGCCGAACTCAAGCAGATGTGACCATCAATCGTCCAAGCGCTTATTATCTTCCACCCCAATGGCAGCAGGTGATTAAGCGCTTATCAATTCATGGCATTCGTATGACTCGCCTAGAACAGCCAACAACCAAAACATTGCAGCAGTATACTTTTGATAAGCCTAAATTTGCCGATAGCTCGTATGAAGGTCACTTACAAGTCACCGCAACACCAACCTCTTCTCAGCAGCAAGTCACTTTACCTGCTGGAACGGTGAAAATTGATACCGAGCAACCATTGGGCAATTTAGCGATTTTGCTGTTAGAGCCGCAACACGGTGATTCCTTGTTCCAATGGGGGTTCTTTAACCCTATTTTTACTCGAACTGAGTATATTGAGGATTATGCTATTGAGCCGTTAGCGCAAAAAATGCTGGCCGCCGATCCTAAACTGCAAGCTGAGTTTGATAACGCTCTAAAAGATAAAGATTTCGCTAATGATTCAAAAGCCCGCTTACGTTGGTTTTACGAGCGCAGCCCATACTATGACAAACAGTATTTAATCTATCCGGTATTGAAAGAACTCTAAATTCATCACCTTGTTTCAAGTCGCCAATATCGCCAAATTCACTCTCTGAAGTTGGCGATATTAATTCATTTGTTATTTTCACCATTAAGTTGCGGTTTCAACACATTAGTGTCCATTTTTGAATTGAACACCCTCACAACAAAACATAAAACACTTAAAAATCAATGATTTGAAATTTGGCACGTTAACTGCCTTACAAAACCAACTGACTGATTAAATAAAAAATTACAGCATTAGGATTAAGGACAACCACAATGAAATTGAAAGCACTTGGGATCATCATTGCAAGTAGCATTGCGCTATCAGGCTGCATTATTAACGTGAACGGTAAAACATCAGGACCCACCCATAAGGAACATAAGTCCTTAGAGCTTAATGCTAGTGATTTATCTGCATTTAAAGCCGCCGTTGGTGCGGGTGAACTGTCCATTAAAGGTGTCCGCGGACAGACCGATGTCCGAGTCGAAGCGGACATTAACACCTACGATGATGTGAGCTATACATTAACGCTTGAAAAATCGGGGAATAAAGCTGAATTGATTGCTGAGTTCGACAATAATTTCAGTTTCAACCGTTCGCCTTACATTGATTTAGTAGTGACTGTCCCGCAACAAATGATGCTGGACATCCATGATGGTTCAGGCCCTATTAATATTCGTGGTGTCGATGCTGATATCAATATTAACGATGGTTCTGGCAGCATCGATTTAGTCGGTGGCCAAGCGGTGAGCATTCAGGATGGATCTGGTTCAATTTCAATTAGCAATGCCAAGCAAGACATTGACATCGCCGATGGCTCAGGTGGGATTGAAATTGATGGCGGGCAAAATATTGATATCAACGATGGTTCTGGCAGCATTTCGGTAAGTAACACCAATGGCAAACTCGATATTGATGATGGTTCCGGCAGTATCGACATCGATCATATCGGAGGTAACACCAAGATTAATGATGGTTCAGGTTCGATTTCAGCACATCATATCAACGGTAAAGTCACCATTGATGACGGCTCAGGCAGTATTGATGTCGAATACACCAAAGGGTTAAACATTATTGATTCAGGCTCAGGCGGCCTGAGATTCAAACATATTGATGGGCCAGTATCTGTCGACGAATAAGACAAGGCTCGTTGTAAATAAACTTCCCGACGCAAAACTGATTAATAACACTATCGCCTTATTTCTCAGTTTTGCTCCCCATTGATATTAAGGTTAATTTTTTTGACCGAGGCATTTTCTTAATTTCAATTTCTCGTTTAAGTGCGGTGCTTTTATCATTAACTTGCTCACGATACCGTAACTCCAACGGCCCTTTTCCCTTCAAAAATTTGGCCGCTTTAGTGCCACCTGATTGATGCTCTCGAAATCGTCGCTCAATATCTGTCGTACATCCTGTATAAAGTAAACCTTTGTGAGTCTGAATGATGTATACCCACCATGGCTTTGTTTCGAACTCATTGTTATCCATTCAATTTCACTTATAGCCCTAATAAGCGCATACTATACCTTGCTGACAATACAGTGTGTTAGCACATTCTCAGGGCGGGGTGTGATTCCCCACCGGCGGTGATCAAAGTGATTTGTAAGCCCGCGAGCGCCTGTTCAACTTAAATGATGAATAGGGACAAGCAGATTTGGTGAGTGCTGAGCTTTACGTTTAAGCATAATTCCAAGGCCGACGGTGTTGCTGTTTTTATCAAATAGCTCAGTCCGGATGGGAGAGAATAAGTAGCTGTCGATCAGTTATTTAATAGACAATCAGCGAACATTCCTGTCATCAGGAAGCGTCGCTATTTCTGTTGCGCTTTTGGCTGCCTTTTTTCAACATGAAACGGGTGCGGCAAACGGCGCTGTTCTTCATTGCCCTGATCCAATATTTCAATGTTTCTTATAAGGAAAATATTATGGATCAGTCCAATCCAACTATAGCGGCTATCAGCCGTGTTAATCATGCACTTGAAGCGCTGCAACAAGGGTGTGGCGTACTGCTGATGGATAATGAAGCTCGTGAAAACGAAGCTGACGTCATCTTCTCAGCACAGACACTGACAACATCACAAATGGCACAGCTCATTCGAGATTGCAGCGGTATCGTTTGTCTGTGTTTAACAGGAGCACGAATCAATCAATTGCAAATACCCATGATGGTAGAAAACAACACCAGTCAGTATGGCACTGCGTTTACCATCAGTATTGAAGCCGCTTATGGTGTGACTACGGGTGTCTCTGCGGTCGATAGAGTCTCTACCGTTAAAGCAGCCATTAATGAGCTCGCTAAACCGAGTGATTTAGCCCGTCCCGGTCATGTTTATCCATTGAGAGCACACCTACAAGGCGTACTCGGTCGTGGTGGGCATACCGAAGGTACCATCGATTTAATGACCCTTGCAGGTTTAAAACCAGCTGGCGTGTTGTGTGAGCTGATGAACCCTGACGGCACTATGGCCAAAGGTAAACAAGTCGAACGTTACAGCCAGCAGCACGATATGCCAATGCTATGGATTGACGACATTATCGCCTATCGCCTACAAGGTGAGCAGCAAGCGAGTTAATTAAATGCGACTGCCGTTTTTCAACTTAGAAAAGCGGCAATTCAATGCGAACTGTATTCTTTGTCTAAAATACCCTTCTGTTTTAAATGCTGTTCGAGCCGATTTAATCTAACGAACGTCGTCATCCCAAATAAAAAACCAACAACACCGATAGTCGTTCCGACAATTGCAACTGTTCCCATAGTGACGTTCCTCATTAATTTCAGGCACAAAAAAAGCTATACCTAAGTATAGCTTTCAATAATTCACGAGTGGAAATTACTTAAGTCGTAGCAGATTAACTATTCAACCGTAATTTGCGCATTCATTACGCTGTCATGGCCTTTACCCGCCAGCATTTCTAAATCTTTATCGATAAAGAACAGTGCTTTACCATCTTCGCCAACCAGACGGATTTTATCAACGATAGACTTAAACAACTTTTCTTCTTCATGCTGCTCAGCAACATACCACTGTAAAAAGTTAAAGGTTGAATAATCATGATTTGTGAAAGCAGAATGTGCGAGCTCATTAATCTTTGCCGTGATCATTTGCTCGTGTTCATAAGTATGCTCGAACAACGACAATAATGATTCAAAGCTAGAAGGGGGTGAATCAATCGTACCAATTAGAGGTAAGCCGCCAGTTTCACTGACATAAGTGAATAAGCGGCGCATGTGCCCCATCTCTTCTTCGGCATGATCACGCATGAATTTTGCCGCACCTTCAAAGCCTTGATCTTCACACCAAGCGCTCATTTGTAAATATAAATTCGATGAGAAGAACTCTAAATTAATCTGTTCGTTTAAATTTTCAATCATAGGTTTGGCTAACATACTCTTACCTCAAGGTCTTATCGGACCGCCACCGTACTGCATTCTTGAGCTACATTGTGCGGCAGTTAAGATTTAAAAGCAACAAAATCTCACTAACTCATTGTTAAATAGTAATTATTTTTATTTTCACAATTAACTTGTTTTTGATCAAACAGATATGCGAAAAAGAAGCATGATCAACAGAAGCACTTGATCACCAGATGCACAAAATGTGAAGATGCATCTTTATCAAATTCAATCGCTTGATCTGAGGTCGTTTTATGTCGCATGCCGTTGATCCCTGTGCAAAACCTGGTTTAATTCACCCAAATGATGCTTTACCAAAACTGCTGGAACAAGTCACTCCGCTGTCTCGCACTGAACGTTTACCCATCAACAATGCATTAGATCATGTGCTTGCCGAAGACATCACTTCAAGCATCAATCTTCCTCCTTTTGATAATTCTGCAATGGATGGTTATGCTTTTCGTTTTAATGAGTTATCAACTCAGTCAGCAGAAACAAATTTCACACTCGTCGGGACTGCATTCGCAGGACACCCTTTCGATGATGATATTCCGAGTGGTGGCTGTATTCGAATCATGACAGGAGCACAGGTACCTGCGTCTCTGGATACGGTACAAATGCAAGAACTAACTGAAGCGAACGATAATGTCATTAGCATCACTGCACCTAAGCGAACAGGCGTCAATGTGCGTAAGCAAGGTGAAGAAGCCAGCATTGGACAAGTTATCTTAACAAAAGGAACTAAAATCGGCGCTGCTGAACTTGGTGTATTGGCTACATTGGGCGTTGCAGAAGTCACGGTATACAGTAAAGTAAAAGTGGCATTTTTTTCAACAGGCGATGAACTACAACCTGTCGGTACAGAGCTAAAAGCAGGCCAGATTTACGACTCCAATCGCTACTCTATTCAAGGATTACTCACTAAGTCTCAAGTGGAGTGGATCGATTTGGGCATCATTGAGGATAACCCAGAGTCGATTAAACAAGCGTTTATTGAAGCATCTTCACAAGCTGATTTAGTCCTTACTTCAGGTGGTGTATCAGTGGGTGATGCCGATTACGTCAAACAAGTCCTCAATGAAGTCGGTGAAATCACCTTCTGGCGTCTAGCAATGAAACCCGGAAAACCGTTCGCCATGGGTAAATTGGGTGACGCAATTTTCTGCGGGCTACCAGGCAACCCAGTAGCGTCCATGGTGACTTTTTACCAACTGGTACAACCGATCATCAATAAAATGAAAAATTTGCCTCATTCTGACCCATTGAAAGTCAATGCGAAGTTAACTCACGCCATTAAACGCAAACCGGGTCGAGTTGAATTTCAACGCGGTATTTTAACACGTAATCACAATGGCGAATTGGAAGTGTCAACGACCGGAGCGCAAGGCTCAGGAATGTTAACCTCAATGAGTGTCGCTAATTGCTTCATTCACATTGCGATTGATCAAGGTGAGATTAACGCTGGTGAAACTGTGATTGTCGAGCCATTTTCAGGTGCGCTAAGTTAATGCAACATCATCAAGAAATACTCTCTGATGAAGAGACACTGAGATACAGTCGCCAAATATCCATTAAGGCCATCGACTTTGAAGGTCAAGAAGCATTGAAACAAGCTAAGGTGCTGATTATTGGTGTTGGCGGTCTTGGTTGTGCTGCCAGCCAATATTTAGCTGTAGCAGGTGTGGGCGAGCTCACTTTGGTTGACTTTGATACTGTCGAACTCTCCAATCTTCAAAGACAAGTGTTACATCAAGACGCCGATATTGGCTGTGCAAAAGTACATTCTGCTAAAGACAGTTTGTTACTCGCTAACCCGCATATTAACGTCAATGCAATCCACGGGTTGTTAAGTGATGATGCTTTATCTGAGCTAATTGAACGACACGATATCGTTGTCGATTGTACCGACAACTTATCAGTACGCCAGCAACTAAACCACATTTGTTTTGATCAAAAAACGCCTTTAGTTTCAGGTGCCGCCATTCGTATGGAAGGCTTAATAACGGTCTTTGATTATCAGCATGAATCCCCTTGTTATCAATGTTTCAGCCAGTTATTTGGTGAGCAGCAACTCACTTGTGTTGAGTCAGGAATTTTAGCGCCTGTCATCGGGGTAATGGGCAGTTTGCAAGCGGTTGAAACCATCAAGCTTATCTGCGACATCGGCCAACCGCTTATTGGTCGAGTGTTAATGTTTGATGCGATGACATTAGAAATAAGGCAAATGAAACTGAACAAAATGCCAAGTTGCTGCGTATGTAGTGGTTAGTTATGTATCTCATACGGATAATCGATGCACATTTTAATCCTGGGTGGTGTCGGTGGCATAGGTGCCGGCATGATAACCGAAGCAAGACGTCGTTTCCCGACGGCAGAAATTCATGCCACTTACCATAAGCACACATCAGACAACTTTGACACAAGCGTGATTTGGCATGAAGTCAATATCTGCGATGAAGCAGAAGTCGAAACACTGGCCAACCAGTTTGATGAATTACAACTTTTGATAAATTGCGTTGGTTTATTGCATCTGGACAGTCAACTGCCTGAAAAATCCATCAATCAATTCAACCCAGATTTTTTTAACGCCAATATTCAAATTAATGCTCTGCCCAGCTTATTGCTGGCAAAACATTTTCAAACCGTACTTAACCGATCAACATTAAGCTATTTCGTCACCGTATCAGCAAAAGTAGGCAGCATCAGCGATAACCGTTTAGGTGGCTGGATGAGTTATCGTTGCTCTAAAGCTGCGCTTAATATGGCACTTAAGACATTAAGCATAGAATGGCATCGAACGGCACCTAACATCTGCGTATTATCATTTCACCCAGGGACAACGGACACGGCATTATCAAAGCCTTTTCAGGCACGCTTACCACAAGGGCAATTGCAAACACCTGCACAAACGGCTCACTACTTTTTTGACTTGTTGTCTAAACTAACCACTGAAGACAGTGGCAGTTTTATCGACTATGCTGGCAATAAACTCCCTTGGTAATTTTGATTGATTCATGAAAAGCATCATTGTCGCACCGGATTCATTTAAAGAAAGTTTAACCGCAACCCAAGTTGCCGATGCCATAGCAGAAGGTATTCTCGCCGTAAATCAGAATATCGAGGTGATAAAGTTACCAATCGCAGACGGTGGTGAAGGCACGTTAGATGCGTTATCAGGCCTGATCCCCTGCACCAAGATTCCCAGTTTAGTGACAGATGCACTTGGTCTACCGATGCACAATCATTTTTTACTTGCGAGCAATCAACGCATAGCGATGATTGAAGTTGCGCAATCTTGTGGTCTGGCACAAATCGCTCCAAACCAAAGAGATCCGATGCAAGCCACTAGTTATGGCGTAGGGCAACAAATGGAATTAGCCATCGAACTCGGTGTCGATGAAATCGTTCTGGCTTTAGGCGGCAGCGCAACCAATGACTGCGGCGCAGGACTACTACAAGCATTAGGTGCAAGATATCGAGATAAAAATGGCCAAGAAATCTTAGTGTCAGGTGGAAACCTCTGCCAAATAAAATCTATCGATATTTCAGAGCTTAACCCCAGACTGGCTAAAACAAAGATCACTTTATTGTGTGATGTTACTAATCCTCTTTTCGGTAAAGCGGGTGCCAGTCATACATTCGGTTCGCAAAAAGGCGCATCAGCACAGCAAATTGATATTCTTGAAAACAATATTCAGCACTTCGCCGTCTTACTGGATGCTAAGTTTGGAAAGCCACTGAGTAATATTGAAGGCGCTGGAGCGGCAGGTGGTATTCCAGCTGTTTTAATTGCTATTTGCAATGCACAGTTAACATCAGGAATTGATTATATTTTAGAGCGGTCTGAATTTTCTACCCATCTGCAAAATGCTGATTTAGTCATTACAGGCGAAGGTAAAATTGATACACAAAGTGTTGATGGGAAAGCACTCTCTGGAGTGGCAAAACAAGCCATGAAAGCAGGCGTTCCCGTTATTGCATTAGCTGGAAGTGTAACCTGCGATGTTAACTCCTTAAATAAAATTGGCATTACTGCCGCCTTTAGTATCTGCAATCAACCACTCACGCTAGAACAAGCCTTTAAAGATACTTCAGAGAATTTGAAACGCACGGCTGAAAACGTTACTCGTTTGTTATTGTGCTAAAAGTGGATTAACAAATAACCTTTGGTGATCGTATAGAATGAAACTAGCTTTTGGACAAAAGCTTGCCAGAAATTAAAAATAACTGTTAGCAATTCGGATTAAAAAATCTAAGGATAGATCAGCTGACCATCGAACTAAACCAACGCTGGCAATTCGCTGCACCATCACGCCTTAATTTATCCATTAGTTTGCAATAAAATGTTAGATATTGCATTTCCAGCTACACCTTTAAGTAACATACCAAACTCTGTGCAGAGCTTGCCATATTTTTGCAATGCAAATGGGGGCGTTCGAGAATATGTGTACGATGACAGAATTGCTCCTCTTCTATTTACCTTTATGACTATTTGAGTTTCTGCATAAAAAATAATTACTTGCATTGGTAGGATTATCTTTAGGCGCAATTGATTTGATCATTTTGCAATGTAGGTAAAGCAAAAGTCACTCAGGAAGATGAATGCAAAACTTGCTGATGTAACGCTTAGCCTTCCTTTTGAACGCCTAGATTAAATTACAGCTTTAGCCCTATTATCCTTAAAAGCAAATAACAAGCTTGAACCGTCTGTAACAATATGATAACAATTGTATTGACCTTTAGTTACTGGTCAACAAATAAAATATTAGGGAATGCGAAATGATGAATAATACATTTAAGCGATCATTATTAGCCGCTGCAGTTGCAACAGGATTAAGTGTCGCTTTACCAGCTTATTCTGCAAGTAATACAGCGGGTTCTGTTTACGGACAAGCTGATGCAAACAGTAAGATTACTTACGCAAATGAAAGAACTGGGATTACCAGAACTGTTTCGGTTGGTTCTGACGGTAAATTCAGTATAAACAACGTACCTCCAGGTAGATACAAGGTTACTGATTCAAATGGAGTTAGTAGAGAGGTCGAAGTAAAAATTGGTGTAGGAACTTCCGTAACATTCGATCAAGGAGTTGAGACAATAGCTGTTTTAGGTTCAAGAATTAATGCTATTGATACTTCTTCTGTAGAATCTTCAGCAGTGTTTACATCTGAAGATATTGAGCTTTTACCAGTGCAACAAAATGTTGTCAATATAGCTCTACTGACTCCCGGAACGACTCAGGGAGGTTCAAATTTCGGAAGAAACTTACCATCTTTTGGTGGTTCATCCATTGCCGAGAATGGATATTACATCGATGGATTTGATGTAACCAATTTACGGTCACTTTTGAATTACGCAAAACTTCCTTATGATGCTATTGAACAAACTCAAGTAAAAACTGGTGGGTATGGAGTTGAATATGGCCGCTCTCTTGGTGGAATCATCAATGTTGTAACTAGAAGCGGCTCTAATGACTGGGAATTTGGCGGAAGCGTTAAATATACCCCTCATCAGTTAACAGCTACTGCAAAAAATGTTGTAAGTAAGAATACTCCTGATGTTTACACTGGCTACTATTCAGAAAATACTCATGATGATTTGTCCTATACATTATTTGCCGGTGGAGCAATCATTAAAGATAAGCTCTTCTTTTTTGTAAATGCTGAAGGTCGCAAAGATTCGGATGAGTATTTTTATAAAGATCAAAGTAGAATTTATGATCGAACTAATCCAAATTACCTCGCTAACTTAGATTGGTATTTGAACGAAGATCATCACTTCCGTTTAACTCATATTGGGAATAAAGTTACACGCGAACGTCAAAACTTTGAAAATCCTTATGACGATGAAGGAAATAGACTGGAGTTTACAGGACGCCACGGTATACCTTCGTCAGACTATGACCTGAAATCTGGTGGTGACATATTTATTGCACGATATACCGGCTATCTAACAGATGATTTTAGTGTTCGTGTCTTATATGGACAATTAGAGCATGAATATGAAGTAACTCCTAATTTAGAAGGAGGAGATTGTGCTTATGCTTGGGATACTACAGGTGAAAAACAATGGGCACAACGTGATAGAATTGGTTGCTGGAATCCAGTGCAAAACCTTGTAACATCAGACTTTCCTATGAAGGATGAACGTGAAAGTTACAAAGTCGATTTTGATTGGACGATAGGTGATCATCATCTCCGATTTGGTTACAACCATGAGAACTATGACTCTTATGATCCTGGCACTCAATATTCGGGTGATATTTACTACAGATATATTGATGGCGCAGAGTACAATGGTGGTGTAGTTAATGGCGTAGACGTTGGTGTTGGGACAAAAACTGTTCGTGTCAGAACATATAATACAGATTCAGCATCTTTTTCTTTAATTAATACTGCTTGGTATTTAGAAGATAACTGGCAAATAACCGACAACGTTTTGGCTTACTTAGCTGTACGTGGTGAAACATTTGAAAATACTGATGGCAATGGCGATACATTCATTAAATCAGAAAATTTAATTGCTCCTAGGTTCGGTATTTCTTGGGATATCAACGGTGATAGCTCCCAAAAACTTTACGCAACTTTAGGTCGTTACTATATTCCAGTTGCAACAAACACTAACATTCGAGCTACTCGAGGAGAGGTTTTCACACAACAGTTCCATTATGTCGATGGTTTTAACCCTAGTGACGGTACTCCAGTCGGTCTTGGAGACCAGTTTGGTGGGACTATTCTGGATGAACAAATTGCTGATCCACGTAAAATTGCTGATCAAAACTTAAATCCAATGCACCAAGATGAGCTAATTATTGGATATCAATATGCATTAAACGAAGATTGGACTCTAGGCGTGAAATTCATGGGACGTACTATCCAAGATGGTATGGATGATTACTGTGGTCACGATGGCTTCATAGATTGGGCAGCAGATAATGGCTACAACAACTTTAACCCTTCAGATTTACAAGGTTGTATTGTAATAAACCCAGGACGAGATGTTACTTTAGATATAGACGTTGATCATAGTGGTAACCTAGAAACTCATACGATAGATAGTAAATATCTCGGTCTTCCTGAGTATAAACGTCACTACTTAGGTCTAGAATTTACTGCTGAAAAGTCTTGGTCAGATAACTGGAAAGGTAGTTTCTCCTACGTTCTTTCGAGAGCATTTGGTAACGCTGAAGGATATGTTAACTCAACATTAGCCCAAGAAGATGCTGGGGCGACTCAAGATTTCGACCATGGTCGATTTATGGATGGAGCCTATGGTGATCTACCTACAGATCGTAGACATCAATTTAAATTCTATGGGGCGTATCAATTTAATGACGAATGGACAGTATCAGCTAACTTATCTGTAACATCTGGTATCCCACTAAGCTGTAATGGTTATATCCCATTGGAAGGATTAAAACAAGATCCATCAGGTAATGGGAGTACAGCTTACGATTACCATAATTTTGAACGGTATTCAGCTTCAAGTTTCTACTGTAAAGATGAAAATGGGAACCCGACTCTTACTAAAAGAGGCGATCAAGGGCGATCAAACTGGTTATTTGACACTAGCTTGAGTGTGGTTTATAAACCAGAAGCCTTTGAAGGTTTAACTCTTCAAGCGAGTGTCTATAACGTATTTAACACACAAAGACCTAATACGTATGACCAACAGTTAGACTTGGCACGTGATAATAATGAACAAAGCAAAAACTTCTTGAACGCTACAGGCTATCAAGATCCGCGAGAAGTTCAATTTATTGCACGTTATAGCTTTTAATTTATTGTAATTAGAATGTATCCCTAAGTTATTCCCTGGTAACTTAGGGTTATAAAGCCAAGCCCTACGATGTTTAGGGCTTTTACTATTTTTTATTGACTCAATATTTATTTAGTGTTTAAAGAACTTGCCACCTTAATTCTAGTTGCCTTATAAAAACTAATCGGAAAAATCACCCTTATCGATTTCTAGAGTTGAAGCACTAACCAAGTTTGGGGCAAAACCAAGCCAGTAATTTCAGATAACGTTGATGGCTGCAACATACCCCATCGAAGTTGTTGAGGATATGATTGAATGCAAAATGGCGTGGGCGAGACATGGACGTCGAGCCAAGCTCTGGGGTACAGGATGTACCATCAGAGCTGTTAGAAATTTATTCAATCATATCCGAAACGCTCAGCTTCGTTTGGGCGGCATGGGATGATGCAAGAAGGGATTTGCTGGAGAATCCCTTTTTGCTCGGGTGTGGGCAGAAAGCCCACGACTTTGTAAACTTCGCAGAAGTTTTGCCTTCAAATACAAAAGCCACTGGACACCCGCTTTCGCGAGTGTGACGCTAATGACTTGAACTTGAATGTCTCAGGCCAGCCAATTTTGGGGCAAAACCAAGCCAGAAACTTCAGATAACTTTGCGGGTTGCAACTTTCTCCATCGAAGCTGTTGAGGATATGATTGAATGCAAAATGACATGGGCGAGACATGGACGTCGAGCCAAGCTCTGGGGTACAGGTCGTTCTCGCACATCCGTGTGCTTCACGACATTCAGGCGTCCTGCCTATTAGATTTACCATCAGAGCTGTTAGGCATTTATTCAATTATATCTGAAACGTTCAGCTTCGTTTGGGCGGCACGGGTTGATGCAAGAAGGGATTTGCTGGAGAATGACCTACATACAAAAGGCACTGGACACCCGCCTTCGCGAGTGTGACGGTAATATGTTGAACCTATATCATTGAAACTAATCAACCATATGGCGTGAACCAATTACAGCACCGTCACAGTCTTCAATATAAAACCACCGTTATCACATGTTCGGATAATTCGGACCACCGCCGCCTTCTGGCGTCACCCAAGTGATATTCTGGCTTGGATCTTTAATGTCACAGGTTTTACAGTGAATGCAGTTTTGACCGTTGATCACAAATTTCTGTTCGCCCGCTTCTTCCACGACTTCATAAACGCCTGCTGGACAGTAGCGTTGCGCAGGCTCATCAAACTTAACCAAATTAACTTGAATCGGAATTTGGGCATCTTTCAACTTAAGATGACATGGCTGATCTTCTTCATGAAAGGTATTTGATAGATAAACCGATGATAATTTATCAAACGTCAGCTTGCCGTCTGGCTTTTGATAATCAATTTTACTGTAAGCCGACGTTTCGGCCATTTGCGCATAATCAGGCTTTTCATCACGTAATGTAACTGGGAACTTGCCACCGAACCAATTTTGATCAATATAGTTAAACGCACCACCCATCAACGTACCAAACTTGTGCAGAGCAGGACCAAAATTACGTGAACAGTATAGCTCTTGATATAACCAACTTTGTTCAAACTTATCTTGGAAGCAATCTAAATCTTTACCGCCTTCAACGCCAGCCATCAATGCTTCAGCGATGGTTTCGGCAGCTAACATACCACTCTTCATAGCAGTATGAGTGCCTTTAATTTTAGCGAAGTTAAGAGTTCCAGCATCGCAACCCACAAGCAAGCCACCAGGGAAGCTCATTTTAGGGAGTGAGTTTAACCCGCCTTTGGCAATAGCACGTGCGCCATAACTAATTCGCTCACCATTTTGTAACTCTTTTGCAATAACAGGGTGAGTTTTATAACGCTGAAACTCATCAAATGGGCTTATATGGGGATTCTGGTAGTTTAAGTCAACAATTAGCCCAACAACGACTTGGTTGTCTTCAATGTGATACAAGAAGCCACCGCCTGAAGCGCCTTCTGTTAATGGCCAGCCACCTGTATGAACAACTTTTCCTTGCTGATGTTGCTCATCAGGTACCTTCCAAATTTCTTTAAACCCTAAGCCGTAATGTTGTGGGGTTTTGCCATTATCTAGATTGAAGGTTTCAATTAATTTTTTACCAATATGGCCGCGGCAACCTTCAGAGAATACCGTGTACTTGGCATGCAATTCCATGCCCGGCATATAACTGTCTTTTGGCTCACCATTTTCGCCAACACCCATATCTCCGATTAAAATGCCTTTAACACTGCCATCTTCATGATATAACGCTTCGCTTGCTGCGAAGCCTGGAAAAATCTCTACGCCTAGGTTTTCAGCTTGTTCCGCCAACCAACGACTCAAGTTACTCACACTGATAATATAATTGCCATCATTGTGCATCGTTTTAGGCACAAAAGCGTTTGGCATTAAACGGCTGCCATCATCAGAGTTCAACAAATAAATTTCATCATGAGTGACACTGGTTTTTAGTGGTGCATCTTGAGACTTCCAGTCCGGGAATAATTCATCCAATACCTTTGGTTCAAACACAGCACCTGAAAGAATATGAGCTCCAACTTCAGAGCCTTTCTCCACGACACAAACGGTAAACTCTTTACCTGAGTCTTTTGAGATTTGCATAAGTCGACAAGCCGTGGCTAACCCAGCAGGGCCTGCACCAACAATGACTACGTCAAACTCCATTGATTCGCGTTCCATCATTTCACCTTTATTTGTTGAGCCTCCGACTTTATTTTATTTACGATATTCGTCGGATGTTATTTTTGATTATTGCTATGACATTTCGCCACCTTACCGCAAAATGAGTATTTTTCGAAATACACCATTCAAGGATAACGAGCAAAGGTTTACGTTTACGTAAATGTAACACAAATTAATCTGGGTACAAACTCGCACAATTGAACCAAACCGGTTTGTAAGCTTGATTTAGCTCAAGAATTGTCAAATAAGCGCTATCAGCGTATTCAAAGATACGTCTATAATTGGTTTCGAGTATCTGATCATAGGGCCTTTTTAATGATTGCCATATTCAGGTACCTAAAATCTCCGAGCTTTTTTTTCTAAGTCTCCGGTCTGATGCTATTCAACCGTGAAGATATGGAAATCTAGCCGTGGCGATGTTGCCACCAGGGTTAAGTGCAGAAATGTCTTGGCCTCCCGAATTTGGAAAGGTGATTATGTCTGATCTGTTAGATGACTTTGGTCGTAAATTTAACTATTTACGGCTATCTATAACCGACGTTTGTAATTTCAAATGTACTTATTGTTTGCCTGATGGTTACCAACCTGAAGGGAAGCCTCACTTTTTGCGCCTTGATGAAATTGGCCGCATTGTTAATGCCTTTGCCAAAGTCGGCACCAAAAAGCTGCGTATCACAGGTGGTGAGCCGAGCCTGCGTAAAGATTTTACTGATATTATTCGTACCGTTGCTGACAACGATGCGATTGAAACTATAGCGACCACCACTAATGGTTACCGTTTAGAGAAACACGCCAAAACATGGTTTGATGCCGGTTTAAGGCACATTAATGTTTCTGTTGATAGTTTAGACCCTCGCCAATTTCACCAAATTACCGGTGAAAATAAATTCCAAGACGTCATGCGCGGTATTGATGCGGCACTTGATGC
This sequence comes from Parashewanella hymeniacidonis, assembly GCF_016900895.1. GTDB lineage: Bacteria > Pseudomonadota > Gammaproteobacteria > Enterobacterales > Shewanellaceae > Parashewanella > Parashewanella hymeniacidonis. Next base: position 37,800 of record NZ_JAFEUN010000023.1, read on the forward strand.
GGGATTTGAGCGAATCAAAGTCAACGCCGTGTTACTCAAGGATCTCAATGATTCAGATTTACCGAAATTCACTGACTGGTTAAAAGACCGTCCGATTGACGTACGCTTTATTGAGTTAATGGAAACAGGGCTGCATCACAATTATTTTAAAGCTCACCATTTAAGTGGCGACGTGATTAAATCAAGGTTGTTAGCACAAGGTTGGTTGCACCAGGTGCCAAAACAAACCGATGGCCCGGCGCAGAATTTTTGCCACCCTGACTATCAGGGACGCTTTGGTTTGATCATGCCCTATTCGAATGATTTCTGTAAAACGTGTAATCGCCTAAGGGTTTCGTCAAAAGGGAAACTGCACCTGTGCTTGTTTACTGAGTCAGGCATCGATCTACGAGACTTGCTGCAACACGATAATCAGCAAGATGAATTGATTGCACGTTTGCATGAGCAACTACATCAAAAGAAAGCGACCCATGACTTGCATCAAGGCATTACTGGGGTGACAAAACATTTAGCCTCAATCGGTGGTTAGTAAGTAATCACAAACTAAAGTAGGAATGATTATGGCCAAGTGCACGACAAAAGTGTTTGTTCCATTAAAAATTGCGGTAATGACGGTCTCGGATCGACATACGATGGAAACGGATACCTCCGGACAATACCTAGCAGATGCCATCAACGAAACTGGCCATCATTTATCAGCACGGATAATCTGCGTCGATAACACCTATAAAATCCGTGAAGTTGTGTCTAAATGGATAGCCTCTACTGATATCCAAGCCATCGTCATCAATGGTGGTACAGGCTTTACAACGCACGACAGCACACCAAATGCTGTTTCCGTGTTATTTGACCGCCCAATGGAAGGCTTTGGTGAACTTTTCAGATATTTAAGCTTTAAGGATATTGGGACTTCCAGTATCCAATCTCGCGCCATTGCTGGCATGGCCAATAAAACGGCGATTTTTTGTATGCCAGGTTCACCTGGAGCTTGCCGTTTAGGTTGGGAAGAAATAATAAAAGAACAACTCGACGCTCGCCATCGCCCTTGTAACTTCGTTGGCCATTTAAAATCAGTATCAAAGGACACAGATTAATGACTCAAACCTTGTCTCATATTAATGCTTCTGGTGAAGCACATATGGTGGATGTGAGCGAAAAAGACATCACTGTTCGCATTGCAAGAGCGCAGGCCTTTGTCGAGATGTCATCAGACACACTTGAGTTGATTCTATCGGGTAAGCACCATAAAGGTGATGTGTTTGCTACGGCGCGCATTGCTGGCATTATGGCGGCGAAGAAAACCCCCGAACTCATTCCTCTTTGTCACCCATTAATGCTGACTAAAGTCGAAGTTGATATCGAGGCCGAACCAGACAACAACCGAGTGCGGATAACCAGTCTTTGTAAGCTCAGTGGCAAAACAGGCGTTGAAATGGAAGCCTTAACCGCCGCCTCCGTTGCAGCACTGACGATTTATGATATGTGTAAAGCGGTGCAAAAAGATATGGTGATTTCTGCGGTGACCCTGCTTGAAAAGCAAGGCGGTAAATCAGGCCATTTTGTGCATAACCCAGAATAGTAACCAAAAATATAAGAACACAAATTATGATTACGATTTTATTTTTTGCACAAGTAAGAGAACGTCTTGGTGAAGCTAAGCTTGAACTTGAGTATCAAGACGATTGGCAACATGCCGAGCAAATAAGAGCAAAACTATGCGAGCGTGGCGCTAAGTGGGCCAGCACGCTTTCATCAGACAAATTATTAGTCGCCGTGAATCAAGAGTTATGTTCATTAGATCAGACTATCAAAGACGGTGACGAAATCGCTTTTTTTCCGCCTGTGACTGGAGGCTAATCGTGTCGACAATTAAGGTTGAAGTTCAACAAGCTGATTTTTCGGTAGCCGATGAGTATCAGCAGTTAAGCCAAGATCAGGCTGATGGTGCATTGGTTACCTTTGTTGGAAAAGTACGTGACTTTAATGACGGTAGCGAAGTGAGTCAGCTGACATTAGAACATTATCCAGGCATGACGGAAAAAGTGCTACATAAACTCGCACAGCAAGCTCGTCAGCGTTGGGATGTTAATCACATCACCATCATTCATCGCATTGGAACGATGTCACTTGGTGAGCAGATCGTTTTCATTGGTGTTTCCAGTGCTCATCGACAAGCTGCATTTGACACCTGTGAGTTTTTGATCGATTTTTTAAAGACTAAAGCCCCTTTTTGGAAACTCGAGGCAACAGATGCAGGCGATAAATGGGTTGATGCAAGAGACAGCGATGAACATGCGACGCTTCAATGGCAATAGATTAGTTTGGTTTTATCGACTCTTCATTGCCGTTTTTGCTTTAACTTTCAGTGCGACTTCTCTCTCACAGCAAGTTCCTCCTATTGCTGCTGCCGCCAACGTGCGTTTCGCTATGAACGATATTGCAAAGCAATTTACGCAACAATCCGGTATGCAGATTCGCTTAAGCTATGGCTCTTCAGGGCAATTAGTTCAGCAGATAAAACACGGTGCGCCTTTTCAGTTATTCATCAGTGCTGATCAACATTATGTTGATTGGTTAACGCAACAAGGACTCACCCAAGGTCAAAGCGTAATTTATGCTATTGGCCGCTTAGCGTTAGTCAAAGCCAAAGATTCGCCACTCACACTCGATCCAGAGCTTCAAGGTGTTTCTCGGTTACTGACTCAAGGTAAGTTGTCTCGTTTTGCAATTGCAAATCCAGAACATGCGCCCTATGGTCTGGCTGCGAAACAAGCGCTCGAACATCAAGGTTTATGGAAAAGGCTGCATAAGGAACTCATTATGGGTGAAAATGTTGGGCAAGCTGCACAGTTTGCTCTTTCAAATGCAACTCAAGGTGCCATTATTGCACTTTCGTTGGCTAAAGCGCCCAATTACAGCAGTAAAGTAGACTATGTTGCACTTGCTCCTGAGTTGCATCAGCCACTCCACCAAGCAATGGTGTTGACGAATAAAGCGGACAGCGTTGCCAAAAAGTTCTTTTTATTTCTGCAATCTCAAACAGCACAAGATACACTTAGAAAGTACGGGTTCGATATACCTACACTGAAATCACATTAGTCGTTTATAAAAGGCATTTCCTATCGATGGATTGGCAAGCTCTACTTTTATCCTTAAAACTCAGTAGCATTACGACGTTGTTATTGATCCCTTTGGCTATTATCGGTGCCAGAGCCTTGGCGTTTAAACAATTTAAAGGTAAGGCCTTCGTTGAAGCGATTTCAATGACACCATTGATTCTTCCACCTACCGTCATCGGTTATTATTTGCTGGTTGGGTTTGGCCAACAAAGCTGGTTAGGGCAACTACTTTCATCTGTATTAGGCAATGAACTTGTGTTTCACTTCTCCGGTTTGGTTGTCGCATCTCTCATCATCAATATTCCTTTTGCACTGCAGCCAATTCAAAGGGCGTTTGAGTCTATTCCTGAAGACGTTCGAGAAGCTGCAGCCTGTTGTGGTTTAAACCGCTGGCAATCATTAATCCATATTGAACTGCCACTTGTTTGGCCTGGTGTGATTACTGCAATAGTATTGTGCTTTTCGCACGTGTTAGGTGAATTTGGTGTCGTACTTATGATTGGTGGCAATATTGCTGGAGAAACCAAAACCTTATCCATCGCAATATATGACAGCGTGCAATCCTTTGATTTCCACGCCGCAGGTTTAATGTCTGCCCTGTTGTTGATATTTGCAGTGCTTACGCTGGCAATAACGACACACTTATCCAAAAGAGTGGGAATAAGACATGACCGCAGTTGATCAGCCTCACTTATCATGCAAGGTTCGCATATCAGAGCCTTTTCCTGTTGTTGCTGAATTTACAGCAAGCTCCAGCGATGTCATTGCGATTTTAGGTCCTTCAGGTGCAGGCAAAAGTACTCTCTTAAAAGCCCTAGCAGGCATTGCCACCAAAGCTAGAGGAGAAATTCGTTGTAATGGCAATGTTTGGTTGGATTCTAAAATACAACTCTCGCCTCAGCAACGATTCATCGGCTATGTTCCGCAACATTATGGTTTATTCGAACATCAGTCGGTCATCAATAACATTGTTACTGCACTTAAGCATTTGCCTAAACCAGATCGTTTCACTCAAGCTAAGTTATGGTTAGAAAACGTCGGTTTATGGCAACATAAAGATAAACGTCCGATACAACTGTCTGGCGGACAAAAACAGCGCGTAGCTTTGGCTCGGGCATTAGCCAGAGAACCTCAACTCCTATTACTTGATGAGCCTTTTTCTGCAGTCGATAATCAAACGAAAGAACAACTGCATTTGCAGCTGTTAAAACTTAAATCAGCCATTGAATGCCCTGTGATTCTAGTCACACACAACTATCATGAAGCCATGTTGTTGGCCGATAAAATATTAATTATTGATCAAGGCTATATCATTCAGCAGGGTACCCCCCAACAACTATTAACGTCACCCACTTCAACATTAGTAGCTAAACAAATTGGCTTAAAGAATTTAGTGCCAATAAGCAAAATCAAGCCATCAAGCGAAGGACTCTACAGCATACATTTCGGTGAACAACAACTGACCATACCAGCTCAATGTATTACACAATCGCAACAATTGACGACGTGCATATTACCGAGTAGATTCGGACAACACACTTCTTCACACAGTGTTTCGTTGCAACTTCGGCCCATCTCTTTTTTCCAAATTAGGGATGGACGTCGATTGTTAGCACAAGTGATCGGCACAGATTCTGTGATCGAGCTTGATATTGAGCAAGAGGTTGAAATATCTTTAGATACACCCTTGATTTGGGCGTTTGACCCAAACACAATAAAAACAATATAAATATCAACAAATTAATAAGTCAAGATCATCTAAATTATTTATGCGTTATGACAAAAACAGTCAAGATGATCAATTGTTAATCTCCCCGAAATATGGAATTAAAGTGTCTACAGTTAGACTAACTTCGTCTATGTTTGTCAGTCACTTTTTGAAGGTCACTTTTCAACGCTTTTTTCAGCGAACAAAAATTCATTAAGAGATTGATTGGTTCATGCTCAATAACAAAAAATAGAGCACGAAAATCGGGGAGAAGAAAATGCGTTGGCTTATCTGTTTGCTGCTTTACAGTAGTATTGCCACTGCGGCTCCTAATTTGTTATCTGTACTAACTCAAACACCATTTCAGAATCCAATTGATACGATGAGGAATATTGAGAATAGTACATCAGGGGTCATTACCCATTTTGCGATTGATACTAATAATTCGCCTATGCGTTACTTATTTACAGTATTAGATCCCAAAAAACATACGGTCACTCAACTCGAATATTGTGCCGTTGATGGCGTATTAATAAAGCGTAAAGCAACCACTTATGATTCTGATAAACATTCAGAATTAGCTGCAATCAACTTTATTTCTAAAAATAAACTATTATTTTCTGAGCTTGTAGAATTAGCTATACATAAAAATTCTGTGCATTTATTAAACGCAGAACTGGATCATGATCTAGGCATTAGCTATCTTGAATTAAAGCTGATCGATAATAATGGACGATATCGGCTAGCTTTTGATGTAGAGAAACTGCGTCCGTTACCATTATTGAAATGGTACTAAGGAGTGTTATGAAAGTCTTACTGGTTGAAGATGATGCAACTACTTTGGACTATATTGTCAAAGGTTTTACAGAACAAGGTCACAATATTGAGACGGCAAGTGATGGTCATCAAGGGCTTTTATTAGCCACCAGCAATCAATATGATCTCATCGTACTCGATAGAATGCTTCCTAGTTTAGGGGGCTTAAAATTATTAGCGGCAGTACGAGCAACAGGTAATCAAACACCAGTTATGCTTCTTTCTGCTCTGAGCCATGTAGATGAAAGAGTCAAAGGCTTACGTGCGGGTGGTGATGATTACATGACCAAACCTTTTGCGTTTTCTGAATTACTGGTTCGTTGCGAAAAGTTAATGCAACGCGGTCATACTCAACCAATGCAAACTCATTTGCGTGCAGGTCCATTAGAAATGGAGCTTCTTACACGTAATGTCACACTGGATGGACATGAAATCATGTTACAGCCAAAAGAGTTTCAATTGCTTAAATATCTCATGGAACATGTTAATCAGGTCATCAGTCGTACCTTACTCTTCGAAGCGGTTTGGGATTATCATTTTGATCCTCGCACCAATGTTATCGATGTTCATATCGCTAAATTGAGACGTAAATTTGAAGAGCTCGGCCACGGTGAATTAATTGAAACGGTAAGAGGTGCAGGTTATCGCTTACGGCAGAGGAATTAACCCTTATCAAAGTAGTGCCTGGCGAATCACCATTGTTTTTTCTGTACTCGTTACTCTGATTATTGGCGCATTACTGTTTGCGCTTTATCAGCAGTTGGTTATAGAACAACGATATCAGGTTACTGAAAGCTTAAAAGCAGAAGTTCAACGTTATCAGCAACTGGCAAAATCAGTCAGTCGCCAAAATTTTGCACGCCAAATTGAGGCCACAGACTCAAAAGCAGCTTTAGTCGCATGGAAAAATGGTGATAATGTCATCGGTGCACTCAGTTTCATGCCCGATGAAATGCCTTACTTGCCAAGAACCAAAGATTTCCCAATTCTCACAGCAGGGCCTGACAAGCTTCACATCTTAACGGGTGGCTTAGTCAAAACTCGTTATGGCCCAGTACTTATTGCATCTCGAACTGATCACTTTGCGTCCTTAATCGATAAGTTTGTAAGTGCTTCAGCCACAGCAGTAATGCTTACAGTGGTATTTGCATTAGCGCTGGGGTTCTTATTCTCTAAAGCCATTTTGAGGCGATTAATCCATTACAACCGTCTCAGTAAACAAATTGAACAAGGTCATTACAATACGCGTTTACCTGTAAGCTGGCGTAATGATGAGTTCGATATCCTTGCGCAAAAGTTTAATAATGTCCTCGACACGCTTGAAAATAATCTCACAGCCATTCGAGGAATTACCGACAATATTGCCCACGACTTAAGAACACCTTTGTCTCATTTACGCATTGGTATTGAGCAGCTCATCAATAGTCCTACGGATGATTTGCCTGATCATTGCGCTGAACTCCTTGAAGAACTTGACCATTGTCTAGGTACGTTTGATGCCATGTTATCTCTGACTCGAATTGAAGAAGGGCAATTAGCATTAGAGAAGCAACCTATTGAGCTCCACCACTTATGTCATGATTTAAGAGATATGGCTGAAGCATTAGCAGAAGTGAACGAACAGACTCTGTTACTAAATCTCGGGCGTGAATTTTCAGTACAAGCAGATAAGCACTTGCTGTTTCAAGCCTTATTTAATCTTGTGGATAATGCGATTAAATACTCTGGAACAAATGCCACGATTGAAATTCGTCAAAATGCCAATCGTATTGAAATTGTTGATAACGGACCCGGTATTCCAGACGAGCATAAAGAAAAAGTATTTGACCGTTTAGTGAGACTTGACCCTAGTCGACATCACAAAGGTACAGGGCTCGGTCTGTCTATGGTAAAAGCCATTTTAACCCGTCATAATGCAACGGTTAAGCTCAGTGATAACAACCCCGGGCTAAGTGTAACCATAGATTTCTAACAATTATTCAAACTAATGCAAAACTCTAATTATCAGATTCTGGCTGATGAACCACACTTCATCGTCATTAATAAGTCTCCAAATGTACATTTTCATAGCCAAAATGGCTCTGCTGGTGTGGTTGCTCAAGTTGAGGCAGATTATGATCTGTCTCTGTTCCCTGTTCATCGTTTAGATACACCAACATCAGGGCTATTGCTGCTCGCAAAATCCTCAGCAGCGGCCAATCAACTGGCTGAGCAATTCAAACAGCGACTCACTGAGAAATACTATCTAGCCATTGCCAAAGGGAAACCGAAAAAGAAACAAGGATGGGTGATTGGTGATATGACAAAGTCTCGCCGTAGCATGCACAAATTACTTCATACCAAAGCAAACCCTGCCATCACTCAGTTTTACAGTCACACAATTGCTGAACGGCTAAGACTGTATTTATTAAAACCTGATACAGGACGGACTCACCAACTCAGAGTCGCACTATCGAGTTTGGGTGTGCCCATTTTAGGTGATGATTTATATGGAAAACAGCAAAGTGATCGTTGCTACCTACATGCCTATGCATTGAAGTTTCAATTTAATAAACTGACCTATCAATACGTTTGCTTACCTTCATTAGGAGAGGAATTTCAACGGGAGTCTTTAAAAGTACAATTAGGGGTCTAAAGCCCAACGGTACGAAAACCTACGTTAAGCTTCTTAGATAAGTTAAATTATTGTTTTTTATCAGCCAGTTAAATCAGAGCTTAACTCAATTTCGATCTCTTCAATACTTGGGAGACTGGATTTCAGAGTTTCAGGCAGAGCTCGAGTTAATTCGTAATAAGAAACGCCAATGGGAGTATCAATCCCACGTAATGAATACTCAGCTAATTGGAGTTGCTTGCACTTATAAATCGGTTTGCTTGCACTTATCCGCCATTTTCTGCTCACATTGAATGATTCTATAAAAATTAGATTGGGTGTGGGTCTTTTACACCGACGTGTTTAATCACACTCATATAATCTCTGTTTCGATTGCTGTTTGTGATACTCCCAATATTTTTCAAGATCACCACTCGATCTCAAAGACCGTAGCTTT
>NZ_JAFEUN010000230.1 GCF_016900895.1 Parashewanella hymeniacidonis
TTGTCGTTAACGAGGGTTGCTGTCTGTGATCTTTTAGCTATCCCTTTGTGATCTATTTGCCATAGTTGTTGTGATCTGATGGCTACTTTAAATGATTTGGCGATAAATACGTTATTAGGAAAATTAGGTGCGGAATGTGTGTTTAAAATCTTATTTTGGTAATGGGTATGCTGGTCATTTTTTCTTCCCAATATTTACTTGAGTGACAGCTAATATGGCAGCTTATTCTTACACATTGACGGCTATAGGCTACCTCAAATTATCCGACATTGCTCATACCTATTGAAAACTCAAAATTACTGATTAACCATTCACTTTTGGGTTTTGAAAATGTTCGTTTCAGTTAAATTTAAGTAAAATGCAGACGAAAAGTGACTTCTTATTCAGCTTCAATCGAATAACTAACAGCTGTGCGCAATGTCAGAATTATCAAAGTATTTTTGAAGAAGCACTTTTAGTTCACTTGCAAAAGTAACGCCGCCTTTAAATCTGCAATGAGTAACAGCTATATTTTTTTCATTAGTTAGACTTATTGCATAGAGCTTTTCATTAAAATAGATATTAATTTTTTTACCTTGAGATACATGTTGGGGGTGTACGCCCAAACCAAGATTTTTTTTCTCAATCATACGGAAAGCTAACTAATACAATTCTCAAAACTCGTATTGAACTGTTTCTATTGAGAATTTAAATCGAGAAAGGTTTTCGATAGTGAGAGAACATAGTTAATACATTGATTTATCACGTACCAAGGCCATTCTCAAAAACGAACGTTTTCAATAACAAGCAAATTTCTGGGGTTAGGGCTTAGAACCCCATGTTCGAATATGATGTTTGTTACTGCTGAAAATGCAGTTTCATTTCTGATACAAATGTTTCCACCATCAATGATTATCGGAATATTTAGAGCTAAAGGCCGTGACATAAAATACGATAAATCTATTGAAGAATGGTATTCACCATGATGCATTTTTATTGTAAACACTCAATAACCTTGGCATTAAAGTTTCATTAATTGATGTTAAAAAATTACTTTTCATTGATAAAAAGTAAGTGTTATAACTAATACTTTCAATACGTAAATGTCCAAATTCGAGCTGTTTACTTTGAGCTCAAAAATACCCCATTGCTACATGGAATTGACCAGAATATCCAGAATTAGATAGTATGAATTTATTGAAACTAAAAGAGCGAATTTAATTATCATGGCTATTAATTCATCAGATACACACATCTTATCTAATAGTTTGATTCAACAAGCTAATAGTTCGATTCAACAAGATAGAGGAGTAAAAACACGTACTATGCAGGCCATGCATACTTGTCATGAAACTGAAAATAAATGTCTAAGTCATTTTTTTCAACCACAAGAGGAAACTCCCAATTTATCAATTACGTTATCACATTCTTATCAAACCAAAACACTAACACAAGCCGAACCAATTCTTATAAAAAATGTATTTCCAGCTGAATTTTTACATAAATGCACTGAAGATATTCTTAAAGCTGAAACTGTCAGAAACATTAAAATACAGCGCATTAAATTCACTAAAAGTGACGAAAATTCAGACTTTGAATTTAGGAGCGTGGAGCGTGCTTTCGTTTCAATTGATAGTGAAGGAAAAATAAATGAGCGTAAAGCCCTTCAAACAATTTGCTCATGCACCACTGATAACATTAGAAATCTAGTCTTAATGGGTACTGAAAGAATGGTGCGAGAGCTTGGCTTACATTCGACTACTATAAAATTAACCGCATCTATTTTAGTTTACCCTCTCTCTAGTGATGTGTTAGCTCTTAAAGATTTTCCTTGGCATTCAGACCCATTTGGAACCTACACAATGACGACTATGATTAGTCAGTTTACTAGAGGAAGTTGCTCTTATTCTGGGGGAGAATTGAGCTTTAGAGTAAAAGGTTCTGATTCTTTTAATACTTTTTCATATCCATATAATGGAGGCTTTTTATTTGAAAATAAAGAGACAGAACACAAAGTAAGTGACATTTTTTTTCACGGTGGTGATGGTTGCTCAATTAAAAGACTACTGTTATCAATATTTATTTCACCAATAGGATAATGGTAATAAAATAGGATGTGAAAATGTGAAATAGAAGAATTATTACACCAAAAAATAAACAGGGCATCTTAGTGAAACTATTAAGGGGGGCTCTTGGCAATGCCTTGGCTTACAGCTTTAAATTTTAAATTGTAGTGTAATATTTGAATAAAAATATCTAATTCGAATATCAAGCTTTAGCGTGTTAAGTCTAACCAGCTTTTGTCGGATAAACGACACCTGTTACCAGATGCCGTTCTCCTAAGAACCGTACGTGCAACTTTCACTGCATACGGCTCAAGCCTCCACTAAGGCATATTATGTTACCCAGCAACATCACAACGC
>NZ_JAFEUN010000231.1 GCF_016900895.1 Parashewanella hymeniacidonis
TTGAAGCCGCTTGTCATGCATAAAATTTAGGATACCAGACGATGTATTATTATTTTCGTGTTAAAAATCAGGTTAAATTTGAAATATAAATTTAACCTGATTATCCATGCGGAATATGGGTTACCCGCAAAAGAAGTTGCGAAAAAGTTTCCTGATTGGCCAAAACTGAAAACGGTTGGTGTCAGCATGGGATACCGACAAGAAAAAGGAAAAGAGCCAAGCTTAGAGCATCGTTATTACATCAGCTCAGCAGAGCTTACAGAAGAACAGTTTTCCGAGGCAGTACGGGCACATTGGGCTGTTGAAAATAGCCTGCACTGGGTACTAGATCTTAGTATGAATGAGGATAGATGTCAGATATATAAGGACAATAGTGCCGAGAACTGGGGGATATTAAGACAAACGTCTTTAAATATGTTGAGAAAAGAGAAAACAAAAGCCAGCATCCCGACAAAAAGAAAGCGAGCTTGGATGAAAACAGATTATCTTGAAAAGGTTTTGAAGGCAGGGTTAACCGAAGTGAACAAAACTTAAACACTCACGCGATTGCCCTGGCTAACGAGCCCTAATAAAACAGCAATAATATTAATGACACGAGGAATGCCAAAGCGCACCAATCGATTGACTAGAGGGCAACATAGAAGAGAAATAAAAGCGCCAAAAAAAACGGATAACAAAAACGGTTTGGCAACATCTAATATGAAAATGAACATTATTAAATAGCAATGCTCATTAAACTATATTTTAATATATTCTCTTGTTTAACGTTCATTATGTTCCTCAGATATTAAGATCCAGTTCTGGCTTAGTCACACTAAAATTAATGATGAATAACTACATTGATAACTAAGCCAGAACCTATTAATTATTTATCAAGTGAATGAATCAATAGACGTGCTTGCTTATAACCATAAAAAAGCGTCCTGAGATTTTTGACTTGGCTAAGGGCTAACATGCCGAGGGCAGCAAACCCTGCCGCATGAAATGGGGATTGCTGTACAAAGCTTTTTCCTTTGAAGTAGAGCAACCCCAAGCTGAGTGCAACTTGACGAGCTTTACTATCACACTCAAGCCTTTTCATTAGAATTTTCCGCTGTCGTTTTTTCATTGATCGCATGACACAACCTCCCAAGCTGCTCTTTGGTATATTCAAAACCCACAAATTGCTTGTAATATCGGCTGCCGAGTATCAAAAGCACAAGGATAGCGCTGAACGCTGCAATGAAAGCGCCATAACCGACTAAAAGGTTCAAAGTAAAGTAGTACCCCATAACCCCAACACCGACGGCGATGCTAATAAGAAACATCGGCAGCAATGCAACGAAGAGGAGTTTAATGGCAATGAGTTTTTTACTCGCGGCAACCGTGTTACGCAACTCCAAAGAAAACAACTCAAAAATCGACATTGACCATTGTTGAGTGTGAGATTGGAATACGGTTAGGTCTTTTAAAAGCCCTCTCAGTTGGACGATCGCTCGCTCTAAAAGCTCCGCTTCGCGATGTTGAGGCTCATTGTGTGCGTCGTTGATATTATTAAACTGCATAACTTTCCTCTTCGTGCATCATTAAGGCTTATTTGATTAGCTTAGAAATAGCCCAGCCTGCAATAAAGGCGCATCCAACGCTCAAAAGTGGTCGCTCTTTAATCATGTTTTCAGCTTGATCTGATTTATTTTTTACAGTTCCAAACCCTACTTCGAGCGTGTCTTGAACGGTATTTTTCACATTTTCTATTGCTTCTGAAGCAATCTCTTCGGCCTGCTGCTTAGAATCAGTTTTTTTAGTGTTTGCATTTGGCATATATAATCTCCTTAACTTTTCTAATGAGAGAAAATAAAGTGATCATTCAAAATTAACCATCACTTCTCACTCAAAGTTATGCAGATATCACGCCAACAATTAAAACAACTTGCCAAGTATGGTATTGGAGAGCTTTACGGTAATAAAAAGAGTGCCATTCATGTAATATTTACACTCATTTTCCATGAGGATTGTACCTTTTACAAAATTGCATTTCTTTCTTCCATAATCTACTGACGTGGTCTAATGGGTATGACCACCCCAGTTAAGGTGAGAATATGAAAGCAAAAGCTATTAGTCGTGTTTTTGTGGGCTATGTTGCCTAAAGGGTTTACTATGGATAATCATCAATCACTCATTGCAAAGTACCCTCAGATGAAGCGTTCACAACACAGGTGTTTGCATGGTTTCATGCCGTTCTTACTTAGTCGGCTATGAAAAACATCTAACATTATGATCGCTAATACAATATAGCTCTTTGATACATTCATTTTCGACCAGAAATGATATAGTGAACCTACGGTTTCTGGTCGTTTTTGGTGCTAAAAATGCTCTCCGAAAGCCCTTCAAATTTACCTCATGC
>NZ_JAFEUN010000232.1 GCF_016900895.1 Parashewanella hymeniacidonis
GTGGTTTATCTGCGCTCGAAGTTATCTCTGAAATTGTTACGGCTGTAACACAACGTAAACCTTATCCAGATGTGTTTAACCTCACCAGCGATTAGTCAATACTACGCTGGTGAATGGTTACCATAATTCAGCTCCCAGCGATGGTGACTTTGATTGATAAGCTGGTTTACTTTAGCTCGATGCTGATTAATTTGACCTGAAAGTAGTTCAATCATTTCTTTGGTGATCTTATCGCTTTCTCTAAATTCTATATTCAGCACTCTGGCGATTTGATTGAGGTTACGACCTAAAGCAGCTAGTTGGCGGTTGGACTCTCTTAAAACGTGTGTTTCCGACTCTGTAAGTGTAGGGTTTCGTTGTAAGCTGGCAACAATCGAAGCTTTAACCCAGCTAGTAGGAGTGAGATAGCCTTCACCTTTAGCTTGAGCTTCTAATTTTTCGATTTCATTGTCAGATAAACGAATGGTTATTTTATTGGTTCTGGCGGGTTTGAACTCATCAATGTTGGCGACATCAGGCGCTGCACTTTTAATGAGCTGCCGCATCATGCCTGACTCACTGACACCAAGATCATGGCAATACTGTTTCCAGTTTGACTTCTCGTCATCACTCAAACGAATTTCAACTCTGGCCATAAAATTACACCACCTAATTGAATACTTCTCCGTTAGAATCAATCTACTCCTACGCTGAAATTTTGTACAGTGCAAAGATAAGGTTTTTAATGAGTTAACACACTCGAAACCCCACACCCGTCAAATGCTGGCAGATGTTACGGCATTGGCTGGCAACAACTACGGCAAACGCCATCCGTTTGCGAATCCTGCACTAGTTATTAAACAACATAGCTTCTATCAGTAGCTCTTACATTTTCATGTGTAACTGACTAAATCCAATGACAAACTCAGGTAAAAACCTGAATTTGAGATTTTTTATGAATATAAATTGAATGAATTTGATAATTGGTTTGCCTTCAATATGAATGCTGTTTAATTTTTCAGCTAATTAGTGATTCTTACTATTATTTAGATTCATAGATTTTGGAGTATAGTGATGACTGAAGAAATGCCACTGTTCGTTCCAACCCTCAATAAACAAGGTTATGCAGCACCTCACCTTGATCCATTCTCTATCAAATTTACTGAATATGCTGATGGTCAGTTTTTAGAAATTGGAGCGGCGTTTGGCTATGCCACCATGAAGGCATTAGAAAACGGTGCAAAGGTCATTGCAAACGATATGGACATTCGCCACCTTGAGCACCTCGAAGATGCCGCCAGTAAGTTAGGTTACTCAGAGCTTGAAACATTAGCTGCTGAGTTTCCTCATGAGATGAGCTTTACGGCCAAGTCATTCAGAAAAATCTTAATCAGCCGTGTACTGCATTTCTTTTCTGGTGAACAAATCAAAGCCTCGTTACAACAAATTTATGATTGGCTTGAACCCAACGGTGAACTGTATGTGGTGTGTGAAACAACCTTTCTTACCAATTGGCTTTCGTTTATTCCTGAGTATGAAAAGCGTAAAGCCGAAGGGAAAGCCTTTCCCGGTGAGATAACGAACCCTAAACATTGGGAAAAAAGTTGGTCAGATAATTTGCCAGACTTCGTACATTGGCTCGATACTGAATCACTTACGGCGTTATTTGAAGAAGCGGGTTTTGAAGTGCTTGAGGTTGATTACATCAACCGTAAAGGACAGTTCCCAGATAGCTTGTTATTAGATGGTCCTGAGAGTGTTGGAATTATTGGTAGGAGAAAAGCCTAATGCACACGGTCAAAAATAGAGGGTTAGTGTCTACGGTTAAAAGCTTGTATAACGAGTTTAACGACGATACCCGCATTGCTTATCGTGTCGTCAAAATGTTAGAAGTTGAGGGCATCAAATACGCATTTATGGTGATGCGATATTCGCACTACATTTTTAAAGTACCGATATCAGAAATTTTACATGATGTGGAATGGCTAAAGTCGCTCTCTCAAATCGATGTTCGCAATTTAACCTTTTATCAATATTACACTCCAAACCAATCTCGTTACACATTGCACTGCATCTTATTTTGTGAAGGTAATGACATCACATTCAAAATATTAGATCAGCAAGAAGGCTGCTACAAAAGTATGTCATTTAATGAGTTACGACACGATAAAACTCTGTATTCAAACTTTAACGGTTTAGATTTACTACAAATGGGGTATTTATGCGGAGGGTGTTCAGTTTAATTAATGTCATGAATGTGAGAATTAAATGAGATAATATTCAGACAGTATTTGCTTTCCTTGTAATAACGCTATGCCAGCACAAATAATTTCCTCATCAAGCCAAGAGA
>NZ_JAFEUN010000233.1 GCF_016900895.1 Parashewanella hymeniacidonis
TTGACCATTGGTTATGATGATAAATTGACATGATTTGCTGTTTTGTATAAGGAGTTTCTTGATCAGATCAACGGATTTACAATAAGTTCAATTTATCTCAAATTTGTGTAGAAGAGTCAGGAGGATGGCCTTCTCGACCTTCACGTTTGGGATCGGTCATGTAGTCTACTGGACCAGCGCCTCGGCCTGTGCCATGCCTTGAAAACCCCACAATCATTTGGCTAACTCCTTCATGGCACGCTCGATGGCTAGCAAATGAGTCACGACCTCAATACTGTCTGCTGCGCCTCGATAGGTGTTCACCCAACGCGCAATCATATTAAGATTGGCGTTTATGCGATTGAGCATCACGACCCGTTGTTTTTCGTCCTGACGATTACAAATTTGGAGTGTATCAAGATGGTCTCTTATCAGTTCAGACATGGACATACCCGCTTGCTCTGACAAGGATTTGAGCTCGCTTAACTCCAGATCTGAAAAGCGCACTCTGAGGATATTTTCTCTGTTCGGCATAATGGTCTCCCTCTTGCTTTATCGTTCAAAAAAGCACCATAACAATCCGACATTACTCCAAATTCTGAAAAGAGAAAAGACCTAAAAACAAGGCTACCCAATGTCGCTACATTTTGCTCCGCAAAATCTATCCCCATCGAGGCCTTGCCAAAGGAGGTTTCACCTCCCTTGGAACCCACCAGTAAGCTCAAAGCCGCCTGGTAAATTTTCGATATCGTTACAAAATCAAGATGAGTAAAATGAAACTTGATAAAGTTACATAATCAAGCTAAATTTGAATTTGTAACTTTTATCAAGAGGTGACTTATGAGTGATTTGGAGAAAAAACAGCATGGTGGTTTTCGACCAGGAGCCGGTCGAAAAGCCAAGTATGAAAAAACCAAAGTAATGCGCGTTCCGGAAAAATACCAGGAACTGATACAAGAGCTGGTTAAGTATTTAGATGAAAACGATTCTCTTGGTTACCCAGCCGATTCCGTAGAGTCTGAAAAGAATTTCATTCGCTCTCTACAAGATAAAAAGCAGCATATTGTGTTTCGAATTGAGCTATTTAAATAGAAACATTTTTATTGGCCTCCTCTCTGATTACCTAGAGAGGATCTAATAAAAAATGTATTTCTATGCATAGTGAGCAATAGGAAACATCTCTATGTTATTAGGTCTTTCCATATTCTCAGCTTCCCAAGTATCAAGTTTGGCTTGCATGTTTATCCAAACTGCTACACCTGTACCTGTTGATTCAGCTAAACGTCTAGCCATTGCATGAGAACATTTGGTTTTTCCATTTACAAATTCGCTAAGTGCCTTTCTAGTTACACCTAGATACTCCGCTGCTGACGTTATAGATATCCCTCTCTCATCTAATACAGTAAATTTAAAAAATTCACCGGGATGTGAAGGTTTTCTAGTTTGTCTCATTATCCTCTCCAGAATCTCTCCAGATTTTCTTACCGTTATGGTAAAAAAATTGCCGATATTATTCGTAATAAAAACGGCTTAATTTAGGAATAAAAGCTAACTATTTAGCTTTTATTTGCTTTCCGTGATAATCAACGTAATCCAGCAATATTGCACCTTCGCTTTCTATTTGGAAGGTTATTCTCCAGTTTCCGTTAACTTCAATGCTGTAAACCCCTTTACCTGAACCTTTCTTCGCATCAAATTTGTTTTGGTAAAGCGCTTTCAGATCATCAGGGTTATGTGATGCTTCAATTGCATCGAGTATGAATCCTAATTTATTCGTATGATTAGGATTTAGACCTGCTGATTTCCCGTGATAAAAGAAATTTTTAAGTCCTTTGTGTGTAAAACTTTTGATCGCCAACTTATCCCCCAAATGCTTTCGCAGCTAAATTTAAAATTATTCATATAGTTTTTTCCTTAATAGAATTATTGCTATCAACTAATCCGTACCAAACTATTGAATTTTTAGCTCTAAGCGCTTCACGTAGGGTCGGTAATTTGCAACAAATATAAATGTAACCTGTAACGTTGCAGGTGTCAATTAATTCATTTAAACTTAACAAAAAAATAAGAAATGAGGTTAAATCAGCTCAACTGTGAAAGTGGTCAAAACCGCTAATTGTTAACTTTCTAAAATCAGTCATTTTCAGCTAATTTAACTGAGTTTTTCAGGCCGTTCGCGCTGAATCGGTTCTGAGTGGCTTTTCGTTATGCGCACAAGACACGTTATGGTAAATAGGTGTTTTTTAGAAATACAAAATTATTTAACCAGATCTTTGAACAGAATAATAAACGAGCCTAATGATCATATTTGTTTAGACTCATTTGTTAATTGGAAAA
>NZ_JAFEUN010000234.1 GCF_016900895.1 Parashewanella hymeniacidonis
TGGTTTTTTAAGGCTGGACATTTGGCTTAAAACCGAATTTACTAGAGTAATCATGAGCGGTGGTTTCAGGGTCTTTTTTACAAACTATATTCTCGCAAACCCTGCTCATGATTTCGAATAATTCAGCTCAGTTCATAAAACTGTCCGAACTATTGATCTAAAAGGAATGTATGCACAAGATTGCTACTCTTGGTCCATCAGGTACGTATTCTGAACAAGCCTGTATTCGCTTTATTCAACAACTTGACGATGCTTGTAAAATTCATTTTTTTGCTTCAATTAAGAAAGTGATTGCAGCCGTTGGCGATGAGTCAGATATTGGTGTGATCCCGATTGAAAATTTTTCAGAGGGATATGTGTCTACCGTATTAGATGAGCTATCGAAAACCGATGTTCAAGTGCTGGCGGAAGTGATGCTACCGATCCGGTTTTCTTATGTCAGTAACCAGGCGAATAAACAAGATGTCGAAACACTGTTTGTTCAGTTCGTAGCCAAAAATCAATGCAGTGAATTTTTAGAATCATTTCAAGGTGTTGACTTTGTGCAAACTGAAAGCAATATTTTATCTCTTGAACAACTTAAACGCTGCGAAACACCCGCTGCGGCGATCATCCCCAGCGCTGCTGTGAACCAAGATGAATTTGCCAGGGTAGAACATGACGTTGCTGATTATGAAGAGAATCAAACTCGGTTTCTAGTATTAGGTAAACCTGCTTTGTCCATCAACTTGCCCATTGATTTAACGACCAGCGTTAAGACCTCTATTATTGTTTTTAATGATAATGACTGCCCTGGTGCACTCAATGAAATTTTGAACGGATTTGCCAGTAGAGGCATTAATTTATTATCCATCATTTCTCGTCCCACTCGGCAAGCTTTTGGGCAGTATTTTTTCTATATCGATTTAGAAGGACACGCACAAAGTCCAAATGTGGCTTCAGCACTGAGGGTCATTCAATCACAGCATCGAATAAAAATTTTAGGGAGCTATCACAAGATACACAGTGAGTAGGGGATATTAAAATTTAATAAAAAAATCGTATCTTTTTTCCCCAGCATAAGCTTTACTAAGAAGTATCTGCTGGCAGAACCAAAGGGAGGGTGACTGTAACCGTTATTCATTGAATGTGTTATTCACTCAGCATTTTTGGAGGCGCCATGGACCGAGACGACACTAAGCTGTTTGTATTAGATACCAATGTTTTATTGCATGAACCACTAGCGATATATTCTTTTAAGGAACATGATGTTGTAGTACCGATGACGGTACTGGAAGAGCTCGATAGCATTAAGGACAGAAAACGTGATGTAAGCCGCGACGCCAGAGTGGCTATACGAACATTAGAAGATACTTTAGGCGGGGACATTACCCCTGAACAGCTTGTAAAAGGCGTAGAATTACCCGCAAGGCCGGGTCATGAGGACGCAACTGGACACCTCTCTATTTTCCCTGATCACCAGATTGAATTTACGATTGGCACTTTGCCTGGTGATAACAACGATAACCTCATCTTAAACACGACGTTACACTTACAAAAGCTTCATGCGCCACGCATGGTTGTTTTGGTGACTAAAGACATCAATATGCGTCTCAAAGCCAAAGGAGCAGGCATTCAGCAAGTTGAAGATTATCGACGCGATCAGATCATCGATGATGTTCGTTTTTTAACAAAAGGGTTCCATCAATTTTCAGGTAACTTCTGGAAACATGTTGGCGATATCGACTCTCAGAGAGAGGGCCGAAAAACGTTCCATCAAGTTCCAATGGCGGAAATTGATACTGACCTGCTCTATGTTAATCAATACTTAATTGATGAAGACTCTGATTTTTGTGGACGTGTGGTTGAGAAAACCAGCGATCACGTAAAATTTCAAGATTTGAATCGAGAGCGTTTAATGAACCTAGACGCTTGGGGGATTCGACCTAAAAACGTCTATCAAGGCATGGCAATGCAGGCCTTGTTAGATTCTGATATCGACATGGTTATCCTAACTGGCCCTGCGGGTTGCGGTAAAACAGGTATTACTGCAAGCTTTTTTTCAATATTTGTGCAGACCTATCTACAGACCTTATTCTTACTGAATAAATTGAGTATTTATAACAGGCTAAGATCTAATCTCTCTAACATGTCATTAAGTGTGACTTAAAGAATAGAACCATTCATCAATAAATATAAATAATGGATTTAACCCTGACTCTTCTACACAAATATTATGGAAATTGAACTTATTATCGTTTCGTTGATCTGATCAGTAAATTACACTAGATAAGGCAACGCATCATGTCAATTTTCAACCAAGATCTATGGTCAA
>NZ_JAFEUN010000235.1 GCF_016900895.1 Parashewanella hymeniacidonis
CTAATTAAAATCTGAAAAAGACCTTATTGATTTTAGTCAGATGCCCATCGAATTTTACTGTGACTTGACCATCTCTTACCTTCGTAACGATGCCATCTTTTTTGACATTCCATAAAATTCTTTACACATAATAACCCGAACTGCTTAATCCTAAAAAAGGGGGTTACCCAAAGGTTTAGCTCTCTTTTTGAGTTCTGTTAATGCATCCATGGACAAACTCCCACGTCTACCTAACGAGTCCAACACGCTCATGAATGCTTTTACCGTCTTATGATAATGGCATTGCTGCGCCATAAATAACCCAAATGTTTCGTTACCACTTTTCGCCGCTGCCAGCTCCTTGAATGCCTCTTCCGACAAAGATTTTTCTCTCAACAACTCGGCCAACACCGTCATAAATGCCGTTACCACTTCATTACGACCGTTTTGCAACGCCAGAAATAACCCTGGTGTTTCGTTGCCACCTTTCGCTGCTGCCAGCTCTATGAACTTATCTTCTGATAACGTCCCTTCCTTCAGTAACTCCACCAGCACCTTCATAAACGCAGTCACCGTCTCATGATGACCCTCTTGCAGCGCTAGACATAGTCCAGGTGTTTCGTCACGTCTTTTTCCCGCTGCCAGCTCTATGAACTTATCTTCTGATAACTTCCCTGCCTTCAGTAACTCCACCAGCACCTTCATAAACGCAGTCACCGTCTCATGCTGACCCTCTTGCAGCGCCAGAAATAGTCCAGGTGTTTCGTCACCATCTTTCGCTGCTGCCAGCGCTATGAACTTATCTTCTGATAACGTCCCTTCCTTCAGTAACTTCACCAGCACCTTCATAAACGCAGTCACCGTATCATGATGACCATTTTGCAGCGCCATCCATAGCCCAGGTGTTTCGTCACCATCTTTCGCTGCTGCCAGCTCTATGAACTTATCTTCTGATAACTTCCCTGCCTTCAGTAACTCCACCAGCACCTTCATAAACGCAGCCACCGTATCATGCTGACCTTTTTGCTGCGCTAGACATAGTCCAGGTGTTTCGTCACCATCTTTCGCTGCTGCCAGCGCTATGAACTTATCTTCTGATAAGTTCCCTTCCTTCAGTAACTCCGCCAGCACCTTCATAAACGCAGCCACCGTATCATGCTGACCCTCTTGCAGCGCCATCCATAGTCCAGGTATTTCGTCACCATCTTTCGCTGCTACCAGCTCTATGAACTTATCTGCTGATAACGTCCCTTCCTTCAGTAACTCCGCCAGTGCTTCCATAAACGCAGCCACCGTCTCATGCTGCCCCTCTTGCAGCGCCAAATATAGTCCAGGCGTTCCGTCACCATATTTCCCCGCTGCCAGCGCTATGAACTTATCTTCTGATAACTTCCCTTCCTTCAGTAACTCCGCCAGCACCTTCATAAACGCAGCCACCGTATCATGCTGACCGTTTTTCTGCGCCAGACATAGTCCAGGTGTTTCATCACCATCTTTCGCTGCTGCCAGCTCTATGAACTTATCTGCTGATAACGTCCCTTCATTCAGTAACTCCGCCAGCACCTTCATAAACGCAGCCACCGTCTCATGCTGACCATTTTGCTGCGCTAGACATAGTCCAGGTGTTCCGTTACGTCTTTTCGCTGCTGCCAGCGCTATGAACTTATCTGCTGATAACTTCCCTTCCTTCAGTAACTCTACCAGCACCTTCATAAACGCAGTCACCGTCTCATGCTGACCCTCTTGCAGCGCCAAATATAGTCCAGGCGTTCCGTCACCATCTTTCGCTGCTGCCAGCGCTATGAACTTATCTGCTGATAACTTCCCTTCCTTCAGTAACTCCACCAGCACCTTCATAAACGCTGCCACCGTCTCATGATGACCATTTTGCAGCGCCAGACATAGTCCAGGTGTTTCGTCACCATCTTTCCCCGCTGCCAGCGCTATGAACTTATCTTCTGATAACTTCCCTTCCTTCAGTAACTCCACCAGCACCTTCATAAACGCAGCCACCGTATCATGCTGACCCTCTTGCAGCGCCAGAAATAGTCCAGGTATTTCGTCACCATCTTTCGCTGCTGCCAGCGCTATGAACTTATCTTCTGATAACTTCCCTGCCTTCAGTAACTCCGCCAGTACTTTCATAAACGCAGCCACCATATCATGATGACCATCATGCAGCGCTAGATGCACACACCTTTTTTTTTGAGAATCTGATAACTTTAAAAAATTATTATCAGTCAGACGTAATTCACGAAAGCATGCGGAGAAATCTGAAATAG
>NZ_JAFEUN010000236.1 GCF_016900895.1 Parashewanella hymeniacidonis
TTAAGAAGCTGTTGTGCCGTGTCAGTGGATGCGCATTATAGGGAGATTCTGAAACCGTGCAACCCCTTTTTGAAAGAAAAACACAAAAAAGTGATTGGATGTTTTTTTATTGAACGTTACGTACAAAAAAAGGGCTAAACAGCCCTTTTTTGTACATCTATTACAGATAACTACTGTTTTAAATCACCAATTATGGCGCAAAAAAACGAGTTTCCTGTTCTACAGTGACCTTTTCACCATCTACTTTAGTTGTCACTTCAATATTAAAATCGGTAACCGTTCTGTGAAGGTCTGCTGGGTCAATAGCAATACTAATAGGAAGCGTGAACACCTGACCTGATTCAACAGTTACGGTCTTTGGACCAATCCATTGATAATCGTCAAGCTCAGCAACACTTAATGTATAAGTGTGTTGCT
Source organism: Parashewanella hymeniacidonis (assembly GCF_016900895.1). GTDB lineage: Bacteria > Pseudomonadota > Gammaproteobacteria > Enterobacterales > Shewanellaceae > Parashewanella > Parashewanella hymeniacidonis. The sequence goes on from NZ_JAFEUN010000236.1 coordinate 418, forward strand.
CTTCTGTCTTATTTAATATCTTTAAGGTAAAGGTATTCTCAATCAAACCATCTACGTTTTCACGGTATAGCTGATTTCTATCACGTAAAATATCAATTCGAATTGGCTTAATATGATCAAACGCTAATAAGAACACACCTACCATGGCTACCATAACTAAACCGTATCCGATTAGTTTCGGACGGGCTACACGCTCAATTTTACCTTCAAGCTTGTTTTCCGTGGTGTAGCTGATTAGACCCTTTTCATACCCCATTCTCTCCATTGTAGTATCACAAGCATCTATACAAGCACCACAGTTGATACATTCGTATTGCAGACCATTACGGATATCAATACCAGTAGGACAAACCTGAACACATAAGTCACAGTCGATACAATCGCCTAATCCTAATTCTTTTGGATCAGCTTTGCGTGAACGTGGACCACGTGACTCCCCGCGTGTTGCATCATAGCCTACTATATAGGTGTTCTTATCAAACATCGCTGATTGGAACCGCGCATAAGGGCACATGTGAATACACATGATTTCACGCATCCAACCTGCGTTACCATAGGTAGCAAACATAAAGAACAAGACCCAGAAATAGATCAGCCCAGAAGCTTGTAAGGTAAAGACTTCATAATAGATATCTGTTGTCGGCACGAAATATGACATAAACGTCATCGACGTCAGCAAAGAAAATGATAACCAAGCTGTGTGTTTCGCTGCTTTACGCCAAAGCTTATTAAAGCTCCATGGCATTTTGTCGAGTTTAATACGCTTGTTGCGAGAACCTTCTAGCTTTTCCTCAAACCAAATGAAGATAAAGGTCCAGACCGTTTGCGGACAAGTGTAACCACACCATACCCTTCCGAGATAAGTGGTGACAAAGAATAAACCAAATGCAGCAATCATTAACAAGGCTGCGAGCAATGTTAAATCTTGTGGCCAAATGGTCAGTGCAAAAATATGAAATTTCTGTTGAGCTAAGTCAAAGTATACGGCTTGGCGATCACCCCATGGAATCCATGGCAATAACATGAAGACCAACATGGCAACCCAGCCCATACGACGGCGAACATTAGTCCACAGTCCTTCGACTGCACGAACATAAATTTGGTTACTTGGACTAAACTTATCAGCCTTATGTGCATCTGGCTGATGAATTTTAATGCGTTCGCCTTTGGTGTAATCCTTTTTATGCGTTCCTAAACTCATAGTGTTATAACCTAATCCTGCCCAAGTAAAGCAGGGGATAGTTCTTAGAGAACTTCATTATACCTTTAAAAATTAGGGGCATTCATCCATGTAGATCAAACTTTACTCACAATAGTTAATTATACAATTGTCATTGTGTCATTGAGACTTATCCGTATATTTTGTGATTCAAATCCATTTATCTGTTATAAATTAGTCTTGACTAATATAAATGGAACGTAAACTTAACACTCTCCCTTACACTTTATTAACATTCGTGGATATAATTCTTTCCACTTACATAATTTTACAACAATCACATTTTACCCAGATCACACACTAGCCTTATCCTTTTGCGTACTCAGTCACATATTTCAAATTTTAAACACATTAATCTTGGAAATCTAAATACTAATCCTTATCATTCGCAAAATTTTCACTGGTATAATTGAGATGTTACCTTTCCGTTTGTCTACACTTGCGTTAGCTTGCAGTACTCTTATTTATTTCCCTGCTAATGCTAATGAAATTTGGAACCCATCAAACTTGGGTAACAAATTAAGAGGATAAATCTGAGGAGAAAAGCTTTATTTTTGAGATAATAAGTCGACCAAGACAACTATCAAAATAAAATGGCGATTCTAAACAAAAC
>NZ_JAFEUN010000237.1 GCF_016900895.1 Parashewanella hymeniacidonis
CACTTCTTTATCACGGGTTCGGTATTCAAGGCCCTTATCATCACGTTTCAACCAAATATGAAAATGGTTCGATAATCTTAAACATTGCCCATAACACTCCGATGAAGTGTCCAATGTGCCGCTTTCGCTCGGTTACCAAGAAAGGAATAAAGCCACGTCGCTTTCATGGTGAACCAATAGGAACAAAGCCAACTACATTTGTATCAATAGCCAAAGAATCAAATGCAGTGATAGGCTGGACATTTGGCTTAAAATCGAATTTACTAGAGTAATCATGAGCGGTGGTTTCAGGGTGTTTTTTGCAAACTATATTCTCGCAAACCCTGCTCATGATTCCGAGTTGTTCAATTCAGTTCGTAAAACTATCCGAACTATTTGTTTTTTATTATGACGACAAAATTTCCATATTGAACATGACTATGACTAAGGTCTCAAGCTAGCTATTTGGGGTATTAAAAAATGAATACATTACTAACATTAAAAGTCACTAGTTCTGGTGAAGTAGACGGCAATGTTATGCACGTGAGAGAAGTTAAAGATATGCCTAATGGCTCCTCCAAGGTACTGAAAGAGATGGTAAATGATAATGAGTGTATTTATAAAGTCACTCGCAATGAAGATGGCATACTTGATTTTAGAAAAGATGGATGTTGTATTATCTTATAAATAGCTCGCTTTTTTGGTTATAGATCATATTCTTCAAGAAATATAGCTACAAAGGTTACGGATGCGATTGCTACTTTCACTGCAGGTCTGATGACAGACTCTAGGATGGAGTTAAAACTATTTTAACGGGGCTTTTGTGGTAGGAAGGCTTACAATTTTGGGCAAATTCATTCCTTATTCATCTATATGGCTACCATTCGTCCTAGTGATGCTGCCTGTCATCACTCACCTTACGGCTCTAAACCGTCTCCATCTTATCAATCAGTGCTGAAAACCTTATGTACAAATGAAACAGAGGTTCGTAAATATTTAGTTTATAAATTCTCAAAGTTTAACGATGACCAGACTCTTTCATCTTTTTTCTCTCAGTTAACATTGTTTGATATTGAAAACATTGAACGTCAATTCTTTACACTGTCAAATCGCCAGATTATCAATAGGTTTAAGAGCGGTGAGGCAACAGGTAAAGCGGTTGATATTCGTACATCAAAGTTAATCCGTCAAAGGAATTGTGATATGAGCACGGCTCTTTTTCTTTTAACCAATTTAGACCCATTATTATCAGAAAAAACTTTGGTTTTAGAAGGACATTGTTTTTCGGCTTTTTTTCAAAATGTGCTAAAGAAAAGGATTTTGAAAGTGCTCACGATGTATGGAAAAGATTATTAACATTGAAGATAAAACCCAACGTCATCATTTGCAGTGCGTTCATGTCAGTTTGTGAAAAAACCAAGCAGTTTGACCAAGCAGAGAAGATATTAAAGTCCGCTGTCGAAAAAAAGGTTTTTAAAACAAATCTGGGTTTTAACGACCAAACAAACTGCATTAACTTACATTCAACCTCAGTGTGTCACGCGAAAGACTTAGAGGGTGCAGTGCATCCCTCTGTTGCAAAAAACCATAGTCTTACACCATCAAAAAGAAGGGCGTAATATCAAAGGAGTGATAACCAGTTATAGGAACGGCATAACGTTAAGGACTGAGATGACCCGTTTTTTGAATGAATATTATTGTGTGGTTAGGGTAGACAGTAATAATCCTGGATTAATACATGTTTTTGGACTTAGAACTGAAAAATTTTGGGAGCTAGATACCGTTTAAATCATTTTCGTTAGATTAACACGCACTTGAGGTTCAAACATTGAAACCCCTTATTCGAAACAAAAACGGCAGTCTTAAATTATCCAGCGGCAAAATCATCATTGACCATTTTATTAATTACGGAAAATTAGGTGCGGAATGTGCGTTAGAAGTAAACAATTTAAGAATTGAACCTATATGAAGTATTCCTTTTACTTCTCCTAGGGACATACTCCTATTGGGATTGCTCGAGTTTGATTTCTACTGTTTTGCTTTGTTTAATCTACTGCGAAAGTGTGTTCATTAGTCCCACAACTGGGTTGAAACCCCCGTCTTTCAGACGGGTAGCTTTTAGCTAGCAGTTGGCCTTATGATGGAACCCATCAAACTTGGGTAACAAATTAAGAGGATAAATCTGAGGAGAAAAGCTTTATTTTTGAGATAATAAGTCGACCAAGACAACTATCAAAATAAAATGGCGATTCTAAACAAAACAC
>NZ_JAFEUN010000238.1 GCF_016900895.1 Parashewanella hymeniacidonis
GTAGTGAAATTGATGCAAAATCTAAGAAATCTTGCTTTTGGGGTACGGCTCTGAATTTTGCGTAAATCAGATGCCGTACATTTTAACTCTTGAAATGGATTTTTTCAGAACCGACTAATTATTTACTTATCTACTTATGGCCATTTCTGCAGCCAAAGCTTCTGAGTACTCCTCTTCATTGAGCGCCGCCATAACTTGTTCCCATTGTGAGGTTCGGTTTGTTTCGCGAGCGAGTGCAGCTCTATATTCATCTTCGCCGAGTATAGGGATAAGCTCTTGTTCGGTCGTTTCACCTGTTGACTGCCGTTCTTGAGTTTCTTGTTCGGGTATTAGTGATGCTTCGTTTTGTACTGTTGTGTTGTCTAAAGTCGATTGAGGCTCGGTAGCATTTGTTTCAGTTGGTTCCAGTTCTGGTAGTGCCTTAGCTTTTAAAATAGTGCAATCTTTATGATAATGCCTCAAAGAATAGCAGACTTTTACTTGTCAACAGGAACATTCCACGACTAAATCTCTGAAAGCTTTTTCTAATTTTTTATCTATTTTCGCCCTGATTGTTGAGCTAGCAATTCCTTTTCTGCAGGAGGGACAATCTTTTTTCTCATATTCCTTTTGGTAAAGTTTAAAGCAAGGTTCACATAAGTTATGCCCTTCTTTGTTTTCGCCACAAAAGTTTTTAATTGCAGGATTTTCAAAGCATATAGGGCATGGGTAAATGAGTTCCTTTTGATTATAAAAAGTACACTCTATCTCCTCAAACTTTACTTTATTTAGTGAAGAAGAGTTAGAAGAACTGATTTGGTTTGGAGTAGGTACTGGCGAACCTTCGCTTCGAGTGAGAGCTGTAGCCATTAGCTACGCCAAAAAATTATATTTAGGTAATAATTTATTACTTTTTAAATTCAATAATATATAAAATAATTAATCTAAGGTTCATCCCATAGGCTTCACGTTTTTCGATATCTTTAACTATCTAAAATATTAACCAAAGCGTTTTGAACTACACTCATTAAAATAATTGCAGAATGGAATTTGAGCTATGTTGAGTGTCAGAAAGTTAATGTTTCCGCTTTTATTTATAACCGTTCTTTCTGTTTCGGCTGAAGCTCAAAATACGCATTCAAATAATTTTGAGGTTGTAGCGCAAAGTATTATTCAAGACAGTGTGTACGGAAGCCTAGTGAGTATTGATAAATCTGGCTATCCTAAGTCTAGAACCGTCAAGTTCAGCCAGCCAAATGATGATTTTGTGATTTGGGTTGCGACGAAGCCAAATACTCGAAAAGTGTCTGAAATTAATGCAAACCCCAAAGTTCAGTTTCACTTTATTGCCGATGATTATAAGAGTTACTTAAGCATCATCGGTAAAGCAAGGTTGCATTCTGAACTTGAAACGATTCATCAACATGATTTTTTTGAGCCAAAGCTAAGAAAAAAGCTTTGGCCTGACTTCCCTAAAGACTATGTATTGATTCGAATTGAGCCCATTCGAGTCGAAATGTTAGGTCGTAAAATTTATCCGAACAGGGTTAATTGGAAGCCGCAGCATTTGTGTTTGCAATCGAATCATGACGTTTGTCGATGATGTTTTTATAGTTTGCAATTTCTTGTTCCCACTGAGCAACCCAGGCATCTAAGATAGGTTTGAGGTGTTTTACGCTAAGTTGCTCTCCATTTCCTCTTAGGATAGTTGTCGCTAGGAGTTCATTTGTCTCTACCTATGTAACTTTATTTTCTAGGCGAATTCAATATCTTTATCTCTAGTACCTAATAAATGTTTCCCTATGGCTATTGCGGCTCCTAAAGGAAGTAATTCAGCAGGTTCTAAATTTTATCGAGAGATTTTCACCTAAGTTATTGCGGGTTCAATGATAAATGCTCCATGGGTAGGTCTTGTGGTCACGGCAAAGTACTGTGCAACAATTTGACGGGTTTTAATCGTGAGGTAGCTCAGTATCTTATCAGCATTACTTCGCATGAATTGACTTTGCTCATCAAATTTCGGGTAATAAATAACGGGTTTAACATAAAATGAATTGGTTCAAGGGGATCATTTTCTTGCATGAGTTTAGGGCTTACCCAGCGATCTTGAATGAAGCCGGGGTATTGCGCCCATCTCTTACCTTCGTAACGATGCCATCTTTTTTGACATTCCATAAAATTCTTTTACACATAATAACTCGAACTGCTTAATCCTAAAAAAGGGGGTTACCTAAAGGTTTAGCTCTCTTTTCG
>NZ_JAFEUN010000239.1 GCF_016900895.1 Parashewanella hymeniacidonis
GATTTTGTCATAAAAAATCCGGTCAACTTTTGAACAGTTTAACCGGATTTAAAAAGTTTTCAACTTTAATGTCACAGTTTCAAACTTTATTGTTTAGTTCTAAACTTTATTGTATACCGACAGATGGGGACGAAACAGTAAAAGCTAATTTAGGTAGTGGAAGTTTCACGCTGCTTTCAATGACTGAATACAGGAGTACAGTTTTAAAACGATAAAAATGTTTAAAGCCCAGTGAATCACTGGGCTTTATTATTGAGCTTTGATACAAAGCTACATATAGAAGGATCGCCCCTAGTCTCTAACTCTTTTTTTGGGTGCCGAGTTTTTGCGATTGTTATTGTTTTGGCTTGAATTACGCTTAGATTGATTCGGTTTTCTGTTACTTTTTTGTTTTTGTGACTTGTCACCGTTTTGAGCCTGACTTTTCTGAGGCTCTGAACTTACTTTATTCGCTTTGGGCTTTTTAGGTTTCTTTGGTTTTGGCTTAACCAAATTAGTTTCTGGTACATTGTGAGTTGCCTCGTAACCTTCAATTACTTTACGAGGTATAAGTTCTTGTATTAGGTTTTCAATGTCTTTTAATTGCTTAGCTTCTTCTGACGAAACGAGTGATACAGCACAACCTATTGCGCCAGCTCGACCTGTACGACCAATACGATGAACGTAATCCTCTGCAACTGTTGGTAAGTCGAAATTAACGACTTGCGGCAGTTGATCTATGTCTAGGCCTCGTGCTGCAATGTCTGTCGCAACAAGTACTTTGACTTGTCCAGACTTAAATTCTGATAGCGCTTTTGTTCTTGCACCTTGGCTTTTGTTACCGTGAATGGCGGCTGCTTTTATACCCGATTCAATTAAGTTACGAGTAATTCTATTTGCACCATGTTTAGTACGACTGAAGATCAGTACTTGTTGCCAGTTATGTTGCTTAATCAGTTTGATGATAATGCGCATTTTACGACTTTTATCAACAACATGAAGCCATTGTTCGATACGTTTAACGGTCGAGTTAGGCGGTGTAACCGATATTTCAACTGGATTATGAACAATGGTTTTTGCTAGAGCGCGAATGTCATCTGAAAATGTGGCAGAGAACATTAAATTCTGTCGTTGTTTAGGTAGCAGAGCGAGGATTCGTCTGATGTCATGAATAAAGCCCATATCAAGCATACGGTCAGCTTCATCTAATACCAATACTTCTAACTGTTTAAAGTTAAGCGCCTTTTGATGGTATAAATCGAGCAGTCGGCCTGGGGTAGCAACTAAAATATCTACACCTCTTCTCAGCTTCATCATTTGAGGGTTTATTTTTACACCACCAAAGACAACTGTAGATCGTAACCTTAAGTTTCTCCCATATGCTTCAACACTTTCATGAACTTGTGCCGCTAACTCACGAGTTGGGGTTAAAACGAGCGCACGAACTTGATTTGGCTGCACTCTATTACCATTGTCTAATCTATCTAGAAGTGGAAGCGTGAAACCTGCCGTCTTGCCAGTACCTGTTTGTGCCGCAGCTAACACATCTTTTCCTGCGAGTACTGCTGGTATAGCTTGCTCTTGAATTGGAGATGGTTTTTCATATCCTTTTTTTGAAACGGTACTGAGGATTGGATCAGATAAACCAAGATTTTTAAAGCTCATAAAATAAACCTACGAACAGCCACTAACAGGCAGGGATCTAGAGAAGGTGCGCTAGAGTACATTAAGTTCAGCACTTGTGCCATTAATACTACAAAATACTTAAAATTATATAACTGCAAAGAGCTAGCTTGAGAGAGTGACTGTAATTAAAAGTACGAAAATTAGAAAGTATATGGTGTAAAGGAGATAGCTCTAATCACTGAGCGAGTGACCGTGTTGCTCAGACAGACGCACATACACTAAATTCTAGTTACTAATCTGGCAACGCTTTAAAATCATCAACGACTGAATGAAATCATCAAGATGTTTTTAAATAATCAGCAATCATCTGGTGTTGTTTAAAAATACGATTCATTTCCTTTTCGCCTGATTCCAGAGACCAAACGCCACCTTGGGCAGTTCCATTTAAAATAATCCCATCTTCTCTTGGAAGCATATAGAAAGTATCTTTCCCGCCATTATATGCCCATATATGGACTCTCCCCTATTTACAAGGCATTAGTTTTTGAAAAAACAGGGTTCATTGCTGTCATATATTCGGCTTATTTATCAAGAAATCTGTCTTGTAGCCTTGATGGTATCCGCCTC
>NZ_JAFEUN010000024.1 GCF_016900895.1 Parashewanella hymeniacidonis
ATTCTAGTAATTGCTTTTCTTCATTGGTTAAGGATATTTCAATCATGGCTGTATGATGATCTCTTTACAGATAATTTCAAGTCTTTGTTTGAAAAAGTCGCATCTTCAATGATCACGGGTATATTCGCTATATGTGTTGTGATCTTTCTACCTAGGTTTCCTGTGAGTAATTATTGTTGAATGTTAGGAGATCTCTGTGCGAAATGTCAGAATAAGTTCAATTTATCTCAAATTTGTGTAGAAGAGTCAGGCTCAAGGCATGAGTGTGCTGCAATAGCCTGCTATTGCAAGCACTCAAAACGCAGAAATGAGCAGAAATAGAGGTGCTGGTGAGGTTTGCTTATGCCGAGTTCAGGTTAAATACATCCGCAAGATAAGCAAAGGTCGCTTTATCGGTAACTAACCGAGCAAAGCCGACCTGAGTTGAGCCTTCAAAGACACCAAAACACAATGAATTTTTAATTGACTTTTCTACGGTGCTTCTTGGAATATTTTGGCTCCAATAAGCGTTTGTTGATAGAGCAGTCAGGAGACTGCTGCCAGTTACTTTGTAATACACTCAAAGACTCAAGGAACTCTTTCCCGTAAACTTGAGCTTGTATGCTTACGATACTTGGCCAATCTGAGTTAGCTATCAGTCGGACAATCATTTATCCCACATAAACTCTCTGAAGTGAGTACGACAAACAGATTCGTAGTTTTCGTTACCGCCAATAGCGACTTGCTCGCCTTCTTTCATAACTTTACCGTCACCATCGAGACGCACAACCATATTAGCTTTGCGACCACAGTGGCAAATGGTTTTTAATTCCACTAATTTGTCTGCCCACGCAAGTAAGTAGTTACTGCCAAGGAATAACTCACCTTGAAAGTCAGTACGCAAACCGTAGCATAAAACGGGAATATTCATGTTATCGACGACGTGAGTGAGCTGCTTCACCTGCACTTTTGACAAAAACTGGCTCTCATCAACTAACACACAATGAATATCTTGAGATTCCATCGCATCCACAACAAGATTCACTAAATTAGTTTCTGAAGAAAAAATGCTGGCTTCTGTTTCTAAGCCAATACGAGAAGCAACTTTCCCTACACCATAGCGATTGTCAATGGCTGCAGTAAGTACTAACGTGTTCATCCCTCTTTCACGGTAGTTATATGACGACTGAAGCAGTGAAGTAGACTTGCCTGCGTTCATTGCAGAGTAATAGAAATACAGCTGAGCCACGGTTCGATTCCCTTTGTTTTTATAGTTGGGCAATGATATCAACAAAGTGAATGTTAATACCATTGCCAAAATAGTAAAGACTTATCATCAACTACTTCGTTTTTTGAATTTTAAGGTAGATAAAGACAACAACAAATAACGCTGTACACGTTAAGAACCCTGATAATACCGATTGCGTAAAACCAAGCACCAAGTAACCACAAAGACTGATAAATGCGACGATTAATGCATACGGCAGTTGAGTGACGACATGATCGATATGATGACAGCTTGCACCTGTAGAAGACAAAATTGTGGTATCAGAAATCGGTGAGCAATGATCACCAAACACCGCACCCGCAAGTACAGCGGAAAGCATAGGCAACATCATAGTTGAATTACTGCCCATCGCCATATCCGCAGCAATAGGCAACATAATGCCAAAAGTTCCCCAACTGGTTCCAGTTGAAAAAGCGGTGATACCGGCTAACGCAAACATCACTGCAGGAAGTAGCTCAACAGGTATTGACCCCGTAGCAATGTGAGCCAAATATTTACCAGTTTCTAATTGACCAATCACCTCAGCAATAGTCCATGCAAACAATAAAATATATATAGCAGGCAACATTGACTTAGCACCATGAATCAATGCTTTTGAAAGGTCAGAAAATGACAGCTTTTGCTTTAATGCCAAGCCAAAAGTTGTTATCAAACCTAATAATGCACCAAGCACCAATGATAGGCTTACGTCGGTCTTTTCAAAGGCTTTAATCACGCTAAACTCAATAGACTCTTTTTCAAGTGTTTGAGCACCTGTAAAAACCATGAAGAACAGTGTTGCTGCGACCAGAGTAACGATTGGTAGGAACAAACCTAATACAGAACCACTTTCTGCTTCGGGTAAATCAGCAAGGCTTCCAGGTGGCTGCCCTTTTTTCTCGTCAAACAGTTCACCCTTTTGTGCGTTACGTTCATGTTTACGCATTGGGCCAATGTCAAAAGTAAAAATCGCAACACTCAACAACAATAATAGTGAGAAAATGGCATAAAAATTCATTGGGATCATTTCAACAAATGTCCCTAAATAGCTCGAATTTGTCATGCCATGCGTTGCCAAAATACTTCCAATTAAGGCAATAATATATGCGCCCCAACTGGATACTGGCGAGATGACGCAAATTGGTGCGGCGGTGGAATCAAGTAAATAGGCCAGTTTGGCTCGTGAAACGTGATATCTGTCCGTTAATGGTCGTGCAACAGAACCAACCACTAAAGAGTTGAAATAATCATCGATAAAAATGACGACACCTAAAGCCATCGTAAGCAGTTTTGCGTGACGTTTACTTTTAATTCTGGTTCTCGCCCATTGAGCGAAAGCTTTAGCACTACCACTTACCGTAATAATGGCGGTAATAGAACCCAATAAAATTAAAAATACTAAAATATATAAGTTCCAAGTGTTGATAGCACCATCAACCCAGAACAATTCAGATACGACTTTGACCAAAAATGAAGCTGAATTTAGGAATTCGAATTTAGTCAGCAATAAACTACCGATAACAATGCCAGCACCCAGTGATACAAGCACGCGCCTTGTAATAATGGCTAATACAATAGCCAAAAACGGCGGTATAACCGACAACGCCGAATCAGAATAAGAAAATACACTCATGATGTATAAAGTTTGAATAAAAAGTTAGCCGGATATTCAAACACAAAAGGCTCCAAGATTACTATCCTAGAGCCTTTTAGCGTGATAAAGATCACTAATTTTTATGCAATGCAACTTAATAGTTAATTAACTTAATTTTTCAGTTAACTCAGGTAAAGCCTTAAATAAATCAGCTTCTAAACCATAATCAGCGACTTGAAAGATTGGCGCTTCAGGGTCTTTGTTAATAGCAACAATAACTTTAGAGTCTTTCATTCCCGCAAGATGTTGAATTGCACCTGAGATACCAACAGCAATATATAGGTCAGGAGCAACAATTTTACCTGTTTGCCCGACTTGCATATCGTTTGGAACAAAACCAGCATCAACAGCTGCACGCGATGCACCAACAGCTGCGCCTAATTTGTCCGCTAATTGTTCAAGAATTGCAAAATTCTCGCCACTACCCATACCGCGACCACCAGATACAATCACGCCTGCGCTACCAAGTTCAGGGTGTTCAGATTCAGTTAGCTCTTGAGAAACAAATTCCGTCGTCGCTGCTTCAGAGTTTGAAAGTGCAACTACTTCTGCACTACCTTCATTACCCACAGCTTCAAAAGCACTGACACGAACGGTCATTACCTTTTTCGAATCATGACTTTGTACGGTTGCCATTGCATTACCAGCGTAAACAGGACGCACAAATGTGTCTGCAGATACAACTTCGATAACTTCAGAAATTTGTGCAACATCTAACAATGCCGCTACACATGGTAATACGTCTTTACCTGTTGTAGATGCTGGCGCCAAAATGTAGTCATAATCTGAAGCAATATCTAAAACTACCTTAGATACGTTTTGCGCTAGTTGAGCTGAGTATTCAGCCGAGTCAACAACAATAACTTTATTCACACCTGTTAATGTTTTTGCTGAATTCGCTGCTGCGCCACATTCATGACCAACAACTAATACATGTACGTCACCGCCAATCGCTTTTGCTGCTGCAACTGTTTTAGCCGTATCAAGCTTAAGGCTGGCATTATCGTGTTCTGCTAATACTAAAATCGCCATTTAGATCACCTTTGCTTCGTTTTGTAATTTTTCGACTAATTCATCTACAGATGAAACCATAATACCCGCTTCACGAGCAGCAGGAGGCGTCACTTTCAATACGGTTTGATGTTCTTTTAGCTCAATGCCTAAATCATCAATAGACATCACCTCTAGTGGCTTACGCTTAGCTTTCATAATGTCAGGCAGTTTTGCGTAGCGAGGTTCGTTCAAGCGTAAATCAGTTGTGATCACAGCAGGAAGCGGCATTGCTAATGTTTGAAGGCCACCATCAACTTCACGAGTAACCACAGCTTTGCCGTCTTCAATTTTTACTTCAGAAGCAAACGTTGCTTGTGGCATATCCGTTAATGCCGCAAACATTTGACCTGTTTGATTATTATCACCATCAATCGATTGCTTACCAAACAATACAATATCTGCATTTTCTTGAGCTTGAATCGATTTTAAAATCTTCGCTAATGAAAGTGGTACTAACTCTTTATCAGTATCAACTTGAATACCTCGGTCCGCACCCAGTGCCATAGCTGTTCTCATTTGCTCTTGAACCACTTTAGGGCCAATGCTTACAACAACAACTTCAGAAACAACGCCAGCTTCTTTCAATCGGACAGCTTCTTCAACTGCAATTTCACAAAACGGGTTGATTGCCATTTTCAGGTTTGCTGTATCCACTTTCGTGTTATCAGCATTTACCCTGACCTTTACATTGGCATCGACGACGCGCTTCACTGGTACCAATACTTTCATAGGGCTTCCTTTATTAAAGCTTAAGGGTATTTTGAGGATGACTTTTGACTATCAGCACACCAAAATACAATTAGTCATAGTGTTATTGCGCATCACTTTATAACTTGTTGACGTTTACGTCAACTAACGCCAGGTGAATACTCAGATCATCTGACCTGCTAAAAGTAATGGCACCTCCGAAGTTGAAAATGGAGCACTTACCTGCTTGTTAGAGATTGCGACTCATACATCGATGAGCAGAGGTGACTCATTTACCAATTAAAAAAGAAAAGTAAATTCAAGTAAGGTTAGTTGATAATAATAAATATTGAATGAATTATTTATTTCACATTTTTTAAATTTTAAATACTTTTTTACTATTTAAAATTATCAATAATTCTGAAACTATTTTTATTAATTAAATAAGCACATTAGTGTTTGCTAAAATATAAATTACAACATATTATATATTTTGATAAATTTATAACCTTAGTTTTAAACTTAAATTAAATATAAAAACGGAACTGAAAATATGAGCGACTTTTTAGAAATTTTAACCCATGGACGCCGTTTTAAAGCAGCCGTAAAAGATTTATCTATTGAAGAGCTTGAAGATTTAGCAACTAAACTAGATAAAATTATTGTAGAGCGAAAAGAGCTCGCTGAATTAGAGTCAAAAGCAAACGCAGAGCGCGATGCAAAAATTGAAGCTATTCGTAAGCAAATGGAAGAAATCGGCCTTTCAGTTGACGATTTAGGTGATGTAAAATCGGCGCCTAAAAAACGTGCCCCTCGTCCACCTAAATACGAAATAACTGTTGATGGTGAGACTATCCGTTGGACAGGCCAGGGTCGCATGCCAACCGTATTTAAAAGTGAAGTTGATAGCGGCAAATCTTTAGATGATTTTTTAATACAAGAATAAAATCACTCTTCATTTAAAAAGGTCCAATAATGATGGGCCTTTTTTAATGCCTGAATAATATACCCGTGCTATCTCAATATGCAGCAATTCAGCGAGAATTAAGGCGATTAAACTCGCATTTAGTGGGCTTTTCAGCGTCCATTCTACTTTGTTGCAACAACTCGAATTAGATCCATTGGCTCTTCATTTTTCGCCTCGAATAATGAACTCTGAAATTGCCCTGAAAGCTGAATATTGAAGTTTCACGGGTATAAATCAACTTTGTTCAAAAATGGTTACAAAAAAACCTTCTATTAACACTTCCGTATCGAGTATGCTAGTTCTTCCCCTAATCAACTCTCACACGGAACAATGATAAATAAAAGCAAAGTGATTACCACAATTGCAGGCGCTACGCTAGTTTCAGCCAATTTTGCCTATGCCAGTGTGCCTATTGTACAGCCAAACAACAAACTCACCGCCTATACCCACGCCACTATTTATGTTGCTCCGAACAAGCAGTTAAAAAATGCAACATTGTTGGTTCAAAATAATCGCGTAAAAGCTATTTTAAAAGATAATGATGTACCAACTGATGCTTTTGCAGTTGATCTTACTGGTTATACTATTTACCCAGGCTTTATCGATCCGATTTCTGAGTATTCAATCAACTTCAAATACCCGGAAAATAAAGCTAAGAAACCAATTTACGATATAAAAAGAATTGGTGGTAATGCTGAAAACTCAGCCATTCATTCAGAGATGGAATGGTACTCAGTTGTTGAGCCTGAAACTAAAAAAGCAAAAGCTTGGATTAAAAATGGCTTTACGAGTGTTCAGTCCGCAAAGCTGGACGGCATAATTCAGGGCCGAGGCGTTTCAATTTCATTATCTAATAACATTGCTAACGAAATTATTTATAACGCTCGAACTAATCAATTTATGTCGTTTAATAAAGGCAGCTCTAAACAAGATTACCCAGCGTCATTGATGGGTTCGATCGCTTTATTAAGACAAACACTTTCGGATGCTAATTGGTACAACGCCAATTATTCAAAATCTGGAACAGTAAGTTCACCAAATAATATTGAATTTAATGCTGCATTAGAAAAGTTGAATAACCTTGATAAGCAGAAAATTATATTTGAAACGAAGAACTTAAATAGTCAATTACGTGCTGCTAGATTACTTTCAGAATTTGAATTATCGTCAATTCAAGTTGCAACAGGTAAAGAATATAGCCGAATTGATGAAGTAAAAGCATTAAACTATTCATTGGTTGTTCCTTTAAACTTCCCTAAAGCACCAAGTGTTATTGATGCAGATGCGGCAACAGAAGTTAGTCTTGCTGATTTAAGACATTGGGAACGTGCTCCATCAAACCCTGCAGCCCTTGAAAAGTCAGATGTTCAGTTTGCTTTCACAATGAAAGGGATTCAAAACAAGGATTTTTGGCCACAGCTCAAAAAAGCGATTGATGCAGGATTATCAAAAGAAGCCGCCCTTGCCGCATTAACGACTAATGCAGCAGAAATTGCTCAAATCGACGACATTGCAGGACAACTGAAACCTGGGTACATGGCCGACTTTGTGATTACCAAAGGTGATATTTTTGAAGACGGCAAAATTTACAGTGTGTTCACTCAAGGCCAAGAGCATAAGTTCGCAGATCGTAATAAAGATCAGGTTGTTGGTGAGTATCAGCTGCAAATCAATCAACTCGACTTTAGCCTTGAAATTGAACAAGCGAAAAAACTCAAGGCTGATCTAACGATTGGTGAAAAACAAGTGCCATTGAAGAATGTAAAGTTCAAAAGTGGTCGCTTAACTTTCACAGCTGACTTAATGGACGCAGGTTATGCTGGCACCAATCGCTTTGTACTTTGGCTCGACGAAAATGAGCTGGGCGGACGCATGGAAACAGCATCAGGTGAAATCGTTAACGTAGCAGCAGCTCGAACTGATGATACGACTGAACCAAAAGCAAAAGGTAAAGAAGAGGCAGAAGCAACTGAATACGTCAGTAAGCTGACTCATCCAAATGTTGGGTATGGTTTAGCTGCATTGCCTAAATCAGAAAATCTACACATCAAAAATGCAACGATTTGGACTTCTGAAAAAGATAGCGTTCTTGAAAATACCGACATCATCATTGCAGACGGTAAGATTGATGAAATTGGTCAATCGCTCTCTACACCACGTGGCTATAAAGTGATTGATGGTTCAGGTAAGCATGTCACAGCGGGTATTATTGATGAGCACTCACACATTGCCATCAACGGCGGTGTAAATGAAGGCACATATTCTGTTACTTCCGAAGTTCGTATCGGTGATGTCGTCAACCCTGATGATGTTTCTATTTACCGTGCGCTTGCAGGTGGTGTTACCAGTGCTCAGCTATTACATGGCAGTGCAAACCCAATTGGCGGTCAAGCTCAATACATCAAGATGAAATGGGGTGAAACGGCTGAGAACCTGAAATTTGATCATGCACAAGCCAGCATTAAATTCGCTCTGGGTGAAAACGTTAAACAAACTCATTGGGGAGACAAGTACAGTCGTCGTTTCCCTAAAAGCCGTATGGGTGTCGATACGCTATTCAGACAAACATTTGATGCAGCTAAAGAATATCAAGCTGAAAAAGCACAATATGATGACTTACGCCGTAGTTCGAAGCGCAAAGTCGTTGCACCAAGAACAGATTATCGTTTAGAAGCGGTTTCAGAGATCTTAAATGATAAGCGTGATATCCATATTCACTCTTATATTGGTTCTGAAATCTTAATGTTCTTAGAAGTTGCTAAAGCTTACGACTTTAAAGTTAAAACCTTTACTCACGTACTTGAAGGCTACAAAGTTGCTGAAGAGCTTGCTGAACATGGCGCTGGAGCTTCAACGTTCTCAGATTGGTGGGCTTATAAATTTGAAGTTTATGATGCCATTCCACAAAACACCTGTTTAATGAACAACAAAGGTGTAGTGACTTCAATCAATTCCGATGACTACTCAATGCAACGTCGATTAAATCAAGAAGCGGCTAAATCAATCCTCTATTGCGATATGAGTGAAGCTGATGCTTGGAAGATGGTAACCATCAACCCAGCAATACAGTTAGGTGTTGAAAAGTACGTTGGTTCAATCAAAGAAGGCAAAATGGCTGATCTCGTATTATGGAGCGACAAACCATTATCTGTTTATGCAAAAGCTGAAAAAGTGTGGGTTGAAGGCACACGCTATTTCGATAAAGAGCAAGATTTGAAAGCTCAAAAAGACGTTGCAGCAGAAAGACAAGCCTTGATGCAAAAGATTCTGAACAGTGGTCAAAAAGCCAAACAAGGTGTTCCGTTTATTCCAAAGAAAGAACCTGAATGGCATTGTGAAACCGTTTACCACGCTTGGGGTGAACACAGCCAGCATAGCCATTAAGGAGACAATACAATGAAAAATACAATCAAATTTACTGCTGCTATTGCCCTACTTTCTGGTTTAAACATCAATAACGCAATGGCGAATGATATCGTTCCAGCAAAACCTGAAACACAAGCAATGGTATTTACCAATGCTACGATTCATACCGCCACAGATGGCGTTATAACTAATGGTCAGCTACGTGTTGATAATGGAAAAATTGTTAACGTTGCAGAACAAGTCGATACCACCAATGCCAAGGTAGTAGATCTAGCGGGTAAGCATATTTATCCGGGATTGGTTGCACTCGATACAAGCCTTGGTTTAGTTGAAATTTCACTTGTACGCGAAACTGTCGACAAGTTTGAAATCGGAGATGTGAATCCGCAACTTAATCCAAAAACGGCTTATAATGCTGACTCAGAGATTATTCCAACGGTTCGTTATAACGGGATCGCCTACGCTCAAGTTGTGCCTTCAGGTACTGGAATTGCAGGTCAATCTATTGTTGTAAACATGGATGCGTGGAATGTCAATGACGCCATTGTCGAGTCTGGACATCAAATGCACTTATATTGGCCGTCGATTAGATGGCGTTCATCAAATCCAAAGACTTTAAAAAAACAGCAACAACAAGTTCAAAACCGCACTAAAAAAGTATGGCAAGCATTTGAAGATGGCTACCGTTTTTATCTTGCTCGCAAAACAGATAAAAAAGTAACCGGTGATCAAAAATTAGCGTCAATGATGCCACTGTATCGTGGTGAAGGTCAGCTTTTTGTTCACGCTCAAAAACAAGAGCAAATTGAGCAAGCCATTTCTCTTGCCCGTAAATACAATTTCGAACTTGTGATTGTTGGTGGTTATGATGCATGGCGTGTTGCACCTAGCTTAAATGAAATCAAAGCTAAGGTTATCTACAATCGAACTTTAGGTTTACCACTTCGTCGTGATGAGCCTGTTGAGCAAGCCTACAAAGTGCCGGCATTACTAAAACAAGCAGGTGTTCCATTTGCACTGGGCTTTTCAGCAGATTGGGATGCAAGAAACCTGTCTTTCGCAGCAGGGCAAGCTGTAGCTTATGGCTTAACCAAAGAAGAAGCACTTAAAGCCATTACTTCAGACGCAGCGAAAATATTGAAGCTCGATAATATTGGGGCAATTGCAAAGGGGTACCAAGCAAGCTTCTTAATTTCAAGCGGTGATATCCTTGACCCAGTAACGGCGAAAATTGAATCACTTTATATTGATGGTCGGAAAGTCGACTTAAATAACCGACACAACCAGCTTTATCAGAAATATTTAAAGCGTTAGAATCATAAGGGCTGGAATTCCAGCCCTTTTTTATGGGAATAGAATAATGAAAAACGCACTTTTGATCTTCGCTGGAATACTGCTTGCTGGTTGTTCTGGCTCTTATTCGTTTCACAGCAATTTAGACAAAGAGAATTTTAAAGAATATTTCAAAGCCGGAGATGTAAAGGTTTTTCACACAGATTCTTTACCAACTCAAGCATACAAATCTTTAGGATTGGCCACAGGGGAAGCCTGTCAATTATCCAGCAGTGACAAAATTGCAACCGAGTCGGATGCTCGTACTGCTATTCGAAAACAAGCTGCTGATTTAGGCGCTAATGGTGTAATCATTCGAAGCTGTGCAACGCTTAATGAATCCAATGCATGTTTGTCTCATGTGCTTTGTAGTGGTGAAGCGATTAAAATTAATGAATAGTTTTACCCAACAAGTAGAAGCCGTTGGTTTTTGTCGAACGCCATTTAAACAAAAGTTCGGTATACCAAGACAACCTGGTTTAGTTGAAGCTAAGGGTTTTATTGAACTTAGCGGCCAATATAATCACTCAGATTTTATTGAAGGCATCGAACAATACTCGCACCTTTGGTTATTGTTTAGTTTTCATGAAAATTTAGCTCATGGGTTCAAAGCAAAAGTTCGTCCGCCTCGCCTTGGTGGTAACGAAAAAATAGGCGTATTTGCGACACGTTCTACGTTCCGCCCTAATGGCATCGGTCAATCAGTAGTTAAGCTGGAAAGAGTCATTAACGAGAACAATCAAGTGAAACTTGAAATCTCTGGCATGGACTTGGTTGATGGCACGCCTATTCTAGATATTAAACCCTACATCCCCTACTCTGACTCTATTAAAGAGGCTAACGGCGGGATGGCTCAGGAAGAACCCGAGTTAAAGGATGTTGAGTTCACCAGTAAAGCTGAGACACAATTACAAACCTTTGACGATCATGCAAAGCTCAAAAAACTCATACAGCAGGTGCTTGCGCAAGATCCTCGCCCTGCTTATAAGCAGTCAAAGCCCGATAATAAAAATTACTTTATCAGCCTGTATGATCTCAATATTCAATGGTGTTGTGTAACTTCAATAATTAAAGTTATTGAAGTTACAAGGTTGTTAAAATGATGCATTTCCCTTATCATTCATCCTCCTTAATGCTTTATCAGGATGATAATAATGAAAAAAATACTATTAACAGGGATTGTACTCGCGGCAAGCTTTAATTTAAAAGCACAAGAACTACAACCTAGCGAACAACAAAGCAAGGGAACTTCGACTGTAGGTATTGGTTTTCAATATGGTGGAGCTTTGGGATATAAACTCAGTTATTTAGACAATAGAAACATTTACTTTATTTCAGCAGGTCTAGTTGGTGGTGCTATTGGTTATCAGCGAGTTATTGATAAAGACAAAATGCACACTGTTGGTCTAGCTTTGGGATCTGAAGTATTAGTCAGTGAAAAAGGTTTTGGTCTCCTCACCTATAATTATCACTTCAATACTGTTGATGATGCAGGCTGGGTATTCGGAGTAGGTGCAGGCGTTAGACGTGAAGATTTAGGTGGTGCATTCGCCAATTTAGGTAAAACAGATACCCATTTTGTAGCAGACATCAACATCGGATATCGATTTTAATCGACTGTTACGAGCAAACCTGCTTGGTTTGCTCACTATATTTGCTTAATATTCTGCAAAACATCTCACACATTAAGCTTTAATGAGCAAACTCGATTACCAAACTCAGCACAAAAAACGTCTTTCTTATATGCCTTGGCTGTACTTCACTCTAAAAGAAAAACATAAAAAGTGGGCATTACTTTGGCAACAGCAAATCCAAAAAGAGCTTTGTTTGTTAGAAACGATAACCATAGGTGAAGATTGTTTTATTGCTCCAGAAGTTAACCTATTTGCGGAACCAAATCGCAATATCATCATCGGTGATCACTGCATGATTGCCGCTGACAGCTTTATTCATGGCCCTATCACGATAGGCAATGAAGTTGCGATCAATCACGGTTGCTCAATTGATGGAGGGAAACTTGGCATCGTCATCGGCGATCGAACTCGTATTGCCAATAACGTGACTATTTATGCTTTCAACCACGGAATGGCACCAGACGCTCCTATCTATCAGCAAGCTGTAACGTCACTAGGCGTAAAAATTGGTCAAGATGTTTGGGTTGGTGCTCAAGCTGGCATTGTTGACGGTGTAACCATAGGTGATCAAGCCGTTATTGGCATGGGTTCTATTGTCACTAAAGACATACCAGATTTTGCCATTGTTGCCGGAAACCCTGCTCGTGTTATCGGGGATAGAAGAGATAAACCAACTATTTCGTGAATAAGCAGTTGTTCAGCATTAACAAAATAGTGCAGCTGAGCTAGAATACTTGCCATTCAAATTTTTATCTGGACTAGGGTCATGCGAGTTAGCAAATACCTGCTATCAACACAAAAAGAAACCCCTGCAAATGCAGAAGTAATCAGCCACCAGCTCATGTTACGTGCTGGTCTTATCCGTGCCAATGCCTCAGGCTTGTACAGCTGGTTACCGACAGGCTTAAAAGTATTGCGAAAAGTTGAGGCCATCGTTCGTGACGAGATGGAAAAAGCGGGTGCGTGCGAAATTTTAATGCCGATGGTGCAACCGGGTGATTTGTGGCAAGAAAGTGGTCGCTGGGAAGAATATGGCCCTGAATTACTCCGTATTACGGACCGTCATAACCGTGACTTCGTATTAGGCCCGACTCACGAAGAAATTATCACGGATATCATCCGTAAAGAAGTCAGCTCTTATAAGCAACTTCCTTTGAATATTTATCAAATTCAAACCAAGTTCCGTGATGAAGTTCGTCCACGATTTGGTGTAATGCGTGCACGTGAATTCTTGATGAAAGACGCATACTCTTTCCATTTAGATCAAGAGACAATGGATAGCACTTATCACACAATGCATTCAGCATATGGCAATATCCTGTCTCGTATTGGTTTGGAGTTCCGTCCGGTTCTGGCTGACTCAGGTTCTATCGGTGGCAATATGTCACACGAGTTCCACGTATTAGCACAAAGCGGCGAAGACTTAATTGCATACTCTTCAACTGGTGAGTATGCTGCGAACATTGAGCGTGCAGAAGCACTTAAGCCAACTGAAGCACGTACTGCGGCAACTCAAGAAATGAGCTTAATTGACACGCCTAATGCAAAAACCATTGCTGAGCTTGTTGAACAATTTGATTTAGACATCAGTAAAACGGTTAAAACACTTATTGTTAAAGGTGCGACAGAAGAAGCACCATTGGTTGCATTGATTGTTCGTGGTGATCACGAGTTAAACGAGATCAAAGCTGACAAGATTGAAGCTGTAGCGTCGCCATTAACTTTTGCCCCTGACGAAGAAATTCGAGCTGCTATTGGTGCAGGTTCGGGTTCATTAGGTCCAGTAAAACTCGACATGCCAATTGTTGTTGACCACAGTGTTACTGCTATGAGTGATTTTGCTGCCGGTGCAAACGTTGATGACAAACATTACTTTGGCATCAACTGGGAACGTGATCTACCAGAAGCTCAAGCTGCAGACATCCGTAACGTAGTTGAAGGCGAAGCCACACCTGATGGCGGCACTTACGCCTTTGCTCGTGGTATCGAAGTGGGTCATATCTTCCAATTAGGCACTAAATATTCTGAAGCGATGAATGCCACTGTTCTAAATCAACAAGGTAAAGCTCAAGTATTGCTCATGGGTTGTTATGGTGTTGGTGTGAGCCGTATCGTTGCATCAGCTATTGAGCAAAACCACGATGATCGCGGCATCATTTGGCCAGATGCAATTGCACCATTTAAAATTGGTATCCTGCCAATGAACATGCATAAATCTCCGCGAGTTAAAGAACTTGCTGAGAAGCTCTATCACGATTGCCAAGAGCTTGGTCTCGAAGTCATGTTCGATGACCGTAAAGAGCGCCCAGGCGTTATGTTTGCGGATATGGAGTTAGTTGGTGTACCACACACTATCGTTATTGGTGATCGTAACATCGATAATGGCGTGCTTGAGTATAAGAACCGTAAAACTGGCGAGAAGCAAGATATCCCGATGGATGGGCTGTCAGACTTTATTAAGTCTTTGTAATACTATTCAATTTTCATAAAACTAAGCGAGTGAGTTAACTCGCTTAGTTTTTTATCTCGAACATCCCAGAAAGTAATATACCCATGATACCTGAAGCGAGAATGCACAACTTGTTAATCAAGGCGACGGTGTGCGGCAATAGTGAACTATTGTTAGCACTGGCAACGAAGAGTAACAAGCTGTGCAACTCGCACTGCGTGGACTTCTCAGCGCCAATTCTTCTTTGTTACATTAACTCGAAAGAATCCCGATATTCCTTCGCTAATGCGCCTCAAAGAATTGGCGCTGAAAAAGTCCTGAAACATGCATCTTCAAGTATCATGGGTATAAGTTAAACCATAGTAGAAACTGTTTTCCTTCAATTCCATACTTGGAAAGTACTCACATTCTATAAACTATCTTTAACCACGGATGAATAACAAGGCTGTTAGAATAAATTCAGAGCCCACTACAGTTAGGAATAGTATGTCAGTAGAAGTATCAGGTCGCCTCTATTGGAACCCCGATACCCTTGAGGTATTGATTCCCAGTGAAGTGACAGTTAAATCCCTAATACCAGCTCTTGAGGTGGGGCAGACAAAAGAGGTAAAATTCGAGTTTCATAACGATAAAAGTAAACGTTTTGAAGTCAGAACTTATCGAGTAACTCGCAAAGATGCCGAAACATTTGACTTTAATCGAGTTGGCGGAGTTCGAAGTTTTCTAAATCTGTTCAATTTCTTCAAGCTCCGAAGCGCTCAGTCAAAAGCAATCAGTAAGTTTTTTAATGGAGATACAACCGTTGCGGAAAAACTCCCAGGCTTCGAGAATAAAAACCAAACTTGCTTTATGAACGCAGCATTAAAGCAAATCATAATAGACAACCCGCAAAAAATAACTGATAAAGTAACTGAAAATACCAGAAACAAACCTGAAGCCCACAAAAATCTCGCCATTGCTTTTGCTCGTTTATCTGATGCATGCCATGATTTCAAGAGTGGGCAAATAACGAAGGGACGAGTCGATCGCCTTTTTGATGAATTTTATCATCAGCTTCAAGCCTTTGCTAAACAAGACCTTACTTTAACGAGTGAAAGAAACGATCAGGATTTCATTACATGTATGAAGAGAATGTTTGTTACAGAAGCAAATCGACAACATGATCCAAATGAGTTCGGGCAGTTTATTTACCACATAACGGGCTTACGTGATAAGGAAAATGAGCTGCGTCTGTGCAGAAAAATGGTGCGTCAATCAAACACAAGCGATATTGATTACAAAACCGACAGCAATCCACCAACTTACTATCCAATCGACCTGGCAGGTAATGGTAATTTAGTAGATAAATTTTCTCATGAGTCTAGTGAATCCTATTCAAGAAAAGATCCTGATTGGGGAGAGACAGATAGGTTTAGTCGTATTGGCTGCAATAACCCATCTACACTCACAACAATCAGGCTACAAGCAAAAGTGACCGGCTTGGATGATTTTGGAGATTCGTTTAAACGCACTTCAGAAGCAAGAGCGCTCATTCCAAAACAAGATGTGTTTGAACTTGAATTGTTCAATAATACAACTAAAAAAGTTGATAAATGCAAATTCAAAATTAAAGCCGTGGTAGTACATTCAGGCAGTGATTCCAAAAGTGGACATTATTATACTCTCGAAAGAGGAGCTAATGACTCTTGGATTAAACACAATGATAATCGAGTTACGCACCTTAAAACCGATTTACACGATCATTTTAGGCGAAACAAGACAGCTGTTCCTCATTTAATTACCTTAGAGCGTGTGTAAAATAAAGTTCTGCTTTCTTAGACGGGGAGTTTCTTATTGTTAGTGGCTTTCTGTTGGCCGTCGACAACCTAAACTTTTTTCGCTACATTTTGTAATGACGATAAATTACGCAAGGAATAAGAGTAATGAGCGAAAAGACCGCATTGGTATTAGGTGGAGGTGGTGCTAGGGCGGCCTATCAAGTGGGTGTATTTAAAGCAATTGTTCAAAACTATCCACGTAATCATAATATTCCGTTTGAAATTCTTTCCGGTTCATCAGCAGGTGCCATCAACGCCACTTCACTTGCCACACACGCTTCATGCTTTCATCTTGCAGTGAAAAAGCTGGAGTACGTTTGGGGTCACTTCACGACTGATAAAATTTACAAAAGCTCTATTACAGGAGTAACGAGTCACCTCATTAAAATGGCGTTAAAAGGGCTGCAAGCAAACAGTTATAATCCTAGCCCTGGAAGTTTATTCAATAATGATCCGTTGAGAGATTTACTCAATAGCGTGATGGATTTTAAGCGTATTGATAGAAATATTGACCTAGGAGCACTTACCGCTTTAGCCATTGATGTGTCATGTTATAACGATTCTAAATCTATCACGTTTTTTCAGGCAAAACCCGAAATTGAAAATTGGAGCCGAGCTCGGAGAAAAGGAATTCGAGGACATTTATATACTCATCACTTACTCGCAAGTTCAGCCATTCCTCTGGCCTTTCCAACGGTTCGATTACGAAGAAAATATTATGGCGATGGCTCGGTTCATCAGTTATCACCACTGTCTAGCCCCATTCACTTAGGGGCTAATAAGCTATTAGTGATTAATTTAGACAGCCATCTCAAGCATAAAGATAAACGATTAAAACATCACCCCACTACGGCGGCAATTGCTGGTCACCTTCTAGATACGATATTCTCAGATACACTCAATAGCGATTTAGAGCGCTTACAGAGAATCAATAACACCATTAATTTGATTCCTGAATCTCAACGAGCCGAATACCCGCTTCGGAATATTGACACTTTAGTTCTAAAGCCGAGTGAAGATTTAGGCGAAATTGCTGCTCAATACTACTCTCACATGCCTTTCGCTGTTCGTATGTTATTGAGAGGGTTTGGTGTGAATCAGTATTCAGAGTCTAGTGTGATTTCATACTTACTTTTTGAAAAAGCTTATACAAAAGCACTTATGGACTTAGGTTACAAAGATACTCTACCTAAGCTTAACGAAATTTATAAATTTCTTGGCAAAAATGAGCAAATTTAAACCAACTAAAAGCTAACTCGTTAAAAGTTCTATCTTTTGGCACGCTACCTGCTGATTGTTAACCAATAGTTATATTTTTGACCGGAGAAAAAGATGGACTTTGGTTTAGCTAGAGATTATCAAACAGAGAGCATTAACTTCAGTTCAAGTACGGCGATTGCAAGCAGTGAAGTTAAGCCAAATATTATTGCTGTTTTACAGTCTTTGCACGCAAGTCTTGACCCACGAACAGTATTTGCCTGTTACGGCAAACTACTCGGCGATATTTTGCCGGTCATCGGTGTGCAACTTAAGCTTCCTCGTCATCACCTTATATGGGGTGTTGGCCAAGGATACGGTTCTAAACAGCATATTCAGATTGGCTTACAGTCGACAGAAATTCATTATCGATTCACTGATAAGCTCACGTCGAGTCAAGCTACACTTCTACAAAAAATTGAAGAGCTGCTGGTTCAGCCTCTGGACAATGCGATTCGTTATTCTGATATGTCAAAGCAAGCCATGTTTGATTCACTGACAAACCTCGGGAATCGTCGTTATTTTCAACAGATGCTGGAAGCAAATATTGCTCGAGTTAAACGTGGTTCAGACCAATTAAGCCTGATCGTATTAGATTTAGATAACTTTAAACAACTTAATGATAAATTTGGTCACCAGTTGGGCGACACAATTTTGACAGAGTTCGGGCAATTACTCCGTAATTCAATCAGGAATGCTGATCAGGCGTTTCGCGTTGGTGGTGATGAATTTACTATTCTAGTGCATGGTGATGAAGGTTCAGCAAAAACACTTTGCCAACGAGTTATTTTGCAGTTACCTCATAACCCACTGCTTTCTCAATTCAATGTAATGACGAGTATCGGAATTGCTGAATTCACAGAAGATTTGAATGCTAAGAGTATCTATGAACTCGCTGACAAAGCTATGTACAGTGCGAAAGCGCAGGGTGAAAGTTGTTTTAAAGTAGCGTAATCTTCAAAGATTGCTCAGCCGTTGAAATTGCGCTCTTTTCAATCCATAAATCAACTACAGCAACTAACTGCTCGTTATAATAAATGAGTGGAACTCGATTTCTTTCCCATGTAGGCACTTCTAGCTCTTGCCACAATTTTTTTAACAGCCTAGGCTTATGACGAAAATCGGGATGACATAGCGTACTTCCTGATGCGCCAAACTCAATTGTTACCACTTCATCTTCTTTAGGTAAGCGCAACCCTCTTTCAATATTACTCTCAATGTTCAATGAGAGTCTTCTTCCGTCATTCAACTCAATTTCATTTTTCGTATTAGAAAGCTCGATTTGAATATTTTCCAGCGGCATTAAATGCTTGTACTTCTCAGCAAAAACTCGATTTTTAAAGCGTCTTATCAGCAAATTAGAGAAGTGTAATTCAACTTTCGCATCAGGCTTCGCCAGTGTAAGTTGCTCAATAGCTTGATCAAGCTGAACTAAAGAAGGTGCTACCAGTTTATTGAGTTCAATGAACCCTCTTAGGATCTGCCTTTGCCAAGGCAATGATAATGTCTTGAAACGTTCTAAATTCAATACATGTTCAGCGTAAGGAGAAGATGAAATATGTTGCTGCAATTTTTCTTGTGTCACTTCATCAAGCAACATTTCTTGCTGTTGGCTCAACAACGCACTTCGGCTAGCCGTTTCTGCAATGGCAGGCCAGCGGCCCTTTAATTGAGGAATGATAACTTGTCGTAAAAAGTTACGATCAAACTGAGTATCTTGATTACTTTCATCTTCAATGTGAAGTAATTGATGTCGCTGAGCAAACTCAATTACTTCATCTTTTGAGTAGCCAAGTAAGGGTCTTACTTGCCAACCGTTGCCATTGAAATATTGAGCTTGAGCCATTCCACCGACACCTTTCGGCCCTTGCCCGCGTTTCAACGCTAATAGTAAAGTTTCTAATTGGTCGTCTTGATGATGTGCGGTGAGTAACACATTACTGCTGGCGCTCATCTCTTCAATAAACGCTTGATAACGGACCTTTCGAGCTTCAGCTTCAAGGCTTAAACGCACACCTTGTTTAACGTCAACATGCTTAGTAATAAACGGTAAATGATACTTTTTGGCTTGTTGCTGACAGTGGTTTTGCCACTCATCAGCATTGGCACTCAAACCATGGTGAACATAAACCAACTTCACATTTAACGTTGGCTTTTGTTTAACATACTCACTTAGGACAAAAGCTAACACTTCAGAATCTACACCACCACTGTATCCTAAGACTACCCCTCTTGAGCCAGAGTTAGGCAAGCTATTAAGCAAGCTATCAAGCTCATCAATCAGCAGGGGGAGTTCCATTAAAACATAATCCTTACTTTGTCTGGACCAATCATAGTTTCCAACGAAAGCATTAGCTCATCGCTTGGATTAACCCGCCACTGTTCACCCAACTCAAGTTGTCCTTTTGCACCCGCTTGCTTGTAGTTAACCACAACAGGTACTTTACCCTCTGTCGTCCATTCTGAGAGTGTGTTTTGGAAAGACTCTAATAATTTAGGTGTAGCTTGTGTATTATCTAAATCAACTTCAACGTATTTCGCAAAGTGGCTTCGAGCTTCACTGATATCAATCACATTTCTGGCTGTCATTCTGTTACCGCCAGAAAAGTCATCGACACTCACCTCTCCTTCACATATGAGAATACGATCTTTTTCGATGAGGTGATTAAACTTCTCAAACGCTTCAGTAAAGAACATAATCTCTAAACGACCACTTTTATCGTCAAGCGTCACTAAGCCCATTTTTGAACCACGCTTAGTTATCATCACACGACTTGCGATGACCAACCCTGCAACTTTGGTTGTTTTACCTCTTCCAGTTGGGTGAGCATCTTTCAAGCGACCATTAGTGTACTGCTTTAACTCTTTTAAATACTGGTTGATAGGATGACCAGTAAGGTATAAACCCAAGGTATCTCGTTCACCTTCAAGCCAAATTTTTTCAGGGAAAGGCGTACACTCAACAAATTGCTGTTTTACATCATCAGGTTCAGTATTGAGCAACCCAAACATATCGTGTTGCCCTGTAGCTTCAGCCTTTGCATGTTGATCCGCTGCTTTTATTGCTTCAGATAATGTTTCCATCATCGACGCACGATGAGGGCCCAACTTATCCAGAGCACCAGCGAAAATGAGTTTCTCAATTACTCGGCGATTCAACTTTTTAAGATCCACACGAGCACAAAAGTCAAATAAGTCTTTGAATGCCCCACCTTTTTCTCGCGCATCGATAATCGACTCAACAGGCCCTTCACCCACACCTTTAATTGCACCGATGCCATAAACGATATTAGACTCTTCATCTACGGTGAATTGATACAGACCTTTATTGACGTCAGGCGGCAATAACGGCAAATTCATACGGTCGCATTCATCAACGAGGGTAACAATTTTATCGGTGTTATCCATATCCGCCGACATTACGGCTGCCATGAACTCTGATGGATAATGCGTTTTCAACCATAAGGTTTGATACGAAACAAGCGCATACGCAGCTGAGTGAGATTTGTTAAAACCGTAACCTGCGAATTTCTCTACCAAGTCAAAAATTTTCATGGACAGCTCACCGTCCACGCCATTGTTGATTGCACCTTCTTCAAAAATGCTTCTTTGTTTGGCCATTTCTTCTGGCTTTTTCTTACCCATCGCACGACGCAACATATCGGCGCCACCAAGGGTGTATCCTGCCAACACCTGCGCAATCTGCATCACCTGCTCTTGGTACAAAATAATACCGTAAGTCGGTTCAAGTAAGGTTTTTAACGATTCATGCTGCCATTGCTGATCTGGGTATGAGACTTCCTCACGACCGTGCTTACGTTCAATAAAGTTATCAACCATGCCTGATTGCAACGGCCCCGGGCGGAACAGTGCAACGAGTGCAATCATATCTTCAAAGCAATCAGGTTGCAGACGCTTAATCAGATCTTTCATACCACGAGATTCTAACTGAAACACAGCTGTCGTTTCATAACGTTGCAATAATGCGAATGACTTAGAATCATCCAACGGAATCGACTCAATATGAATATCAGGTAAACCCTTTTTCCTCTGAGTCGCATTTACCATCTGTAATGCCCAGTCGATAATGGTTAATGTTCGAAGTCCTAAGAAATCGAATTTGACCAATCCTGCTGTTTCCACATCGTTCTTATCAAACTGAGTGACAGGATTTTTACCTTCAGAGTCACAGTAAAGCGGTGCAAAGTCAGTGATCTTAGTTGGTGCAATTACAACACCACCCGCATGTTTACCCGCATTACGAGTTACCCCCTCAAGAATACGGCACATATCGATAAGGTCACGAACCTCTTCGTCGGCATCATACGCTTCTGGTAGGCTTGGCTCTGCTTCAAACGCTTTCGCCAAAGTCATTCCTGGCTCGGCCGGCACCATTTTAGAAATTCTGTCGACAAACCCATAAGGGTGACCAAGCACACGCCCGACATCACGAATTACCGCTTTTGCAGCCATGGTACCGAAGGTAATGATTTGCGATACCGCATCACGGCCATAGAGTTCAGCAACGTGATCAATCACTTCATCTCGTCTATCCATACAGAAATCGACATCGAAATCGGGCATGGATACACGTTCTGGATTTAAGAAACGTTCGAATAACAAGTCGAACTCAAGTGGATCAAGGTCGGTAATCTTTAGCGCATAAGCCACCAATGAACCTGCACCAGAACCACGACCGGGGCCAACGGGGATAGCATTATCTTTACCCCATTGGATAAATTCCATCACGATAAGGAAATAACCGGGGAACCCCATTTGGTTGATAACATTCAGCTCAATATCCAAACGCTCATCGTATTCTTTGCGCTTTTCGGCTCTTTCTGCTTCATCTGGGAATAGAAACTCTAAACGTTCTTGCAATCCTTTTTCTGATACATCAACCAAAAAGTCTTCAATTGACATATCGCCAGTTGGATAATCTGGTAAGAAGTACTCACCTAATCGAACCGTAACATTACATCGTTTCGCAATTTCGACCGAGTTCTGTAATGCTTCTGGAATGTCAGCAAATAGCTCGCACATTTCTTCTTCTGTGCGTAAATATTGTTGTTCACTATAATTTTTCGGACGGCGAGGATCGCCAAGCGTAAAACCATCATGAATGGCAACTCGAATTTCATGTGCATCGAAGTCTTCAGGTTTAAGGAATACCACTTGGTTTGTAGCAACAACAGGCAAGTCGACTTGTGCAGCTAACTCAATTGCGGCATGAAGGTAACGTTCTTCATCAGCACGTCCAGTTCTTAACAGCTCTAAAAAATATCTATCAGGAAAATGCTGCTTATAAAAATCAGCTAATGCATTCGCTTCCGCAAAGTTGCCTTTAAGCAAAGCTCGGCCAACATCACCATCTTTGCCACCTGAAAGTAAAATAATACCCTTGTTAAATTCTACTAACCACTCCTGATCTATGACTGTTTTGCCCTGAAATTCACCTCTTAAATAGGCTTGACTGATCAACTGAGTAAGATTCTGATAACCATCGTTATCTGAAGCAATCACTGTTAATGCGCATAATTCATCAACATCAGGAACGGTCATCCAAAAATCAGCGCCAATGATTGGTTTAATTCCAGCACCATGACAGCCACCATAGTATTTCACTAGACCACATAAATTATTTTGATCAGTGAGTGCTACCGCTGCCATACCTAGCTCATCAACTCTTGAAAGAATCGGCTTAACTTTCGCTAAACCATCTGACATGGAATAGTCACTGTGGACACGTAAATGGACAAAACGGGGATCGGACATATATTTTGTTGTGATTATTCGATTAGTAACTAGAAAGTCTAGTATATTCTTGCATGAAACAAATGTCACAAATCCTTTTTATCAATTGCCAAATAAATTAGAGGTTAACTTAAGATTAAACATTTTTATCATTATCATAATTTACAACTTTTAGTTATATATTTAAAAGAACATATTTAAGTTTAGGGTAAAGAAATGGCTTCGGTTTACTCTAGTTCTATCTACCCATCACCCTATTCTGTACTGCAAGCAGACTCACCCCCAGAATTATCTAATGTTGCTAATTCAATTTGCCACAGTACAAATTTAGAACGAGCATTTACTGAAGAAAGGTTTGCAAATTTAACTCGACATGCAAAAGGCGTAGATGAGTTAAAAGCTGAGCTTTTAACCTTGCACACACAAGATATTGAAATGTGTTTTCGAGCTATTTTACAGCAGGATTATAACGATCCAATTTTCAAACAAGAGAGTGCTGGGTCGCTACTAATTTATTTGTATGCGACGGGTGAGATAGATAAAAATCAATACACAGATTTCGCTTATTTAACTAACTTTTACGGACAATTTAATGATCATGCAGTGAAAGAAGATGAAGTCTTTGACTGTAGTATTGTAGAAGTCATAGATTTAAACTCTCTTGAATATCAAAGTGTCAAACAAGAATTACTCGAGCATGAATCACTTGCAGAAGAAAGTACGGGTGTGACAGGCTTAGACTATGCTCGATATTTTCGAGATCACCCCAACAAACCATGCTTTGTCATGAGAGCTAAGTTCACAGAAAAACAAAAAGATGAAGTTTCATCACATAATGGCAGAGTAGATAAATTATCAAGAAAACCTTTATATTGGTTTAACTACTCTTGTCAAGTAAAAATTGCACCGTGTTACTATGACAGTAAATCTTCAACTGTATTTTTCCCTACATTCCGAGCCCAAACCGAAATTTCTGAAAAGGACGAACATAAGGTAAACTTTGAACCTTTTTTAGGAACAACTTCTGCTGATGATTTAGCATCTTACCGGAAGAAACATAGCCACCCGCTTGCTATTTATCATCGAAAAATCCAAAACAACTTTTCTTTTCCACATGGTTCATTTGCATCAAAATTTTATGCTGCTATGCACGACTGTGGGCATATTATTATTCTGAATAAAATACCTGATAAATATAAAGACTTTTTCCTAGAATTTGATGAAATAATCATGGATTATCTTCAATTGCTTCTCAATGGAAAAACTTTCAACTTCGATCCCTACTGTCAAAAAGCATTGCAAATCCTCATTGATAAATCTGACGGAAAAATTCAAATACCAATAGAACCTACTCAAGAGCAGATTAAACAAGAATATGAGCTACTGCTAGGGTATGAAACAAAACATTTTCGACCGTTTCTCGATCAAGCTATGAGCAAAATTGAAAAAACCAGTAAGAAAGGGTTTATTGCAGTTGAAATTTATAATGCCCTACATGGTGCCAAGCCCTGGCTTTCTGCTTTAACTTTAAATTATGTGATGTATAGATTTTCGGAGCAAAGCGAAACAAACTTTAAGATTTTGAAAGAATCTTTACTAATTTTAAGCGAACGATTACCAGAAATAGATACAGAAGAAAAATTAAGTAATGCCTATTGGCACTTTGTAAAGTATTGGCATGTTACCCCGCAGCCTAGCAAAGAGCCTAAACCATTAACCAAAATAAAGTCTTAATCAAAAGATACCCTGGCCACTATTCGTCAGAGTAATCCTCTCACTGGCTTAAAACTTTTACGATGCTCAGGTAAAATTCCATGCTCTTCCAGTGCAGCCATATGAGCTTTTGTAGGGTACCCCTTATGCTTTGCAAATCCATATTGTGGATGTTTTGCATCAAGCTCTATCATTTCTTTGTCTCGTACCACTTTGGCAACAATCGATGCAGCGCTTATGGCATCAATCAGACCGTCACCTTTAACGATAGCATGAGCTATTATTGTGAAGTCAGGTGTACGGTTACCATCAATAAGTATTGAATCAGGTTGAATATTTAACCCAGCGACAGCACGTTGCATTGCTGTCATTGTCGCTTGTAAAATATTCAGCTCATCAATTTCTTCAGGGGAACATCGACCAACATTTACTGCAAGTGCTTTTTCCATTATTTGCTCATAAAGCGCATCACGTTTTTTTTCTGATAGCTTTTTAGAGTCATTAAGTCCTGAGATTGGATTTGTTGAATCAAGTATAACCGCAGCAGTAACGACATCGCCAACTAATGGACCACGACCAACTTCATCAACACCAGCGTGCAAACTTTGAGTTAACTCAGCAACTTGCTCTTCAGTAATATTTTTAAATACAGTCATAATTCTTTCCCAATTAACGCTTTGTCTCGATTAGCGCAGTAACAGCATCGGCTGCTCTTTCACTGGCATTGCAGGCCAATGAAAGATGAATATCGATAAATACTTGCCTTAAAGGTTCAAAATCACCATCAAGTTGCTTGGATACTGATTCAACAATTTTATCTACCGTACAATCAGCTTGAATCAGTTCATCAATCACTTTTTTATCTGCAAGTAGGTTAGGCAGAGAGTAATGATCAATTTGCATCATACGTTTAGCAATTTGATAAGTAATAGGACTGACTCGATAAGCGACAACCATAGGACGCTTGACTAATGCTGCTTCAAGCGTCGCTGTACCAGAAGCTAATAAGATACAGTCTGCAGCGGCCATAACTTCTCTTGAATGACCAAGTACAATATGTATTTCTAGATCAGGAGCATGTTGTTTCAGCGCTTCAACAAGTTGATGTTCACGCTTTTCATTCACAACAGGCGAAATGAACTTTAAATCTGGATATTTCTTTTTAAGCGCCACTGCTGACTTTACAAATGGCTCAGCAAGTTGTTTTAATTCACCACCACGAGAGCCCGGTAAAATAGCTAGGTACTCAGAACTAGGATCTAAGTTTAGAGTTCTTCTCGCTTCAAGCTTATCGCTTTCAAGAGGAATATCATCGGCTAATGTATGACCTACAAAAGTGCAGGGTACATCATGTTTGTCATAGAATGCTTTTTCAAATGGTAGAAGTGATAACACCATATCCGTTGCTGCTGCAATTTTAAAAATCCGCTTTGGCCGCCATGCCCACACTGAAGGACTGACATAGTGCACAGTCTTGATGCCTTTTTGTTTTAGGCGGAGTTCTAAACCAATATTAAAATCAGGTGCATCGATACCAATAAAACAATCTGGTTGAATATCCGTAATTTTTTCAATCAAGGTTTTACGTACTTTAAGTAATCGTGGCAAGCGTGAAAGCACTTCAACAATGCCCATCACTGCCAATTCTTCCATTGAGAATAAAGACTCAAATCCTAGAGCTTTCATTCTCGGGCCACCTATTCCCACAAAACGAGCGTTAGGGTATCTTCCTTTCAAAGATTTAACGAGGCCTTCACCTAGAATATCACCTGAAATTTCACCGACGACGATAGCAAAAATTGGATTCGATACTTGAGTCATAATTCCATTCTTTTATGAGCAAAAAATAAAACATTAATTCTACGAAATAACTTAACCTGCAAACATTGAGGTTTGCTTTTTTTCGCAAAAAATAACAGCAGAGCAACAAAAAAGGCCTCACACTGAGGCCTCTAATATTAGGTAATATCTTAACGTATGATGCCACGACCTGAATGAGTGATAAAGTCTACCATCTTACTCACTTCAGGGAATGTCTTAACTTCTTCTTTCAAGGATTCAATGGCTTCGTCTACGGTAAGGTTATTACGATAAAAAGCTTTATATGCTCTCATCACAGCCTGTTGAGCCTCTTTAGAAAAACCTCTTCGCTTTAACCCTTCGCGGTTCAAACCACGTGGTATAGCAGGTTGTCCAGCCGCCATGACATATGGAGGGACATCTTGAAGAATAAGAGAAGCACCTGCAGTGAAAGCATGATCACCAATACGAACAAACTGATGCACACCAGTCATGCCACCTAAGATAACCCAATCGCCCACGTGAACATGTCCAGCAATAGAAGCATTGTTTGCCAAAATTACGTTATTACCAACAACACAATCATGAGCAATGTGAACGTAATTCATAAATAGGTTATTTGAACCAATACGCGTTTCACTGTTGTCTTGAATGGTGCCACGATGAATCGTCACATTTTCACGTACGATATTGTTATCACCCATGATCAGCTTCGTTGGCTCACCTGCATATTTTTTATCCTGACATTCTTCGCCTACTGAAGAAAATTGGAAAAAACGGTTACCTTTACCGATTATCGATGGACCTTTGATAACAACATGCGAACTTAACCAACAGTCGTCGCCTAGTTCAACACCTTCTCCAACATAACTCCATGGGCCAATGGTTACGTTTTTACCAATTTTGGCATTAGGGTGAACAAACGCTAATTTATCTATCACAATTAAATCTCTCTGCGAGCACACATTATTTCAGCTGAACAAGCCAGCTCGCCGTCCACAATGGCTTCTCCTTGGAAAACGCCAATTCCACGACGCTCTTTGAGTAACTTCACTTTGAAATGAATTTGATCACCGGGTTCTACTACACGCTTGAATCGAACTTTATCAATACCTGCAAAGTAGAAAAGAACATTAGCTGCAGGCGGCTCTGCACTCATCGTTTTAAATGCCAACAAACCTGATGCTTGCGCCATAGCCTCCAAAAGGAGTACACCAGGCATCACAGGCTTAACCGGGAAGTGACCTTGGAAAAATGGTTCGTTAATACTTACGTTTTTAATGGCGTGTAAATCACCCGTAGCTGTATCGTATCCAATAACACGATCAACTAATAAAAATGGATATCTGTGTGGAAGAAATTTTAAAATTTCGTGGATATCCATTGTATTCATTTCATTTGACACGAATACATTCCTTCAATTGAAAATTAATCTTGAGATTCTACCGTTTTTTCCAGTGTTTTAACACGTTGGAATAACTCATCGAGTTGTCTAAAGCGGACGGTATTTCTTCGCCAAAGTTTATTTGGCATTGCAATTGTTGCTGACGACAACACTTCTGCTTTCTTAATATCGTGAGTAACGTTGGTTGCTCCCGAAATATGAGTACCATCAGCCACGGATAGATGACCTGCAATGGCACTATTGCCGCCTATAATGCAGTACTTTCCGATAGTACAGCTACCTGCAAATGTTGAGTTACCCGCTACCGCAGAATTTGCTCCAATAACAACATTATGTGCAACTTGAACTTGGTTATCTAAAATTACACCGTCTTCGATAACAGTATCTTCTAGTGCACCACGATCAATCGTAGTACCTGCGCCAATTTCTACACGGTCACAAATTTGAACTCCACCAGTTTGAGGTATTTTGATCCAATTGCCCGCTTCATTCGCATAACCGAAACCATCACTACCGATAACAGCACCTGAATGAATAATACAATCAGTACCGATTTGTACACGGTGGTAAACCGTTACATTCGCCCAAATGCGTGTATTAGAGCCCACAACAGACTCTTGACCAATTACGCTACCGGCACCAACTTGAACATTATCACCGAGAATCACGTCTTGACCAATAACCGCATTAGCACCTACGGTTACATTTTCACCAAGCTTTGCGGATGAGTCTATTTGAGCGCTTGGGTGAATAACATCAGCAGCTTTTGGTGTGGTATCAAGCAATTGAGCAACACGAGCAAAAGCGACATAAGGATCTTTAACTAAAACGGCATTCCCTTCGAATTCATCGGCAAGCTTATCAGAGAGTAATACTGCCGTTGCTTGAGTCATCTCAAGTTGACTACGATATTTGCTATTAGACAAAAAAGATAACTGACCTGTTTTGGCCGATTCTAATGTGGCAACACTGTAGATCAGCGCATCACCGTTACCTTTGACTTCACCATTTAAACGGTTAGCCAATTCATTGAGAGTTATGGATTGCATGTAACTTCCGATTATCCTAAAAAAAACAGCCTGACACTATTGTATCAGAACTGTTTCTTAAGTATGAGAGGCTATTGTAGCTTCAAGTAATAATTCAGAGATTACTTACTTTTGCTTAACGCTTCAATCACCTTGCTACTGATATCAGATGTAGGCTTGACAAAAACGACTGCGTTACGAGGAAGAACAAGATCAAACTGTTCTTTTTTAGCAAGTGCGTTAATCGCATTTTGAACTTTAACAAGAAGTTTATTTTGCTCTTCTGAACTGCGTTTACGGAAATCTTCTTGAAGTGCTTTACCTTTTAATTGAAGGTCAGCACGGATAGATTCCATTTGACGTTGTGTCTCAGTTTTTTGATCAGCACTCATAATGGCAGCGTCACGTTGACTTTTTTCTAATAGTTTACGTAACTCATCTTGCTTTTTCTTTAGTGCTGCTTCGCGATCAGAAAACTCAGACTTCAAAGTTTTTGCAACTGCTTCACGCTGTGGTAATTGCTCAAATACTGCTGCCATATCCACAACTGCAATTTTCTCTGCTTGAGCCATTAGTGGAGCGCTTATTAACGCCAGCGTCATTAAAGCCTTAGTTACCGTCTTTTTCAAAATCTACTCCTTGTTTACTTTAAATCTTAAAATTTGTCGATTGCCGAGTATATACTTAAATTTCGGCAATATGCATTAACTTTTTAAAACAGCCATTTAATACCTAAATGAAATGACTGACAAACCTTTTAGAACGTCTTACCAATATTGAATGAGAATACTTCAGTATCATCATCAGAGTACTCTTGAATCGGTCGAGCTAAACTGAAGATCATTGGCCCCATTGGTGATAACCATTGAACACTCAGTCCATAAGATGCTCTATAGCGACCAGGGTCACTATAATCAGCAATTTTAGCAAACTCAGATGCTGGTAAGTTACGATAAGAGTCGTAATCAAACTCAGTATCCCATACGCTACCGGCATCAACAAACACTGATGAACGTACCGAATTAGAATAAGCTTCATCTAAGAATGGAATAGGGAAAATCACTTCTAAACTAGCCGTAGCAATGGCGTTACCACCAATCGTTCTGCCACTTGTCACTTGAATTTGAGTTGGATCTGTTGGGATACCACAACCACTTCCAGACGGGTCTGGACAAGGTTCTGTTCCTCTCAACAAGTAAAATGATCTTGGTCCTACCGTATTTGATTTAAATCCTCGTAGCGTAGTGCTACCACCCGAATAATAGTTTTCCCAAAATGGTAAGATGTTGTCGTTATCATTTGTTTTACCATAACCATTACCATAGCCTGCACGAGCACGAGCTAAAAATACAAACTTATGATCACGAGTTAATGGGAGGTAGAAATTAGTATCAAAATCTAACTTAAAGTACTGAATATCTGAACCTGGTGCTGTTACCTTAGCATTTAATCGTTGCGAAGAGCCATTGGTTGGGAAGGTTCCGCGGTTCAAACTACTGCGATACCAACCTAGCGTTAAATCGAAATTATTAAAGCTTAATTGATCACTATCACCAAGACCGTAAATATTCTTAAATCGATTGGTCTGCTCTGTAGGACTTAGACTCGACAGAGTATTATGTCTAAAGCCAATACCACCATTAATTCGATTGTACTCATTAATAGGGAAACCAGAAGTTAATGCCAAACCATAGGCTTGGTTTTTATAAGCTTCTAAGTTTGCTTGTCCATAATCGAACTTATTCCAGAAGATACTGCCACCAAGGCTAACACCATCTTTAGTCCAATATGGATTGGTGTAAGAAATACTCGCATTTTTACTGTATTTATTAGTATTGATATTAATACCAGCTTGGTTACCCGTACCTAAAAAGTTACTTTGCTGAACACCAAATTGTAAGCTAACACCTGTACCGGAACCATAACCTACACCAGCGTTAAATGAACCAGATGGTTGCTCTTTTACTTTAAAGTCCACATCAACGAGGTCATCCGTACCCGGTACTTTAATGGTTTCAGTATCAACAGTTTCGAAATAACCTAAACGGTTTAAGTTTTCTTTTGACTGCTCAACAAGTTGTGAGTTTAACCATGCACCTTCGTACTGCCTTAGAGAACGACGCATAACTTCGTCTTTAGTGATGGTATTACCCGCAAAGTTAATGTTACGAACATAAACACGCTTACCTGGGTTAACGTTGATGTTCAAAGTAACTTCATGTGTCTTATCATCAATTTCTGGGTACGTTTTCACTTCTGGATAAGCATACCCAAAACGGCCTAAATATTTACTATACAAACCTTCCGTAAATGTTACTTCACCAGCGTTATAGGTATCACCTTCCTTGATAGGATTTAATGCTTTAAGAAGTTGTTCTCGTCCCATCAAATCACCAGTGATGTTCACTTTTTTGACTTTGTAAGGTTCACCTTCATCGATGTTAATCGTGATGTATAATCCTTTACGGTCAGGTGTCATTGCAACTTGAGTCGACGTTTCTTTAAAGCGAATGTAACCTTGGTTTTGGTAATGTGCTTTAATTTTTTCTAAATCAGCCTGAAGCTTTTGTTTTTGATAGCGACGTTCACCAAATAAATCCCACCACGCAACGTAATCTTTTAACTCCAACATACTGATGAGTTCTTCATCAGAAAATACTGTATTACCCACAATATTAATCTGACGGATATCGGCAGCGAAACCTTCTTTAAACTTCAAACGAAGCTCAACACGATTTCGAGGAAGATTTACAATTTCAGCAGTAACCTTGGCACCATACTTACCAACACCATAATAAAAGTCTTGGAGGCCTTTTTCGATACCAGTAAGCATCGTTCGGTCAAGAGACTCTCCGACTTTCACACCAGAACCATCAAGGCTTTCTTGGAGCTGTTCATCTTTAATGTCCTTATTTCCATCAAACGTAATTTCGCTGATGGTCGGACGCTCTTTTACTTGTACAATTAATATGCCTTTATCATGACTAACTTGAATATCTTCATAGTTATTCGAAGCATAAAGTGCTCTGATAGCCTGTTGGAGTTTTAATTCATCAACTCGATCACCAACCTTGACTGGTAGATTAAGTAAGGCGGCACCTAAAGCTACCCGTTGTAGGCCTTGAACCTGAATATCGGTAACATTAAATGGTTCAAAAGTAGCTGCCAAAGCTGTGCCGGAATATGAAGCTCCGACTAATAACATAGAGGCAAAAAGTTTATTTAATCTCATAGAGCACTTCTTGTTTTAATTTCCTTTCAATCCCAAAATCGCAGTTGGATGTT
Source organism: Parashewanella hymeniacidonis (assembly GCF_016900895.1). Classification (GTDB taxonomy): domain Bacteria; phylum Pseudomonadota; class Gammaproteobacteria; order Enterobacterales; family Shewanellaceae; genus Parashewanella; species Parashewanella hymeniacidonis. Next base: position 32,448 of record NZ_JAFEUN010000024.1, read on the forward strand.
ATTCAACGAATAACACAACCCATGTCTACCACTTCAAAGCTGTCAGCATTTCATCCAACTAGCGCTTTTAAGGTATTTACAGTCGAGAAAAATCATTAAAGAGTGCTACACTCATTAGCACCAGCAATAACGCTGCCCCGATCCTGAATCCAATATCCTGCACCTTTTCTGGCACAGGTTTTCCCGTAATAACTTCAACGAAGTAAAATAATAAATGCCCGCCATCTAAAATGGGTACTGGCATTAAATTGATGATTCCTAAACTCACACTGATAAGTGCTAGAAACCCTAAAAATCTTACAAATCCGTAATCTGCACTTCGTCCTGCACCTTGTGCAATTGAAATTGGACCACTTAAACTCTTAACTGATACATCACCAGTGAACAGCTTTGCCATAGTCTTTAAACTGACAGCCGTAAGCTCCCAAGTTCTGTCCAAAGCATTTACAAAAGAGCCTACTATGCCATATTCCATTTGAATTCGCATACTTTCAGGCCACTTAGGTTGTTTTGGTGCAATACCAACCAAACCTATCGGCTTCCCATCAGCATTAGTCACCGATTTTGGTACTACATTTAGCGTTATTCGCTGTCCAGCTCTCTCAACCACGAACTTTAAATTTTTCTCTGGTGATGATTGAATCAATTTAACGAATTCACCCCACCCTTCATAAGGTTGCCCATCGATAGAGATAATCTTGTCATTGACCATTACACCAGCCAACTGAGCTGAACTGCCTTCACTCACTTTAGCCACGATAGGCTCAACCTTAGGCCGATAAACATTTAAGCCTAAAGCCGTTATTGCAGACTCTTTATCAGGATCAAACTTCCAGTTTCGGGTATCTAAGCGGTAGGCTTTACCTTGGCTTTGAGAAAACTCATCATCAGCTGAAAGATCTACATTTTGTGATAAAGGCGCAACTTTTATCGTCAATTCTTTAGCGCCAATTTCCCCTACTAAAGCGAGATTAGCTTCTTCCCAATCTCTCACGGCTTTACCATCGATAGATAAAATCTGAGTAGGTTCATTCACGATAATCTTTGACGCAGGAGAATCTGATTTAGTTCCATCGATCACAGGTTTTAATGACGGAACACCAATAAAATACATAATAAAAAGAACGAAAATAGCAAACAAGAAGTTAGCAATCGGTCCTGCAGCTACCACAGCAATACGTTGCCAAACGGATTTTCGATTAAAGGCTTGATCGAGCAGATGCTCTGGAACTTCCTCCACCCGCTCATCAAGCATTTTGACGTAACCGCCCAACGGTATCATAGCAATCACATATTCAGTACCGTCTTTAGCCGTACGCTTCCAGATTGCTTTACCAAAACCTACTGAAAAGCGCTCAACTTTCACGCCACACTTTCTAGCGACCCAAAAATGTCCGTACTCATGAGCAGTAACTAAAATACCTAACGCGACAATAAAAGCGCCTAAATTCCACAAAAAATCCATCATTCAGGTAATTCTCAATGTCCTTTCAAAAGCTTATCAATTTCAGCTTGCGCCATGATTCGTGCTTCAATATCTAATTCGATAATGTCGCCGATGGTATCAAGTTGAGACTTAACTACACCTGACATACATGCTTGATTTACTTTAGCTATATCAGTAAATGCTATCTTATTTTCTAGAAATGCCGCAACCGCTATTTCATTAGCAGCATTTAACACTGTCGTTGCCTCTTGTCCTTGTTCACATGCTTCTATGGCTAACTTAAGACAAGGAAAACGTTCGTAATCTGGTTCACTAAAGCTTAATTGTCCGACTTTGAAAAAGTCTAAAGGTTCCACACCAGATGAAATTCTTTTCGGATAGGACAAACAATGAGCAATTGGTGTGCGCATATCAGGGTTTCCCATCTGCGCAACAACTGAACCATCTCGATATTGCACCATTGAATGAATCACACTTTGTGGATGGATGACGACTTGAAGTTGCTTAGGGCTGGTATTAAATAACCATTTCGCTTCAATATACTCCAAGCCTTTATTCATCATGGTTGCAGAATCAACGGAAATCTTTTGTCCCATGGACCAATTAGGGTGTTTGCAAGCTTGTTCTGGGGTGATGTCAGTGAAGGTTGAAATTTCTCGGGTTAAAAATGGTCCACCAGAACCAGTAAGTAAAACATGAGAAATACCATGAGAAGCTAAATTACAGTGACCAAGCTCAGACTGAACTTGCTCAGGAAGACACTGAAAAATGGCATTATGTTCACTATCAACGGGTAAAATAACACTACCTGACGCTCTTGCGGCTTCCATAAATAAACGTCCGGACATTACCAGACTTTCTTTATTTGCCAACAGTATTTTTTTCCCCGCTTTTACTGCTTCATAAGTTGGGATAAGGCCCGCAGCACCAACGATTGCCGCCATTACCGTATCAATACTGTTTGATGTTACGTGGGCGATCAGGTTATCTACCCCTGTTGTCACTTCAATATCACTTGAGCTGGTTAATCTTTTTTGGAGCTTCAAGGCCGAAGCCTCACAAACCATATGGGCAATTTTTGGTTTATGCTTAACACAAAGTGCGAGCATCTTTTCCACATTGGTGTTGGCAACGAGAGTGTGTGCATAGAACTTTTCAGCATTACGCCCAACGACATCAAGTGTATTTGTACCAATGGAGCCGGTAGCACCAAGAACAACAAGGTTTTCCATAAGGCTACATCCAGAGTGAGATATAAATCAGAGTAAAGATCGGGAAAGCAGCAGTAAGACTATCGACTCTATCTAAGATGCCACCATGCCCAGGCAAAATATTGCCTGAATCTTTAATTTCAGCAATTCTTTTAAACATGCTTTCAGACAAGTCGCCTAGTGCTGAAGCGAGAGCTACGATGAGCGTCACACCAACCACTAAACCAAGTTCTTGTTGTGGTGAAATGAACATCACAATGCCAACGACAATCATTGTAGTAATTAATCCACCAAGCAGTCCTTCAATGGTTTTGCCAGGGCTGACATTAGGCATTAACTTACGCTTACCTAGCGACTTACCAGCAAAATAAGCCCCGCTATCAGCCGCCCAAACCACCAACATGACAAGTAAGACTAATACGGCACCTAGATGAGGTGCATTGAACGTTGATAATGCCTTTAACGACACAATAGCAGTATAAAAAGGCAATAAGGTCAATTGGCCAATGATTGATTTAGAAAAAGAGTTGTTTATTATCGCCTTGCTCTTAGGAAAGCCGACAACAAGCACTAAAGAGACTAACCACCATAAACAACCTGTGGCTGTAACTACCCAATAAAGGGGATGTATTTGTCCGCCATACCAAATTTGATCAGCGGGCACTAAAATATTGAGTACAACTAAAACCAGAGTAAAGCTGAATGTGAAGCTGTATTGAGTAACTTTACAGTCTTTGGCGATTATCCTGCCCCACTCACTTGCAGCAATAGCAAAAACAGCGACTAATGCCCAAGAAAAAGCATTAGCTGTTGAATAAAATAAACCTGCCAATACCAGTGGGATTAGACACAAGGCAGTAATAATACGTTGTTTTAACAAAAAGAAATTCCTCTAAAATCAAGACGGTTGTCTTAAATCGTCAATTTGCTTACCCGTCAGCCCAAAGCGACGTTGTCTTGAACCAAAAATCAGTAATGCTTGATGAAAAGCTGATTCGTTAAAATCAGGCCAGAGTGTTTCCGTAAATATAAACTCAGCGTAAGCCGCCTGCCATAACACAAAGTTACTGATGCGGTAATCACCACCAGTTCTAATCATCAAATCGACTTCTGGCTGTTCAGCCATGCACAGCATTTTAGAGAGGTTTTCTTCGTTATATTCTTCTGCTGACATCTCTCCAGCATTCACCTTCTCAGATAACTTTTGCGCTGCTTGCATAATATCCCAACGACCACCGTAATTTGCAGCCACATTAAGAACAAGATCTTTATTATCTTTGGTTTTTTCTTGTGCTTTTTGGATTTGAGCTTGTAATCGATTTGAAAAGCGCGATGTATCACCAATAATATTTAAGCGAACTCCGTTCTTATGCAGTAGTTTTATCTCTCGCTGTAAGACAGTAAAAAACAACTCCATTAACAAACCAACTTCTTTTTCTGGACGACGCCAATTCTCACTGGAAAATGCGAATAAAGTAAGTGATTTAATACCTAGCTCTCTGGCTGTACTCACAGTTCGACGAACCGCTTTAACGCCAGCTTTATGCCCCATAACCCGTGGTTGGCCTTTGGCCTCAGCCCAGCGTCCGTTGCCGTCCATAATAATAGCAACATGTTGTGGTACTGACTGTTTTAATAAATCAGAAATCTGCTGTGGTAATGTCTCTGTCTCCAGGTCAAGCTCCTGCTCCATTGCAGTTTCCGACTCAAATTCCATTGTGGATGACATCAATTACACCCCTAAATAAAAACAAACGCCGTGTAGTATAACCCTACACGGCGTCTTAACTCTAGCGATATCTGGAAGTGCTTAGACTTCCATCAATTCTGCTTCTTTAGCAGCTAAAATTTCATCAATTTTCTTGATGTTAGCATCAGTAATCTTCTGAATGTCTGCTTCACCAGTACGAACATCATCTTCTGTGCAGCCTTTCTCTTTTTCAAGTGATTTGAACTCAGAGTTAGCATCACGACGAACGTTACGAACGGCAATACGACCATTTTCAGCTTCAGCACGCACAACTTTAACTAAATCTTTACGACGCTCTTCTGTTAAAGGAGGTAATGGAATACGAATCGTCGCACCAGCAGACATTGGGTTTAAGCCTAAGTCAGAAGACATAATCGCTTTCTCTACAGCTTGAGTCATGCTGCGGTCGAATATCGTTACAGCAAGCGTACGAGAATCTTCAATCGAAACGTTACCTACTTGATTAAGTGGTGTCATCGTTCCGTAGTAAGAAACTTGGATTGTATCTAATAGACTTGGGTGAGCACGACCAGTACGAACCTTAGCCATTTGACTTTGAGTAGACTCAACGCATTTTCCCATGCGCTCTTCAGCGCTGCTTTTAATTTCTTCAATCACAATTAATATCCTTAAGCCTGAAAGAGTAGTTGGTGGCGTTCTTAAACGCAGGAAAAATCTTCGGTAGCAAGGCTAAATGACAATTAGTAGTTATTCTACTGATTGTCATTTGTAACGAAGCTAACGGTAATTTTAGCCAGTTTATGAGCGTCAAGTATTTCACTTAAAATACTATAAATTTACTACTTTTTCTTCAATATAATTAAGCAGGTGGAACAAGGTTACATCCAACTGCTTTTTTAGGTTTCTATTTCAACAACAGTGCTATTTTTCAGCGCTGTTACGGATCAATGTACCTTCTTCTTCGCCCATAATAACACGACGAAGCGCACCGGGTTTATTCATATTAAATACTAAAATTGGCAAGTCATGGTCACGCGCAAGAGTGAATGCAGCTAAATCCATCACTTTTAATTCTTCATCTAACACTTTGTCGTAATTCAATTTGTCATATTTTACTGCATCAGGGTCTTTCATCGGGTCGGCAGAATATACACCATCAACTTTCGTACCTTTAAGTACAACTTCGGCTTCGATTTCAATGCCGCGTAAGCACGCTGCTGAATCGGTAGTGAAGAATGGATTGCCTGTACCCGCCGAGAAAATAACAACGCGTCCTGACTTTAATAAACTGATTGCCTCAGCCCAATTATAGTCATCACAAACACCTTTTAACGGAATTGCTGACATTAAGCGAGCATTGACATAAGCACGGTGCAATGCATCACGCATTGCTAAGCCATTCATAACAGTTGCAAGCATACCCATGTGATCGCCAACTACACGGTTCATACCTGCGTTAGCTAAACCTTCACCACGGAATATATTACCGCCACCGATAACCACACCAACTTGTAATCCTAACTCAACTAATTCCTTAATTTCTTGGGCCATTCTGTCGAGAACTTTTGGATCGATACCAAAGCCCTCGTCACCCACTAAGGCTTCACCACTTAACTTTAACAAAATACGTCGAAATGCAGGTTTTGGATTGGTGCTCATAATTATTATCCTGTTGTGTCTACCTTAAGATTTGACATCTCGATTTAGTCAAGATTATCAAATGTTAAAATAGAATAAAGCTATTTTCTCTTTTTGGGGGAGAGACACAATAAGACCGCAGCAATGCCGCGGTCTTAAAATCACCTAATCAGTACGATTAAGCGTTTTTAGAAGCTTCGATTTGAGCCGCTACTTCTGCAGCGAAATCTTCTTCTTTCTTCTCGATACCTTCACCTACTTCTAAGCGAACGAATCCAGAAACTGAAGCGCTTTTCTCTTTTAGGAAATCGCCAACAGTCTTCTTAGGTTCCATGATGAAAGCTTGACCAGTAAGAGAGATCTCACCAGTGAACTTCTTCATACGACCAACAACCATTTTTTCTGCGATTTCAGCAGGCTTACCTTCGTTCATTGCGATTTCAACTTGTAGATTTTTTTCTTTCTCTACAACATCAGCAGGAACGTCGCTAGGGTTAACGAACTCAGGCTTAGAAGCTGCAACGTGCATTGCAACGTGCTTAAGAGTTTCTTCTTCAGCATCACCAACTACAACAACACCAATGCGCTCGCCATGACGGTAAGAAGCAAATTTAGCACCTTCAATGAACTCAACACGACGAATGTTCATGTTTTCGCCGATTTTTGCTACTAGAGCAACACGAGTTTCTTCGAATTTAGCTTTAAGTGCTTCAATGTCTAACTTTTCAGCTAGAGCAGCGTCAGCTACTTCGTTAGCAAAAGCAAGGAAGCTTCCGTCTTTCGCTACGAAGTCAGTTTGGCAGTTAACTTCAACTAATGCAGCTACACCTTCACCTTGTTTGATGATGATAGTACCTTCAGCAGCGATGTTACCCGCTTTTTTAGCAGCTTTAGCAGCACCAGACTTACGCATGTTTTCGATCGCTAAATCGATATCACCGTTAGTTTCAGTTAGTGCTTTTTTACAATCCATCATGCCAGCGCCAGTACGGTCGCGCAATTCTTTAACTAGGGCAGCAGTAATTGCCATTGTTAAATCCTCTATAGAAAATTCGTCTGATATGAAACAGGGACCCAAGGGTCCCTGAAATCCACTTATTAAAGTAGATTACTTAGGGAATGCGAAATCCCTATTAAACAGCTTCTACGAAACCGTCTTGCTCAGCTTGCTCAGCTAGGTCTTGACCTTTACCTGATTTAGCAGCAGTTGATACTGCAGCAGTGTAAAGACGGATAGCACGCATAGCATCGTCGTTACCAGGAATAACGTAGTTAACGCCATCTGGAGCAGAGTTAGTATCAACAACAGCAACAACAGGAATACCTAGGTTGTTAGCTTCTTTGATAGCGATGTGTTCGTGATCAGCACCGATTACGAAAAGAACGTCAGGAAGACCACCCATGTTCTTGATACCACCTAGAGATTTTTCTAATTTCTCTAGCTCACGAGTACGCATTAAAGCTTCTTTTTTAGTAAGCTTGTCGAAAGTACCGTCAACTGACTGAGTTTCTAGTTCTTTAAGACGCTTGATTGACTGACGAACAGTTTTCCAGTTCGTTAGCATTCCGCCTAACCAGCGGTGATCAACGTAGAATTGGTCACATGCAATCGCAGCTTCTTTGATAGCTTCGCTTGCAGCACGCTTAGTACCAACAAAAAGTACTTTACCTTTTTTAGAAGCAATGTTGCTGATGAAAGCAAGTGCTTCGTTAAACATTGGCACTGTATGCTCAAGGTTGATGATATGTACACCGTTGCGTGGACCAAAGATGAATGGCTTCATTTTTGGGTTCCAGTAACGTGTTTGGTGACCGAAGTGAACACCAGCCTTTAGCATGTCGCGCATTGAAACTTGTTTCATTGTATTACCTTAATTTTAAGAGGGGTTAGACCTCCACGTATCCCATTACTTCGACCAAATATCCTACATATTGATATTCAGCACCCCGAAAAATGTGACGATACGTGTGTGATTTCGTATTTAATATACCTGTACTCAACGAAAGTGCATTGTTTCAGCAAGAACGCAGAGTTCTTTAGGCAAGGCGCTTGAGTGCATAAATAGTAAATCTATTTTATACTCAAGCAACAAAGCATAAAGGGCTCTGCGACTCCCACTTCTTGTGCCTGTAAGCATCGATACTTCTTTGTTGTAAGTGTTTAAATTAGTACACCAGTTCTTCACGCTTACGCCTCTAATTATCAATGCTTACAAGACACTGAAATATTGCATCTTCGTTGAGCACAGGTACGATTGCCATGTATAATGACAGTCATCTTTCATCCTAAACTGAATACCAAAATTCATTTTAGGTAAAACATAACGGCGCGCTTTATACCATATTTGCCCTGTCCAGTGCAAATTTTCGTGCCAAATTTAATTCTGAAAAAGTTGAGATTTACTGCATGAGCATCGTCATTAAGACAGCAGAAGAAATTGTAAAAATGCGTGCCGCTGGCAAACTGGCTGCACAAGTTCTAGAAATGGTTGAACCACACGTAAAAGCTGGTGTGACTACGAATGAATTAAATGATATTTGCGCTAAGTATACTGAAGAGCAAAATGCCATTTCCGCTCCACTTAATTATCACGGTTTTCCTAAATCGATCTGTACCTCAGTGAATCATGTGATTTGTCACGGAATTCCGAATGATACACCACTAAAAGATGGTGATATTGTTAACTTAGATATCACAGTTATTCTAGATGGTTATCACGGCGATACATCTAAAATGTTCTTTGTAGGTGATGTTTCCCCAAAAAACAAACGCCTATGTCGCATTACTCAAGAAAGCTTATACCTCGCCATAAAAAAAGTGCGTCCAGGAATGAAGCTGGGTGAAGTCGGAACAACCATCGAAAAATTCATCAAAGCAAGCAAATCTGGATTAGAAAAATATTCTATCGTTCAAGACTATTGTGGGCACGGTATCGGCAGTACTTTTCATGAAGCGCCACAGGTTGTTCATTACAAAAATAACGATAAGACAGTTCTTCGCCCAGGCATGTGCTTTACCATCGAGCCAATGATCAACGCAGGTCGTAATTCAACGGTATTAGATCCAGAAGATAAATGGACTGTACGTACAGCAGATGGTAAAAACTCTGCACAATACGAACATACATTACTTGTGACGGAAAAAGGTGTAGAAATTCTAACGTTACGTGAAGAAGAAAACTTCCCACGAATCATTAACCATAAATAATTCAACACTACGATAAGAATTGGAACAATGAATACCGCACTGGAAGTGAAAGCAGCATTAGTTACACAAAATGAACACTTACTTGATAGATTTAAGCGAAAGCATAATATTGTTGAGTTAGTCAAACAACGCTGTGCTGCAGTTGACACTTTGCTCGATAGCGCATGGAAACAGTGCGGCCTTTGTCAAGATTCAATAGCTTTGGTCGCTGTTGGAGGTTTTGGCCGCGGAATACTCCACCCCTACTCTGATGTTGACTTACTTTTTTTAGTTGAAGCAGAGCCAAATGAAGATACGAGAGAAAAACTCAGTCAATTTATTGCTTATCTTTGGGATGTTGGTTTAGAGATTGGTCACTCAGTTCGAACCATTTCTGAAAGTATTGAGTTGGGTAAAAATGACATCACTATTGCCACTGCGCAACTTGAGTCCAGAATCATTATTGGCAGCGACGAATTATATTCATCTCTTAAATCAAGACTTCGACAGGACAGTTTTTGGCCTTCAAATGACTTCTTTCTTGCTAAAAAAGCAGAACAAAAAGAAAGGCATGAGAAATCGAGTGCTTTTGATTTAGAACCTAACCTTAAAAGTTGCCCTGGCGGTCTGAGAGATCTTCAAACGATTACTTGGGTGGCTATTCGGCATTTCAAAGCTTCCCATATAGAAGAGTTAGTCAATCATGGCTTCCTTTTACAAGAAGAACTTGATGAACTGATTGAGTGTCGGAACTTTCTCTGGGATTTACGTTTCGCATTACACATCATATCCGGTCGAGATGAAAATCGTTTGCTGTTCGACTTGCAAAGAGAAGTAGCCTCTTTGATGGGATACGAAGATGCGACTCAGTTGGCGGTCGAACAAATGATGCGCCAATATTATCAAACCGTGCGTAGGGTTATGGAGCTCAATCAAATGCTGTTGCAGCTCTTTTACCGAGCGACGTTAGGGCGTAATAAATCGCTCGAAATTCGTCCTATAAATGAACGCTACCAGCGTAAAGGTAAATTCATAGAGTCTATTGGAAACACCGATTTTTCCAAGCCTGAGCAAATACTCGAGCTTTTTCTTACTACCCTTCGCTACCCGAGTATTAAAGGTATCTATTCACTTACCTTACGAAAGCTAAGAACTGCTAGGCGCAAACTTACTGAACCAATGATGCATAATGAAGAGTGCCGTAAGCTTTTCATGGAGATTCTCAGACATCCGAGAGGTATCAGTGCGCTTTCACTAATGCATAAGCACAAAATTCTGTCCTACTACTTACCAGCTTGGCATAACATCGAAGGGCAAATGCAATTTGATTTATTTCATGCTTATACTGTTGACGAACACACTCATCGATTACTTGTACGAATTGATCGATTCTTCCAAGCTGAACATAAAGATAATTACCCCCTCGCATCGATAGTAGCAAGGCAATTGCCTAAAAGAGGCTTATTGGTACTTGCAGCCATCTTTCATGACATCGCTAAGGGTCGCGGTGGTGATCACAGCGAACTCGGTGCTGTTGATGCCATCGACTTTTGTAAGCTGCACAACCTGAACAACCATGACGGTCGGCTCGTGGCTTGGCTCGTTCAAAACCATTTGATCATGTCTATGGTCGCTCAGCGACGGGATATATCAGACCCAGAAGTTGTTGCTGAGTTTGCGGGTACAGTAAGGGACAGTGATAGACTGAACTATTTATATTGCCTCACGGTTGCGGACATTGCTGCGACAAACGAAGGACTTTGGAACAGTTGGAAAGATTCTCTGCTCAAAGATCTCTATTTTTCATCGCAGCGCACACTCGCTCGTGGTAAAGAAAAACCCATTGATATTCGTGCTAGAGTTCGAGAACATCAAGCAAAGGCGAAAAAAGAACTCATTAAAGTGGGTTTTGTTGAAAGTGACATCGACAAATTATGGCAGAACTTTAATGCGGATTATTTTTTAAGACATGACCCAAATCAAGTCATCTGGCACACTGGCGCAATCATCAAACACAATTCAGAAGAACCTTTAGTTTTGCTATCAAAGCAGATGAGTCGTGGTGGGACAGAAGTTTTTGTTTACTGCAAAAACCGCCCTCGATTATTCGCAAATATCATGGCCGTCATGGATAATAAAAATGTTGACGTTAATGATGCGAATATTATGACCTCTAAAAATGATTTCGCCCTCGATACCTTTATTATTTTAGAGCAGAACGGAAAAACGCTGACGAGCTCTTCTCGAATTCAGTCACTGCAAAAAGCTATCGTTAAATCATTGAGTAAAGAGAGTAAAAAATTACCTAAGTTTAGAAAGATATCTCGAAAAATGAGACCGTTTAAAGTTAAAACTAGAGTTACATTTTTACCAAGTAACCGAAACGGCACAACGATGGTAGAACTCATTACATTAGACTCTCCAGGATTACTCGCAAAAGTGGGTGACATATTTTACCAATGCGGTGCAACATTAGTAGGAGCGAAAATTTCAACAATTGGTGAACGAGCTGAAGATTTCTTTCGATTAAGAACTAATTGTGGTCAATCACTGAACCAAGAACAAAAAGCAGCGCTAAAAAGTGCGCTAATAGAAAAATTAAATTCAAAATAAAACTTTAGGAGAAATAAATGGAGGCGCTACGCCAACGAATCGAAGCAGCATTTGACGCTCGAGATACAATATCACCAGCGAGTGTTGAACCACAAACCAAAGCCGACGTTGAGCAAGCGATTGCAATGCTTGATAGCGGTGAAGCAAGAGTGGCTGAAAAAATTGACGGCGAATGGGTCGTTAACCAGTGGTTAAAAAAAGCGGTACTTTTATCTTTCCGTATTTTCGAAAACAAGGTTATTGAAGGTGCTGAAAACAAGTACTTCGATAAAGTACCTTTAAAATTTGCCGAGTACGACCAAGCACGTTTTGAGGCTGAAGGAATGCGTGTTGTGCCTTCAGCTACAGTGCGTAAAGGTTCATTTATTGCCCGTAATACAGTATTGATGCCATCTTATGTAAACCTTGGTGCTTATGTTGATGAAGGCACCATGGTTGATACATGGGCTACGGTTGGTTCATGTGCACAAATTGGTAAAAACGTACATTTATCTGGCGGAGTTGGTATTGGTGGTGTTTTAGAGCCTCTACAAGCTGGCCCAACAATTATTGAAGATAACTGCTTTATTGGCGCACGTTCAGAAGTTGTTGAAGGTGTAATCGTTGAAGAAGGCTCAGTAATTTCTATGGGTGTTTACATCGGTCAAAGCACACGCATTTATGATCGTGAAACTGGCGAAATCTACTATGGTCGTGTACCAGCCGGCTCTGTTGTAGTTTCAGGAACCTTGCCTTCAAAATGTGGTAAGTACAACCTTTACGCTGCAATCATCGTGAAAAAAGTGGACGCGAAAACCCGCTCTAAAGTGGGTGTCAATGAGCTATTGCGACTAGCAGAATAGTCTATTCGTCACACTTGCCGAGCAAGTGTGACGCTTTTTTATACCTTTTTTATACCTTTTTTAGTAATCATTTAAATCGCCTCAAAAGTCAGATACACAGATTTCCCAGTAATAGAATTAAAATAAGTTCTAGCAAAAGAGGCAAAGCTTAATGAAATACTATTCAACTATTACTCACTAGACGAAGTATTCTCTTTCTAAAATATGTAAACTTTTATTTTAAAAATCAATCACACCTTGTTTTTTTAAGTTAATAAGCTCTCGATTTAACTGCCTGACGGATACTGCAAGCATTGAGGCAATCGTACTCCTTTTTTTCAAGCTGAATATATTCACCATCATTCTGATATTTAGTTGCTAAATAGCGTTCCAACTTTTGTTTCACCGTTAAATTGCCTGCTCTAAGAATTGTACTGCTATTGATTAATTTACGGGATAAGTTAGAGAATACGAATCACAAAAACCTTTGATCATTTAAGCAATAAAGGCGAGCCATATTTACTGGTATTGAAATCATTACTGAATCAGAGATAGCTGATACGCTAATCGATGAGTATTCACTTTCATTCAAAAACAATTCTAGCTCTCCGACTACAGTAAAACCTGATTCAATCCAAAGTACCACCTCTTCACCCAAATCAGAGTATGAACTTACTTTTAGTTTTTCATGCAGCAAAAAATACAAGCAATCGAGTTTTTCTGATTGATGAATCACAACCCTGACTCTTCTACACAAATTTGAGATAAATTGAACTTATTGTAAATCCGTTGTTCTGATCAAGAAACTCCTTATACAAAACAGCAAATCATGTCAATTTATCATCATAACCAATGGTCAACAGCCCACTTCGAAAAAGCAAATACTGGTGATGCTCGAAGAACACAACGCCTAATTGAAACGGCTGCAGATATGGCTCGTTGTAGTGGCAAATCAATCGCTTTATCATGCCAAGGAGACGAGGCCAAACAGGAAGGAGCTTACCGATTGATACATAATGACATGGTTGCACCAGAAGTAATACGCTGCTCAGGATTTAACTACACCGCAGAGCAAGCACAATCATATTCAGAGATACTAGCGATAGATGACACAACATCGTTAAGTTATAAACATCA
>NZ_JAFEUN010000240.1 GCF_016900895.1 Parashewanella hymeniacidonis
AAGCTACGGTCTTTGAGATCGAGTGGTGATCTTGAAAAATATTGGGAGTATCACAAACAGCAATCGAAACAGAGATTATATGAGTGTGATTAAACACGTCGGTGTAAAAGACCCACACCCATCGAATTTTAAGTAAAACACTTAAACTTTTCAGGATGATAAAGGCTAGTAAGCGTTATTGTTAATTGATTAAATCAGGGTTTCGAAACCCTATTTGCCTGTGAATAACCTACTTTGAAATGGATTCCGAAACATAGTAGCAGTATCAGTAGCAGTAAAAGTAGTTGTAACAGTACTCTTGTCCAACGCCTTTGGGTTGGACGGTTGGTCGAGCAATCCCCCAGATTTCATTTATCTTGTTCTTTAAGATTCAGCCCTTGAGCGTATGTTGAGAAAGATGACAATTTTTGCAATCTTGCCGATCTTCTCATTGGATTTCTTTAGCGATACAGTGAAAAGACTTAATTGACTCTGTGAGATCTAGGCTATGGAAAAATTATTAACTCCAGATGAAGCCGCTCAAGTCTTGGGCGTCAGTAAAAATACCTTGTGTACTTGGCGCTGTACTGGTCGGTATCCTTTGAAGTATCTGAAGATTGGGCGTTCGGTTAAATATCGAACGAACGACATTGAGTCGTTTATTACTCAAATGCAAAACCAATCCAGAGTAGGAGGTGAGCATGCAGCAAAATGAGCAAGTATTGATGCAATCAATTTTAGCTAAGCTATCTCGATTAGAAAAAATTATCGAGGATCAGTTAACCATGCAATTAGCGACAGATCTAAACAGTAAAGAATATTTGAATATTGACGAATGTTCAGTGTTATTGGGTTTGTCGACGAATCAACTCTATCGGTTAACCAGTGCAGATACGATTCCTCATTTTAAGCTGGGTAAGCATTTGAGGTTTGAGCGAATCAAAATTTTAGAGTGGGTTAAGCAACAACAGGTTTGTACTCAATTGGATATTGAGAAGAGGGCGGCAAATTATCTTGCTCACCACTCTTTACGAAACCAATAGCTTACTTCATTGGTTGTGAGGCAAAAATATCAGGGAATGACAGCATAGCGTCCATGCGTCTTTCTTCGATGATATCAGCGTAAATTTCGGTAGTTCGAAGTTCGCTGTGCCCTAACAAGCGTGATACAGAGTAGATATCGACACCTCGGCTAAGTTGGATTACAGCAAATGTGTGACGACCAGCATGGAAGGTCACTCGTTTATTTATTCCCGCAGCCAATGCCCACCGTAATAATTCTACATTTACATATGAACTGTATCGTAGAGCTTTAAACACTCGTTCTGTTGGCTCTCTTGGCTCATCCAGTAGTTTTTCAGCAGAGGGTGACAAATCCAAATATTGCAGACTTTTTGCGTTACCGTGCAGGAGTTTCTTTTGATGAAACACAATGCGCTTATGGTTGTTAAATTGCTCAACTTCTTGCCAAGTGAGTTTTTGGATATCTGACCATCGCATGCCTGTGGCACAGGAAAACAAAAATGCTTGTTTAAGTACACTGTAGCGGCACTCTGTTTGAGTAAGTGCGTTAACTTCCTCTAGGGTTAAGTAAGTTCTTTTTGTCGATTGTGCTTTGATTGAAGGAACTTGATGCACTGGATTGTGGTTGATGATGCCATCTTGCTGGGCTTGATTCAGTGCAGCCCTGACTTTGTTAAAATAAGAGCTTTGGGTATTTCGTGATAGGTGAGTATCACTTTTGGTTTTTGCGCTTTTCCCTAGGTAGGTTTTGAAGCCTTCAAGCCATTCTTTAGTGATGTTCTCAAAGGTAATGTCACGTCCTTTTGTGTAAGCTCGTAGGTGATTTTGAGTACTGACCCAAGTCGAGTGGTTGGAAGTAGAAGTTGTTTCTTGTTTAATATTGGAGAGCATTTGGAAATAATCCATAAAGCTGGCAGTGCGTTTGGTGGGATCTTCAAAACCATGCTTTTGGGTTTGTCGTATACGAACAGGTTTAGCGATTCGTACTGACGTTTGCGTTGTCTCGTATCTGAGTTGTCATAAACCAAACGAATTGTTCTCGTTCCGTCGGCTCTAACACTGCGTTTTTCAAGGTAAACTTTCATGGCTCATATCGTAATTCAAACTGCTCTGATAAACTTGCTTGAGCGTTTGCCTTTGAGATTCTTTTCAAAATGGAAATTTTCAGCATAGTTAACCTGATTAGCAACAAGAAATGCTACGAAAG
>NZ_JAFEUN010000241.1 GCF_016900895.1 Parashewanella hymeniacidonis
AAAACTCCCTCTTTATCTTGGTTTTTTTGAGTTTGTACACAATGCTGGCCTACGAGGTAAAGGGCTGCTTGAGCCACTCATTCAACTATTGGTTACCTAGCAGTCTTGAACCCGATATGAGCCTTCATCAAAATAAACTTCCTCTACTCGTTGTTCGAATTCAAGACGATTAAAATAAAAAACACAAAAAAACATTAATTTTTTAGGGATTTTATTTACAATTCGAACAAATAAGGTGTTGAATTTTACGCTAAGAAAACAGGGTTTTTACATCAATACATTAACTTTGTTGTAATTATTACAAAAAATAACGATTTTTCATTCTGTGATGGCTGTTTTTTCTAATAAAATTACAAGGTTGTATTCCTGGCCGCAGCTGGATTAGCACATGAGTTTTCTTTACAATTGCGGCCAATTTGCAGAGGTAGGTTAAGAATACCCGTAGGCGAATACTCCTCTTTACCCATGATTTGTTATTTTCACTCAGCATTTGTCCTCATTTGCGAACAAAGTGAAAAAAAGGATTGATAAATGAACGCTGATAAACACCTAAAAAGTTGGCAAGAACGTTTCGAATTAGCAGAAGCTATGCAACCTTTGCTTGGTAAACTGTACCGAAACCAAGGTGTAGAAGTAGTAATGTATGGTAAGCCGCTGTTGAATGCGTCTACTATTGAAATTATTAAAGCTCACCGTTTAGTTCGTCGTTTTGTTGGTGATAAATTACGTTTACGTGAAAGCTTCCCATTCGTTGAAGCATTAAGCAAACTTGATGTTAAGCACTGTAAAGTTGATATCGGAAAGCTAGCCGTTAACTATTGGCGTAACCATAGTGATGCAAGCAACATTGAAGCATACATGGCATTAGAGCTTGCGTCAGGAATCGACAACGAAGCGAATACTGAGCCTAAAGACGTTGTTTTATATGGTTTTGGCCGTATTGGTCGTTTATTAGCACGTTTATTAATTGAAAAAACGGGTCAAAATAATAAGCTTTGTTTGCGTGCCATTGTTTTACGTGGTGGTCGTAAAGGTGATTTAGAAAAGCGTGCAAGCTTACTTCGTCGTGACTCAGTTCATGGACCGTTTAATGGTTCTGTTGAGATTGATGAAGAAAATAACGCCATCATTGCCAACGGTACATACATTCAAGTTATCTACGCTAACTCTCCAGACGAAGTAGATTATACTCAGTACGGTATTAATAATGCATTGGTTGTAGATAACACAGGTATCTGGACTAATGAAGAAGGTCTAGGTATGCACCTTAAATCGAAAGGTGCTGCGAAAGTATTACTTACGGCTCCTGCGAAAGATGCTATAAAAAATATCGTTTTTGGTGTAAACCATGACGATATTAAAGCGGAAGACAAAATCATTTCTGCTGCAAGTTGTACAACTAATGCTATTACTCCAGTGCTTAAAGCAGTAAATGATAAGTACGGTATCGAGAATGGTCATGTAGAGACGATTCACTCGTACACCAATGATCAGAACCTCATTGATAACTACCATAAAGCAGATCGTCGTGGACGTAGTGCAGCATTGAACATGGTTATTACTTCTACTGGTGCAGCCAAAGCGGTTTCAAAAGCTCTACCAGAAATGGAAGGTAAGTTAACAGGTAACGCTATCAGGGTTCCTACACCAAATGTTTCTATGGCCATTTTGAACTTGAATCTGAATTCTGAAGCAAATAAAGAGGAACTTAATGTTTATCTGCGTAATTCAGCATTACATTCAGAACTTCAGCATCAAATTGACTTTACAGAGTCGACAGAGCTCGTTTCTTCAGATTTAGTTGGTTCTCGTTATGCCGGCGTTGTGGATTCAGAAGCAACCATTGCTGAAGGTAAGCGTGCAACTCTATACGTATGGTATGACAACGAGTTTGGTTACAGCTGCCAGGTTGTTGGCGTTATGGAAAAAATGCTTGGTTTGAATACGTTATCGTTGCCTAACGGCTGATATGTTTGATAGTGTGTTTTGAGGCCGCATTATGCGGCCTTTTCTATGTCTGAGCGATCAGAATTGATTATACCCATGATACCTGAAGATGCTCGATTTCAGCGAGAATGCACAGCTTGTTAATCAAGGCGACAGTGTGCGGCAATAGTGAGCTATTGTTAGCACTGGCAACGAAGAGTAACAAGCTGTGCAACTCGCACTGCGTGGACTTCTCAGCGCCAATTCTTCTTTGTTACAT
>NZ_JAFEUN010000242.1 GCF_016900895.1 Parashewanella hymeniacidonis
CAAGGCCAAGCATTAGAACTTGATTACCATCCATGTATTTACTTCTTAAATTATTGACTACAAAAACTAGATTTATTATCTCAAAAACAAACCCATTAAATCCACACTAAACGACGAAGAGCCTAAAAAAGAAAAAACGTGTAGAAAAAAAGCAAAGGCAACGCTTAAAACTGGAATGGTATCGAATTATTCATGCTGCTGCCCCTCTATGGCTTCAAACCGCCATGGACTTGTCTCTACAAACAACCCACGCAAGACTAGAAATCTCCAGAATTCAATATAACTTAAAAGAGCCGAGCAAAAACAAATGTGGCTGTTGCTGGTTCGATAAACCTGAAGTGACTCATATTGGTAAAGTTTACGGCAAACTCTATATTCATCGACAAAAAGTGGCAGATAAAGAAGCCGCACACGTTGCCATTCCAATTGGTGAAAAACTCAAAGCTATTATCGACAGAAGCCGAGATAGAACCGTCAGTGCTTTCGTGGTTCATCGATTACCAACTAAATGCCCAAGCGTGCTAAGTAAGGATGTAGTACATTTAACTCAAGTAGCACCTGACTATATAAGCCGCACGTTTTCAAAAATCAGGGATGAAGTAGGCTGTTGCGAACACTTAGAGGCATCACAACGCCCTACTTTTCATGAGATCAGAGCATTAGCCGCCCACTTATTTGACTCTAAAGGTGTAGACCCACAATCTCGTATGGCACATACGGATGCTAAGAGCACCCGTATCTACACCCAAAATCACGTAGAATGGGTTGAAGTACCCTTTGCAGAGATAGAGGTTTAAGCTAGTAAAAAATTCAGTAACCATTCACCAGCCCCGTATTGACTTTTCAAATAAACAGTGAAACTTACTTGCGGGGTGGTACTTGTGTCACAAAACAATGGCAAGCTTGTAGTTATAAATGCCAATAAACGGGAGTTTGAGATTGTCAATACCCCTCTGGTGAATGCTTACAAAAATTCATGTTACAAAATGAATAGAAAATATGCACATAAAGCATGAACCTACTAAGCTCAACGCCCTACACACCAAAATAATTTGAATATAGGTAAGCGAAGCGATATCTATTTTTATTACCTACCATGTAAGGTGTAATAATTTTGTTTGCTATAAGTATCTGTTTAAAATCGGAAATCGTATTTTTTGCCACACTAGGTACGTCAGCATGCCTATCCTTTATATCAGTCAACAGTATTTCAAAAAGCTTCTCATCCATTTTACTCCTTTTTTGAGCAGCTTTTCCTTTGTTTGCAGAAACATCTTCACAGAAATATCTTACAAATTCATTCCCTTGCTCTGTCCAAAGGTCACTTAAATATTGAAGAACAGCCTCTCTCCTTACACTTTTGCTTGTACAATAGGCAAGACCCAAAATAGAATCTTTTCTATATTTTTTCTCTGTATCTTCTTTTTTTTGTTCCATCACTGCATGTTTCAATAAGTCTAAAAAAGGTCGAAGGTTAACAGTGTCATCTGCACTTTGAATGTTTCTATATAAATCTTCGTACGCAGAACTTTGCTTGCCATTAGGTTTAGGTTTTGGAGAACCAAAAAAAGCATTTATTATAGGCTGGATTAAGTTAGTTTCTAAAGGTAATTGATTTCTTGCCCCTTTTTTTCTCAATCGTTTTTCAATCAAAGTAAAATTGGCTAGGGTTAACTTAGGCTTTAAATACTGTTTAAATTTATCGCCAGATAAAGTAAAAACAACTTTTAAGAAGTAAGAGTAAATTTCGTTTCTTGACCATTCTAAATCAATGACTCGAGTTTTAAATGAGTTTTTATTTGTAAGGTTACCCAATCGATCATATAAGTCTCTCCTCAGAAATAGTTTTGGAAAAATATTTGACCACCGGAACTTCATACATAACTTTATCAATGGAGAAACAATGTCATTCCAAAGGTAAGGCTTTACAATATTATCTAGCCTATCAAAAGTGATAATTAACCTTTGATCATTCCTTTTTAACTCTGAATTAAAGACCTCCAACTCTTTTTCAATCTTCATGAACTCGCTATCATCACTAATAATTTCAATAAAATCATTGGGTGTAGATCCTTTAGATCGACGAATATTATTAAAAGATCATTAATTATCAGTGTGATAGCTTAAATATATAGTGCGAAAGGAGCAATTTCATAGTACTTATTAGTTCTGACACACAAT
>NZ_JAFEUN010000243.1 GCF_016900895.1 Parashewanella hymeniacidonis
ATAGACCTTTCTTTGTTGTGGGGACAACTAGAAAAGTCTTAACATGAGTGGATGCTACAGGCATAGCCTGTCGCTGATTACCACGCCCAAAGGACGTGGTTTTAATTTTTCAATAAACAAGGTTATGCAGCACCACATCTTGATCCTTTCACTATCAAGTTTACTGAATACGCTGATGGTCAGTTTTTAGAAATAGGAGCTGCATTTGGCTATGCCACCATGAAGGCATTAGAAAACGGTGCGAAGGTCATTGCAAACGATATGGACATTCGCCATCTTGAACACCTCGAAGATGCCGCCAGTAAGTTAGGTTACTCAGAGCTAGAAACATTAGCTGCTGAATTTCCACATGAGATGGGCTTTCCGGCCAAGTCATTCAGAAAAATCTTAATCAGCCGTGTACTGCATTTCTTTTCTGGTGAACAAATCAAAGCCTCGTTACAGCAAGTTTATGATTGGCTTGAACCCAACGGTGAACTGTATGTGGTTTGTGAAACTACGTTTCTGACAAATTGGCTTTCTTTTATCCCTGAATATGAGAAGCGTAAAGCAGCTGGTGTTGAATTTTCCGGTGAGATAGATAACCCAAAACATTGGGAAAAAAGTTGGTCTGATAATTTACCTGAATTTGTGCATTGGCTAGATAAAGACTCACTTTCTGTATTATTCGAAAAGGCGGGTTTCGAAATTGTCGAGGTAGATTACATCAATCGCAAAGGGCAATTTCCAGACAGCTTGTTGCTTGATGGTCGTGAAAGTGTCGGCATCATTGGCAGGAGGAGAGACTAATGCAAACGGTTAGAAATAGAAGCTTGGTCTCTACGGTCAAAGGGCTGTATAACGAATTCACAGATGACACTCGTATCGCATATCGAGTCGTTAGAATGTTTGAAGTTGAAGACATAAAGTATGCGTATATTGTTATGCGCTATTCACATTATACTTTTAAGGTTGTCATTTCTGAAATTATCAATGACTTAAGTTGGCTAAAGTCACTGTCTCAGCTTGATGTTCGTAATCTAACCTTTTATCAGTATTACTCCCCCCACTTGCTCCAATCTCGATTTACACTGCACAGCATCTTATTTTTTGATGGTGACAACATCACTTTTAAAATTACAGATCTTCAAAAAAATTTACAGAGAAGCGTTTCGATTGATGAGCTACGACAAGATAAAGAGCTGTATTCAAACTTTGACGGCTTAGACTTGCTACAGATGGGGTATTTATGCGGAAAGGCCACGAAATAATGAAACCGGTTAATGTGCACCAAACAGTGAAAATACACCATAATTTGCTACTGTTACAGGCCGCTTATTTATCGATTCTATGTTTAACGGTATGTTTTGCCAACTACTTCATTAAAGTGTTTGGGATGACGCTGCCCGGTGGTATTTTCGTATTTCCTGTCTCATTTATCATCTGCGATATTGTGGTTGAAGTTTACGGCTATTCGACAGCAAAAATCTTCGTATGGTTAGGCATTATAGTAGAGCTGTTCTTTGCTTTTACTTCTCAATGGATCACGGCATTGCCTAACCCTGATGTTTTTGTTCATGCCCAAGCCTATGACACTGTATTTGAACCGACTGTACGGTATGTCTTTTCTGGAATGGCGGGCTTCTTTTGCGGGGAGTTTATGAATGCTTATTTACTGTCGACCACCAAAATTTGGTTGCAAGGAAAGCACTTTATTATTCCCAGTGTTTGTACTACCGCTTTTGGACAAGGCTTATTGAGTATCGTTGTCGATTACTTAGCGTTCTCAGGAAAGATGAGTAACACAGCTTTGGTTAAAATGATGTTTGGCGGCTGGAAGATTAAAATGGCTTACAGCTTACTGTTTGTGATCCCTGCATGGTTTATTGTTCGCTATATCAAGAAGAAAGATAACATTGATGTCTATGACACCAATGTTAACTACAACCCGTTTTGGTTTTGACGTTAGTTGTTGATTAGCTGGCAAGCTTTTGGACATAAACGTGTTTCGGTTTCGGTTCGTAATCAAAAAATTGCATTAGAAAAACTGACATTTCGCACAGAGATCTCCTAACATTCAACAATAATTACTCACAGGAAACCTAGGTAGAAAGATCACAACACATATAGCGAATAGATCACAAAATAATAGCGAATAGATCACAGACGA
>NZ_JAFEUN010000244.1 GCF_016900895.1 Parashewanella hymeniacidonis
CCGGCGGCAAGGTGCCGCCAATGCTCAGCGATGGTTCAGCGACAAGGTAAGCTGATGCTTGACTTAGATTTTCTAATGCAAAAGTATAAGTTATATTTTTAATTTTTATCACGGAATTGTCCAAAAATGAGCCAATTGGTTGTAATAAAATCTAATAATTCATATGGTTACTATCAATCCGTACAGGTGAGGAAAACCTAGGGGCTGGGCTTCCCCCCCCTCCCGAAACGTGTGAGATCAAAAACTAACTATATGATTAACTGATGAGCGCTTCTTGTTCTGGTGTCGGAGCAACAGGGCTATTAATCATCCCTGAATATAACATGAGCCCTGTTTGTGTATCTCTAACAGCAAATGCGAAGGGACTATCAATATGAATGAAATCATGTGGAGCACTCGGGCCTTTCGACTTTATACAACTGGTAACCGCTTGCCCAAAACTGCCTTTTTCATTAACAATAAAGAGTGTTTTTTGTAAAAACGTAGTTATTTCCATGTTTGTTGATGCCGTCATTTGTGAATATTCCGCACCTTTAACAAAAAGACTACTGAGTGCTGATTGTCTCATCGCCGGAAGTAAATCTGTTTCGGATTCAACAACAAATTTAGGCATAGTGAGAGTAAACTTTTCATGCTTTTTAAATTTTGAATCATCGCTAAATTCCTTAATAATCTCACTTGATAGCACTTGGCTACATTCTGAGTTGGGTTGGGCAATGAGCATTTCAAAACAACCTTGGTAAGGGATTTTACAGACACTCCAACCTCTTAAATTAAGTGCATAGCGTAAGTGCTGCCCAGTGCACTTGAGCATTGGAACCTTTTTCGATTCTGTTTTTGAAAAGTTAAAGTAGCCATCGAATGCTGAGAAAGAAACTTTCCAAAAACCAACAAAGCAACATATATTGCCTACTGTTATCCCTGAATCACAAAGCGTATCTTCGTCGAGTGCAGTGGGTACTTTATTGGCGGTTAATTGTTTGACTCTAGAATTAATTCTTTCTCGAAGGGTCTCGGTGTTCATTGCCCTATCAATTTCATTAAAGGCATAACATAAAGTGTTTTTATAGCTGAGCATTTTTTGTGTATAGCTGGACGTGAAAGGCGAATCAGTGGAACTTACCAGAAAATTAATACTGGCAATACCTGTTTCGGTTATTGATTGAGATGAAAAATAAGTAGTTAATCTCTCCGTTAACTGATCCAGTTTTGTTCCCCAACTAATTGCTGTAGATAAATCCTCTTTTGTCTTGCCAGCCGTTCCCTCTATTAGCATTGCTAACACAGAAACTTGGCCTTGAGGACAAACGATGATATTAGGATCATTTGAAGACTCTATATTAGCCAGTAATGAGACGCTAAAAGAGTTTATTTGATGTGATACAGCCTTAAGCGCATCCATGTCAGTTGAAAGTAATAAAGTCAGTGGAACAATAGAACAATGTTGGGATATTATTTGTGATTGTTCAAGTGGTGAACCGATTCTGAGAGAAGGTGTTACACCATGGAAAATTGTAGAGGAACTTTTTTGGGGATAATAATTCTGTAATTGTTGTTGAGAATTAAGGGCACTCGGAAACACTTGATAAACAGTAGGGCGTGCTTGGGTACTTGTAATAGTTGAAGGCGATGTATCAACACCGAAAGTAGGCTGATCTAATGATTCAGTTTGATAAGCTACGATTCTATTATCATGGGAATGTTGCTTTTTATACTTATCAGCGTAACTGTGATTAGACTCAGTTTGATCTGCATCTTCTGTACACTGTCCCCATGAACAAGGCAAAGCATCAGAGTCAGGTAAGTTATATTTAGGTCCAACAGACATTGATATTGATCCATTTTTAAATTCAGTTGAATCATAATTACTTAATTTTGTGAGGTAGCAACAGTTAACTTTTGTTCATTAAATTGAACAACTACGTATAGCATTTTTAGATTGAATTCTTACCATTGATTTTTATTGTATTCTCTAGTAACAATACTGCGGACAGTTTTATGCTGCAATAACCCCGAACTCTTCAAGTTCACTGATGACTTGAGATACTTTTTCGTTACTCGGGTCGATATCTAACTTGTCAAAAATGATTTTCATCAAG
>NZ_JAFEUN010000245.1 GCF_016900895.1 Parashewanella hymeniacidonis
CGCTGCCAGCTCTATGAACTTATCTGCTGATAAATTCCCTTCCTTCAGTAACTCCACCAACACCTTCATAAACGCAGCCACCGTCTCATGCTGACCGTTTTGCTGCGCTAGACATAGTCCAGGTGTTTCGTCACGTCTTTTTCCCGCTGCCAGCTCTATGAACTTATCTTCTGATAACTTCCCTTCCTTCAGTAACTCCACCAGCACCTTCATAAACGCAGTCACCGTATCATGATGACCTTTTTGCAGCGCTAGACATAGTCCAGGTGTTTCGTTACGTCTTTTCCCCGCTGCCAGCGCTATGAACTTATCTTCTGATAACTTCCCTTCCTTCAGTAACTCCATCAGCACCTTCATAAGCGCAGCCACCGTCTCATGCTGACCTTTTTGCTGCGCCAGAAATAGTCCAGGTATTTCGTCACCATCTTTCGCTGCTGCCAGCGCTATGAACTTACCTTCTGATAACTTCCCTTCCATCAGTAACTCCGCCAGCACCTTCATAAACTCAGTCACCGTCTCATGATGACCCTCTTGCAACGCCAGAAATAGTCCAGGTGTTTCGTCACCATCTTTCGCTGCTGCCAGCGCTATGAACTTATCTTCTGATAACTTCCCTGCCTTCAGTAACTCCACCAGTATCTTCATAAGCGCAGCCACCGTCTCATGCTGACCATTTTGCAGCGCCAGACATAGTCCAGGTGTTTCATTGCCACCTTTCGCTGCTGCCAGCGCTATGAACTTATCTGCTGATAACTCCCCTTCCTTCAGTAACTCCGCCAGTGCTTTCATAAACGCAGCCACCGTCTCATGCTGACCATTTTGCAGCGCCAGAAATAGTCCAGGTGTTTCGTCACGTCTTTTTCCCGCCGCCAGCGCTATGAACTTATCTTCTGATAACTTCCCTTCCTTCAGTAACTCCACCAGCACCTTCATAAACGCAGCCACCGTCTCATGCTGCCCCTCTTGCAGCGCCATAAATAGTCCAGGTGTTTCGTCACCATTTTTCGCTGCTGCCAGCGCTATGAACTTATCTTGTGATAACTTCCCTTCCTTCAGTAACTCCGCCAGCACCTTCATAAACGCAGTCACCGTATCATGCTGACCGTTTTTCTGCGCCCAATATAGACCAGGTATTCCGTTACGTCTTTTCCCCGCTGCCAGCGCTATGAACTTATCTTCTGATAACTTCCCTTCCTTCAGTAACTCCACCAGCACCTTCATAAACGCAGTCACCGTATCATGATGACCATTTTGCAGCGCCAAATATAGTCCAGGTGTTTCGTCACCATCTTTCCCCGCGGCCAGCGCTATGAACTTATCTTCTGATAACTTCCCTGCCTTCAGTAACTCCGCCAGCATCTTCATAAACGCAGCCACCGTCTCATGATGACCATTTTGCAGCGCTAGATGCACACACCTTTTTTTTTGAGAATCTGATAACTTTAAAAAATTATTATCGGTCAGACGTAATTCACGAAAGCATGCGGAGAAATCTGAAATAGTACGACCTTTTCCGAAGACAATATTAATATTGGCAAGCCACAACCCATCACGAGCGTACTTTTCATCTGTAATGTTAAGTAAAAGTTTACTCGTTATAGCTGCCTCATACAGAGTATTATCGTGACTCACGGACAGCCAGTTTGAACCATCAAACCCAATTTGAACCGCATGATTGATATAAGTAATAACCAATGAGAATGGCACGTCATGGGAACGCATCTCTTTAAGGCAGCAGGTCAGTGATTTTCGATTGAAAGAGCACAAAAAAGTCTCAGCCACGCAAGGTCTGCACTTTTTGCGCTCATCATGAAGGGTATCTTTTTCATCTTGTGTAAATGATAACAACTTTGCAGGTGCAGGAATATTTTGGTGAAGTGGTAAACCTAATGCAACATATTGTGAAGCGCTTAAGACGCTGCCTGAATAAACGACCACACCTTCAAAAAAAGCCTTAAGGTCGTCTTCCTCACCGTTAGGAAGCTTCTTGATTCTGGCGTTATACGTTGCCCCATCAAATCTTATCACCGCCTGCGCAGCCA
>NZ_JAFEUN010000246.1 GCF_016900895.1 Parashewanella hymeniacidonis
GTCTGTGATCTTTTAGCTATCCCTTTGTGATCTATTTGCCATAGTTGTTGTGATCTGATGGCTACTTTAAATGATTTGGCGATAAATACGTTATTAGGAAAATTAGGTGCGGAATGTGTGTTTTAAGGTTTCTCTAAATTGATATTGACCTAAGTTGTAGACCATTAAACTGAACGTCATTACCATCATTAACGCATTGATGCGTTCTAGTCTTTTTAAAAACATATTGTTTAGATGAAATACCGGATCTTTAATGAGTCGAAAACCACGCTCTACACCTTGCTGACTTTTGTAATTATCAAGGACTTCTTTAGGGGGCATTGTGAAATGGTTCGTTGCCAGAACAAAGTAAGCGATCATTATAAGACGTATTTTCTTCTCTAAATTTCACATCCAAACTATCACCTTAATTTTATGGAGGTGGTATGTCA
The DNA here is from genome assembly GCF_016900895.1 of Parashewanella hymeniacidonis. GTDB lineage: Bacteria > Pseudomonadota > Gammaproteobacteria > Enterobacterales > Shewanellaceae > Parashewanella > Parashewanella hymeniacidonis. The sequence continues at coordinate 432 of NZ_JAFEUN010000246.1, forward strand.
CGTAAAAACCGCTCTGCTGCTCAATGGCAGGAAATCATAACTCTTTTTGAACAAAGTAATCTCACTGTAACCGAATTTTGCAGGGAGTATCAGGTATCTCATTCTGGCTTCTATCACTGGCGTAAACGACTCACCAGTGAACCAAAAGCAGAAGTCACTGAGGATAACTGGCAACCCGTTAATCTTCCCAAGGTTCAAACGGTGAACACCTCCTCACCTGAATGGGATATTGAGCTGACCCTACCTAACGGTATTACTCTGCGGATGCGTCAGTAATGCTGCTCCCCAATCCGGATGTCAGTATCTGGCTTTACAACCAACCAGTAGATATGCGTAAGCAGTTCGATGGCTTAGCGGCGTTGGCTCAGAGTAAGCTCAGGCACCGTGTCACTGACGGTGAGTTATTCGTCTTCGTTAATCGTCGCCGGACTCAAATGAAGGTGCTGTATTATTCACAGGGCGGGTTGTGTTTATGGAGTAAATGACTAGAGCAAGGCACCTTTCATCAGGTCGCTGGTAATGATGAAAAAATCAGTCTCGACTGGGCACAACTTCAGTGCTTAATCGCTGGAATTAACTGGCAAAAAAGAGTGAAAAACAAGCGACTCTGAGTGGTGTTTTTGGTATAATTATCAGCCATGAAAGTTGAAGAATTTACCCAGTTAAACCGACAAGAAATGGCTGCTTTACTTACTCAGCAAGTGGAGCAAATTGACTTGCTGGCTGAACAAAATTCATCTCAGTCAGAGCAGATAACTGGTAACCATTCACCAGCCCCGTATTGACTTTTCAAATAAACAGTGAAACTTACTTGCGGGGTGGTACTTGTGTCACAAAACAATGGCAAGCTTGTAGTTATAAATGCCAATAAACGGGAGTTTGAGATTGTCAATACCCCTCTGGTGAATGCTTACGATAACTGTACTTCAACAGCAACTCGACTGGTTCAAGCGCCAGTTGTTCGGCCGCAAGTCCGAGAAGCAGCTTATCGACAATCCGTCACAAAGCTCATTATTCGGTGACAGCCTTGCTGAGACTAAAGCTGAGGAGCCATCCACCGAAGTTAAAGGTCACCGCCGTAAATCCAATATCCAACGCACTGGTGATGAGGTTAATGACACGGGTCTTCGCTTTGACGACACTGTGCCGCAGAAAATCATTGAGCTGCCTTTACCAGAAATGACTGAGGAAGAAGCTTCTCAGATTGAGGTCATCGACTACAAAGAAACCTATCGCTTAGCGCAGCAGCCAGGGAGTTATACGATACTGGTGTATCGTCGTCCGGTGATTCGTCATAAACCGACTCAGACTTTAGCCACGACTCCGGCACCCGAGGCGGTATTAGACGGCTGCTACTGTGACGTGTCACTGCTAGCAGGGTTAATGGTCGATAAAGCGGTTTATCACTTCCCTTTATACCGTCAGCATCAGCGGATGCTGGACAGCGGGGTTCAGATCAGCCGCTGACTCTTCTACACAAATATTATGGAAATTGAACTTATTATCGTTTCGTTGATCTGATCAGTAAATTACACTAGATAAGGCAACGCATCATGTCAATTTTCAACCAAGATCTATGGTCAA
>NZ_JAFEUN010000247.1 GCF_016900895.1 Parashewanella hymeniacidonis
CGTGGACTTCTCAGCGCCAATTCTTCTTTGTTACATTAGCTTGAAAGAATCCCGATATTCCTTCGCTAATGCGCCTCAAAGAATTGGCGCTGAAAAAGTCCTGAAACATGCATCTTCAAGTATAGGGTATATGGAGCAATTTTATTTTGAGCTTTTTATGTATCTGGACGATTTCTCACTTTTATGAAACTGCCCGTGCTACATCCGAAGAAACAATGAGATCACTAGCATTAAGGGATAGTTTAACTCAATGCGACAATCGACTTGCACTTCATCAGCATTATGAAGAATATCGTTTGCGCGACAGTGTGACTAATTTCCATTTATTACTACTTGATATCGATTACTTCAAATTGGTTAATGATAATTATGGTCATGAAGCTGGCGACCTGGTTTTAAAAAAAGTGGCTATGGAAATCACCCAGCTGCTCAATGGCAACCGCCTATACCGCATTGGCGGCGAAGAATTTTGCATCATCTTCAACCAGAAAACCTAATCAATGGCCATTGATTTTGCTGAGTGTATTAGGAAAACTATTGAAAATTTATGTGTGCAATTTAATGATCAACAGATCCCTACTACTGTAAGCATTGGCATTGAAAAAATTCAAATAGGCGCCCAACTGTCTGAAACACTTCGACATGCAGATATCGCACTATATCAAGCAAAAAGAGATGGTAGAAATAACGTGAAATACTACACAGATGAACCATTAGCCAACTTCTAAGGTGCACACTCCATAAACCTGATCTAGAGCGGCCGCTGGCACTGGCCCTCGATACATTCGCATGCATTCAAAATCGTTATTTCTCAGTCGTAGATCTTTAATAAAATGATCGCTATGACAATTGGCTTCTGGAATATCAATTAATAGCTCTGCATCTTGTGGTAGTTGAGCTGCAAGAGCATGAATGATCTCTTTAGCGCTTTCTAGAGAGTTCGCATAAATTGGCCCAACTCTAAATCCTGTTTGAGCTTGCCTTGCAATACCCACTGCAAGTAACTCTTTTTCCTCATTGTATTTCGATGCAAACTTCATGGTTGGATCGCTATCTAACCAGGTACTGATAAACTCTAAACGAGGCTCATACACGAACTTGGTTTCGAATAATGCCAACGTTTTATTGCCAAGCTTATCAATAGAAATATGCTCATTGATCAATTCTGAACCTGTCACAAAGTATGAAAATCTTCGATTAAGATAGTTATCAACAAACCCATTTTTTGCGTAATTATGAGTCTGCTCTAACGCCCCATCACATCCAATGGATTTAACCCCCATTTGTTCCATGATCCTCAATCGATGCTGATAAGTACTAAGCCCATAACCTTTGCCTCTATTTTTCGGGTCGAATACCAAATAGAGACCGAAAAATGCGAATTGAGTATCATAAATGCATGCACAGCAACTTGAGACCACTCTACCATCCATTACGCCAACAAACATATGTACACTTTTCGATTTTGAATAAGTAACTTGATCGAAAACACCTGGATTCCATTGTTCAACGACCATGGTCCCATATATCTCCATAATATCTTCGGCCGTAGCTTCTCTTATTTCAAAACTTTGCATACTGGAGCAACTTATTGATTGTTTCACTCACTTAAAACTAGATTTAAAGTGAGTGACTGTCTAATTAAAATTCTTCTATCTAATTACGGTTTCAATTTAGGCTTAGAGAAATAACGAACGGTCAATTTATCTTTATAGCCTGAAAATTTAGGCAAATTTTGGTTCCACACATCATGATCTGACTTGATGAAATCTTTCACAAGCCTAGGCTTAACTTTTATTTTAAGAAACTCATAGGTGGGTTTTGGATTATATTGATCCGCAACTGCGGCTTGTTTATTGAGTTCATGCAAATCAGATACTGATAAATGGCAATAATTAGTCGGTTCTGAAAAAATCCATTTCAAGAGTTAAAATGTACGGCATCTGATTTACGCAAAATTCAGAGCCGTACCCCAAAAGCAAGATTTCTTAGATTTTGCATCAATTTCACTACAA
>NZ_JAFEUN010000248.1 GCF_016900895.1 Parashewanella hymeniacidonis
TGGCGAGGCATTAGCATCAGGTCATCCTATCGCCAGCGGGGTAATAGAAGGTGCTTGTCGTCATTTGATAAACGATAGACTGGATATTACCGGTGCCCGTTGGGGGCTTGATGGAGGTGAAGCTATTTTGAAATTACATTCACTGAAGTCAAGCGACGATTTTGATGAGTATTGGAAGTTTCATAAGCAGCAATCTCAACGACGACTTTATAAAGCTGCTGTAACCGTCGAATCAAAGGAACTGCACCCAAAGAATATATGCGTCTAACTCACTTTATGTATGACAAAAAACCTTCAACACAAATCATGACGGTTTTAGCGTTCTTAATCAGAGTAATCTAAGCTTTTAATGCTGTGACATCTGCTTTGTCAAGGTCTGCGCCTCTGCTTGACCTTCCATGCTCAGTGATAACTCTAACGTGTTAATGTTCGCTAAAATTATTTGGTGTGGCTAATGGTAAGCAGCGCTCATTTAATGGCTCAACACTGTTTCTAAGGTCGTTGAACGCTTTTATTTGAGGCATTAAACTTTTTGCGTTTGTTTCTGTTAGTTCAGTAGGATTTATGACCTCCCAACTAGAGGTGAAATCATTACCATAATATATCGTACTGTTACCACATACAGAAATTACGGCATTGTTAGCTACGTGCGCACCGATGAAGTTGTTATTTCTCCCATTATTAACGACTATATCTGCATTTTCGGCCGCTGAACCATATACATAATTCGAGCCACCAGACAGGGTCATCTGAGCATCTTTTGCGGCTGAATAAGATACATAATTAGTGCCACCAGACAGGGTCATCTGAGCCTCATTTGCCGCTGAACCAGTTACAGCATTCCTGCCACCAGACAGGGTCACATGAGCATTTTTTGCAGCTGAACCATTCAGCAAATTAGTGCCACCAGACAGGGTCATCTGAGCCTCTTTTGCCGCTGAATAATATACATAATTCGAGCCACCAGACAGGGTCATCTGAGCCTTTTTTGCCGCTGAACCATATACATAATTCGAGCCACCAGACAGGGTCATCTGAGCCTCTCTTGCCGCTGAATCATATACCAAATTAGTGCCACTAAACAGCCTTATATCCGCACAAAAACCCTCATGTCCCGATAAATCTTGATTTTCTATTACTCTGTCCACAGGACACCCAGATGAATCACCGTAGCCAAAGCCATCAGCAACCCCTAAATTATATTGAGCCCCAGCATTTCCTTGATTGGTCGATTTTGTTAACGTTTTAACGGATTCAACATTAGAATCTGTTTTTTCGTTTGTATTTCCAGCTTGCACAAAACCGCACTGGCTCATCAATAACAGACCACTAATAGTGGTTTGTAGGATTCTCTTAAATGTCATCAGTTCCTCACTTCAGATAAATGCCAATCCCCAATATTATCAGACCATAAAACGTAACCGTTCACCAAGCTCCTCTTGTTTTTTGTGAAACAAGTCACTTGACCTAACATTGTTACTTGAACGATCTTTTTATGGTGTTTTATGTACACATAAAAAAGAAAAAATGCTTCGAGATAGATGCTAATTTGCTGATTCAAGAGTTATGGTCAAAACTTCGGGAATACGAAGATAGGTTAAAGCCGTTTTCTCAGAATTCATCAAAATCGCCGTCATCAGATACACCTGAAGCAAAGGCTGATAGAAAAAAGCTCAAACGCATCGTAGCAGAAATAAGATGGGCGCTCAGCCAGGCCACACGGGGGACAAAAGACCTTTAGCTGAACTGTCGGATGATGACATCGTAATTGAGTGCAAGCCTCAATCTTATTGCAGTGCTTGTTATCACTCGATTAAGGTAAACGAGCGACATAGCCGTCGTCATCAAGTATTCGATTTACCCAAAGTATCTTTGGAGATCACTGAGTACCAAATTTTTCATGGTCACTGCCAATATTGTAATGCCACTTATAAAGGGGAGTTACCGGAAACTTCGCCTAAAGGGCAAATAGGCTCTCGTCTGATGGGGCATATTGCGGTATTAGCA
>NZ_JAFEUN010000249.1 GCF_016900895.1 Parashewanella hymeniacidonis
CTTGTGTACGCCCAGCATGGGCGTGAACTAATGAGGTGAAAGTCCTCTGTAGGAAGATCACCGTTTATTAACATGATGTTATTAAACGATAACTACTAGCGAATGGCAAGGGCTTATCCGTGAGGGTTGGTCTGGAGGAAGCCGCTAGCAAACTTACGAGCTGATGGATAAAAACATCATATGAGGCGTAGGCTGGAGGTGAGCTGGCACAAGACAGCGAAACCATGTGATCTAACGGCCACCGTAAATGATGCAGCAGTGTAAGGAAAGTTCACGTTCTTATCTGGGGAGATCTGTTTAACTTGCGATCGGCAGGTAACCAGTAAGGCTCTGGTTTATAAGTGTCTTGGCTTTTCAGTCTCATCACCTGAAAAGAGCAAATAGATGAAAACCGATAGCGCATGACTGGGCAACTAGGCATGTGATTAAACAGAAGTCAGCAGATGGCATATTAGCCCAACGCCCATCGTAATGGTTGGGACATGGTGAAGGCCTGAACATTTAGAAAGAAGGAGGAGCCTTGTCAAACTTGTCGATACCGACTACGTCGTCAGACGATTACTATCAACAGCGTAATGACCCGCAGCCAGCCTTCAAATGTACGCTATTCAAACAAATTTTTGAACCAGCGAATATGCATCAAGCATGGAAGCAAGTCAGAGCCAATAAAGGCGCAGCAGGCATTGATGGAATGAGCATCGAGCAATTCCCTCAATGGGCACAGCTTCATTGGCAGCAGTGTAAAACACTACTGGAGGCCGGAGAATATAACCCCTCCCCAGTGCGCCGAGTTGACATTGACAAGCCTGATGGCGGCAAACGGCAACTTGGTATACCCACTGTCATTGACCGAGTGATACAGCAAGCGATTTCTCAAGTGCTAAATCCGCTATTTGAGCCGACCTTTTCGGAAAGTAGTTTTGGCTTCAGACCGAATAGGAATGCGAAACAGGCGGTAGAACGAGTCCAAAGAATAATAAAACAAAAGCGAAATTTCGCAGTCGATGTCGATTTATCGAAATTCTTTGACCGTGTAAATCATGATTTACTGATGACACACATCTCAAGAAAGATCGAAGATAAACAGGTACTGCAACTTATTGGCAAATACCTTCGTGCTGGAGTGATGATCAACGGTCAGCTCACACCAAGTTATGAAGGAGTTCCTCAAGGTAGTCCGCTATCTCCCTTATTATCAAACATCATGCTTGATAACTTAGACAAGGAGCTGGAAAGCCGAGGACATAAATTTGCCAGATACGCTGATGACTTTATTATCTTAGTTTGCTCAAAACGAGCAGGAGAAAGAGTACTTGAAAGTATCACACGATACTTATCATCTAAGTTAAAACTGATGGTTAATAAGGAAAAGAGCCAAGTAGTTAAAGTGAATCACAGTAAGTTTCTGGGGTTCACCTTTCACCGAGGTAAAATCAAATGGCACCCAAAGATACTGCACAATCTTAAGCAAAGAGTACGAAGGCTGACCAACCGTAACTGGGGCGTGAGCATGAAGTACCAATTGTTTAAGCTGAAACAATATCTTCAGGGCTGGATAAACTACTTCGGGATAGCTAATGCGTATCAGCAATGTGTGGAGCTTGACCACTGGATACGTCGACGAGTAAGAATGTGCTACTGGCGACAATGGCGCAAGCCAAGAACCAAAGTGCAAAGCTTACTTAAACGAGGCGTGAAAGAGAAAACGGCCGTTGCCTGTGGGATCACAAGCAAAGGGCCATGGAGAAGCTCTAAAACATATGGAATACAACAAGCATTAAGCAATAACTACTTATCTTCGCAAGGATTGTATTCACTTAAAGAAGGATGGATAGCTGTACATTACCCTTTAAAGAGGAGCTAAATGAACCGCCCTGTGCGGAGCCGCATGCAGGGTGGTGTGGGGGCTGAGGGTTAGAGACCCTCGGCTACCCGATT
>NZ_JAFEUN010000025.1 GCF_016900895.1 Parashewanella hymeniacidonis
GTGTTTTGTTCAGAATCGCCATTTTATTTTGATAGTTGTCGTGGTTGACTTATTATCTCAAAAATAAAGCTTTTCTCCTCAGATTTTTCTTCTTAATTTGTTACCCATGTTTGATGGGTTCCGATGTTTGTATTGCTACAACAACTAAAAAAGATAACTTTTCATTAATCGATTCCTTTCACAATATCATTTTCACCAAAGTACAATATTTAACAAATTAATCAATATTATAATCCAAAACAGGTGCTAACCACTTTTCTGCTTCTTCAATACTCATTCCTTTACGAGTAGCATAACTCTCAACTTGATCTTTTTCGATATTTGTTACCCCAAAATATCGAGATTTGGGGTGTGAAAAATACCAACCACTCACGGCCGCAGTAGGGTACATGGCAAAGTTTTCAGTAATATTGAGCCCAATGGTCTCATCTGGTTTGAGTAACTCCCACAGTGTGGCTTTTTCAGTGTGGTCTGGGCAAGCCGGATACCCTGGAGCAGGGCGAATACCTTGATACTTTTCTTTAATCAATGCTTCATTATTTAAGGTTTCGTTACTGGCATAGCCCCAAAACTCTTTGCGTACGCGTTCATGCATTCTTTCTGCGAATGCTTCAGCTAAGCGATCGGCTAAGCACTTAAGCATAATCGCACTATAATCGTCGTGGTCAGCCTCAAAGCGATTCACATATTCATCAATACCATGGCCAGCGGTAACGGAAAATCCGCCCATATAATCTTCAACTTGGCTTTCTTTAGGGGCAACGAAATCAGCCAAACAGAAATTGTGATTCCCTAAGCGCTCAATCTGCATCCGTAGGTGGTGGCAAGTTTTTAACACTTGAGTTCGACTTTCATCTTGATACAGCTCGATATCATCATGATTTACGGTACTGGCTGGGAATAAGCCAATCACCGCTTTTGCGGTTAGCCACTTTTCATCGATGATTTGTTTCAGCATTTTTTGTCCATCAGCGTAGAGTTTTCTGGCCTCTTCTCCCACCACTTCATCATCTAAAATACGAGGGAAATGCCCATGAAGCTCCCAGCTTCTAAAAAAGGGTGTCCAGTCGATACGTTCAACTAAGTCATCGAGCGGGTAATCATTAAAAACCGTTATCCCAAGTTTTTTCGGCTTAATGGGGTGATAATTGTTCCAATCAATATCCGTTTTGTTGGCTCTGGCTTGTTCGATGGGTGCAATGGATTTTCGTTTACCTTGCGATAAACGTTTTAATCTTAATTGGTCATATTCTTGGTAAATAGTATCTATTTCATTTTGACGAGAGGTATCTTTAATTAATTTGCTGACCATGGGTACAGCTCTAGATGCATCGGTGATGTAAATGGCACCAAAAGGGTAGTTTGGAGCAATTTTGACTGCTGTATGAATTTTTGATGTTGTAGCACCGCCAATGATGGCTGGAATGGTTAAGCCTGCTTTTTCGAATGCTTTAACGTTGTGAACCATTTCATCAAGGCTTGGGGTGATTAAGCCAGACATACCAATAATATCGACGTTTTCTTCTTGTGCGACCTTGATAATTTTCTCAACAGGTACCATTACGCCTAAATCGATAACTTGATAGCCATTACAGGCCAGTACGACACCGACAATATTTTTGCCAATATCATGCACATCGCCTTTGACGGTAACCATCAAAATTTTACCGTTGGATTTCCCTTCAACTTTTTCAGCTTCAATATAAGGGTTAAGGTAAGCGACAGCTTTTTTCATTACTCTTGCAGATTTAACGACTTGTGGCAGGAACATTTTTCCGCTACCGAATAAGTCACCAACGATGTTCATACCATCCATTAGCGGGCCTTCTATCACTTCCAGAGGTATATCCGCATTTAATCGAGCTTCTTCAGAGTCTTCATCAATGTATTCGGTAATGCCTTTTACCAATGCGTGTGCTAAACGTTCATTAACAGGTAAGCTCCGCCATTCGGCTTGAGCGTGGTCAGCATCTGAGCTTTTTGTTCCTCGATACTGCTCTGCAACTTCAAGCAATAACTCAGTATTGTTACTGTCAGGGTTAGGGCAAGGCTGGTTGAGTACTACTCGTTCAACACAGCTTTTTAGTTCAGGGTCGATATCATCGAAAATGGCCAATTGACCAGCATTAACAATCCCCATATCCATACCGGCATTAATGGCGTAATAGAGGAATACGGCATGGATGGCTTCACGAACAGGATTATTACCTCGGAAAGAAAATGAGACATTGGAAACACCACCTGAGATCATCGAATAAGGGCAGGTGCGTTTTATTTCTCGAGTAGCTTCGATAAAATCAACGGCATAGTTATCGTGTTCTTCAATGCCAGTTGCGATAGCAAAGATGTTGGGATCAAAGATAATATCTTCAGCAGCGAAACCAACTTTATTGACTAAAACGTCGTAAGCTCGCTGGCAGATCTCTACTTTCCTAGCTTTGGTATCAGCTTGCCCTTGTTCATCAAATGCCATGACGATCACAGCTGCGCCGTAACGTTTGATCAACTGAGCGTGCTCAATGAAAGCGGCTTCACCTTCTTTTAACGAAATCGAATTAACGATGCCTTTACCTTGAATACATTTAAGTCCTGCTTCTAACACGCCCCATTTCGAAGAATCGATCATGATAGGAACTTTGCTGATATCAGGCTCAGAAGCAATTGAATTTAAGAATTTTTGCATGGCAAAAACGCCATCCAGCATCCCTTCATCCATGTTGATATCAATGATCTGAGCTCCGTTTTCTACTTGAACACGGGCTACATCTAGCGCAGTTTCGTATTCTTCTTCTTTTATCAGACGTAAAAAGCGAGCTGAACCTGTAACATTAGTACGCTCCCCCACATTGACGAACAGTGATTCGGGCTTTATGGTTACTGCTTCTAGGCCTGATAGTCGACATTCAGGTGCTAATTTAGGAAGTTCTCTCGGTGAGTGAGGTTGAACCGCTGATGCAAATGCAGCGATATGATCAGGCGTTGTTCCGCAACAACCGCCAACAATATTCAAGTAACCTGCTTGTGCCCATTGTTCGATAATATCAGCCATCTGTTTTGGTGTTTCATCATAGCCACCAAACTCATTAGGCAGCCCAGCATTCGGATGAACTGAGACATGACATTCACAAATTCGGGTTAACTCTTGAACGTAAGGCTCAAGTTCTTTGGGACCAAGTGCACAGTTAAGGCCAATAGCAATCGGTTTTATGTGTCGAAGAGAGTTATAAAATGCTTCGGTAGTTTGTCCTGTTAACGTTCTGCCAGAGGCATCGGTAATGGTGCCTGATATCATCACCGGTAATCGCTGTTCAGGGTGAGTTGAAAAACGTTCCGTCAGTACTTTATCTATCGCAAATAAAGCTGCTTTAGCATTGAGCGTGTCGAAAATAGTTTCGACTAACAAGATATCACTGCCGCCATCAATTAAACCATTGCAAGCTTCAATATAGGCTTCGACTAACTCATCAAAGTGTACATTTCGAAAGCTGGGATCGTTTACATCTGGGCTGATTGAACAGGTACGGTTAGTGGGCCCTAACACACCAGCAACATAGCGTTTCTTTCCAGTTTTACTCTCAACTTGATTTGCAGCTTGTTTGGCTAACTGAGCGGCAACGTGATTAATTTCATAAACCAACGATTCCATTTGATAGTCAGCCATGGCAATGCTGGTGGCATTGAAAGTGTTGGTTTCAATAATATCTGCGCCAGCATTCAAATAGTCAATATGGATTTGTTTGATGATTTCTGGCTGACTAAGAACTAATAAATCATTGTTGCCTTTTACTGGACATGACCAGTCTGCAAAACGTTGACCACGGTAATGCTCTTCTTCCAATTGGTGTTGCTGGATCATGGTTCCCATCGCACCATCAAGAAGCAGAATTCTATCATGGAGATCATCTTTTAGTTGTAGATGTAATTGAGCAGCCTGTTGTGAATTTAAATCCATGCGTTGCAATACCAAACTTAAATACTGAATTGTTGTTAAATTACACTGTGGACGTCTAGGTGTCCAGATGTGTTTGGTATTTAAATCAAAAATAGATTAATAAAAAGTAATAAAAAATTAAACAATTGGGTATGTTCTGTGTTGATGTTTTCTCCTAAAGTAATAATTGATTTTAAAGCGTTTAAGGTTATGTATGGCTGTAATTTCTGCAGAAACCAAAGCTCAAATAGATATACTCGTCAACGAGAGAGTAACTACTGGAGGCTTTATTTTTTCAGTAGCAGGTAGTCATGGCTGGGTAAGAAATTACAAAGTTAAAGTTATTAATGGGAAAGTAGCATACTGCAATCGTTCATCAGCATTCTCGAGATTTCTGGGTTGCTTAACTTTTACTCATAGTGGCAAGAGCGCTGAAGTTTTGAAAGGTTATATTCAGCAGCGATTAAGTATGGCTGTCATTGCTCCTCATCAGTGTGCAACAGGGAAAATACAAATTGGACAGGCATGCAATCATCAACGAGCTGGGCGAAGTGACCAACTTAATGCTTGTCATATAGATTCTTCTGGAAATGTTATAGATTGTATTGCTAAAACTATTCAAAATAACAATGAAGCAGTGATGTATGTTAGAGCTCTTCTTGATAGTGAAAGTCATCATCCTTCATTATATAACTTTATGCCTGAGCTTCTTGCCGTGCTGGATGAAAATGGGAATGATTTATTACCAAAACTAAAATCGTTAGAAACAGTAAGAAATATGTCTCAATTCTTAGGTTGTAGAAGCATAAAAATAATAATGAGAGATGTTCGTAAACAATATGCAAATGAAAGTTCTAGAGGTCCAATTATTGATCTAAAGTTTGCAAGTAAAAGCTTAAGGTATAATAAGGAAGAAAAGATACTACATGGGTATTCTAAAGCCAGTAGAGTTACTCTCAAAGTAAAAGACATGGCTTTCAACCTTTCTAGTGTTCCATTCGTTTATTCAAACAATTCTCAAAAAAGTTTATCTCGACTTTCAAACTTCAGAAATACTCAAAGAATAATAGAAAGAGAATTAAATCAATTAACTGTTGACCAATTAATAAGTTTTAAAAATGAGTTAGAAGAGTTAAAAAGCGTATTATTAAACCAGTCTATCGTTGGAGTTGATTCGAGCTTACTATTAATTCCAACTAAAAATGAGCAAGGAGAAGCCATCTTACATGTCAAATTTGTTGATTTAGCACATGGTGTGCACGAATCTGAATCACTAAATAACTTTCAAGAAATGCGATCTGAAATGGAACAATCAGTTTTATCATTGATACATATGGTAGAGAAAAAAATTCGCTGTGAAAGCTGAATCACTGTAAGTTACAAGTAAATGACAGTTTTTTAAATAAATTGAATGCTATCTATTTTTGTGAAGAGCAAATTCGTCCGTCGTTTATTTTGGCTCGACATTTTCTTTTTATATTTTCGTTTGGTTAACTCATAAAAGTTAATTTCTAAATAAATAGTCAGTAAATTCGTTTTAGGTTGATCAGATAATTAATTTGGATTGTTGATACTATAAATGTTTATATGGCTATAATTTGAAATATCTTTGAATACTACTTTTGGTCGGTTAATGAAAAACGCAAAGTTGATTTTTTTACGTCATGGTGAATGTGAAGGTGGCCAAATCCTACGCGGTTTGGCCAATGTTCTTTTATCAACAAAAGGTGAGCAGCAAATGTGGGATGCTGTTTCTCGCTTTGATGTAAATGAGCTTTCTGTATATACCTCACCACTCAAGCGTTGTTTTTATTTTGCTGAGAAATACGACAATAATGGCATCGTGATGCCATCACTGGCTGAGTTCGATTTTGGTGATTGGGACGGCAAAGAATTTAAAGCGATTTTTGAGCAAGAACCAGAAGCCTTTTCTGCCTTTTGGGATGATCCTTGGAGGACTCCACCACCAAATGGTGAGCCAATGGAAGTCTTTGAAATGAGAGTGACCGGAGCAATTACTCAAATCATCGACGATTTACTTGCCAATACCGAAGTGATTGATGAAGAAAAGCATCCTACGGCATTAGTGATCACTCATGCAGGTGTCATTCGTCAGGCAATAGCATTAGCGCTCGGTTTAGATAAAGGGCATAACTTATTTCGTGAGTTTGATTTACCTTATGCAGCCGTAGTTGAAATCAATGTGATTGAAGATGATCACGGTCGGCGTCATTTAAGGTTACAATGGCCAAAATCACATTAAATCTAATCAGATAGTCATTTTGAAGAACGCGGCCCTTACTGTTTCAAATCTCAATTGGTCGATAGATGGCAACCAAATATTGTCAGAAATCGATCTTGAGTTAGCTGAGAGTCAAATGCTTGGGCTTATCGGTCCAAACGGTTCTGGTAAATCCAGCTTACTTCGTTGCCTTTATGGCTTTATTAAAGCAGATAGTGGGGTAATTCAACTTTTTGGTCGGTCGATAAAAAATTACTCTGCAAATGAATTAGCTAAGTGTCTAGCTGTGGTACAGCAAGATACACCGAGTAATTTAGATATTACTACTGAGCAATTAGTGATGTTAGGACTTACACCTCACAAAAGTCTTCTTTCAATGACAAGCAAAAAGGATCATGAGAACGTGAGTTCTGCACTGGCTAAAGTAGAACTCAGCCATAAAGCGAAGCAGAACTTTAAATTTCTTTCTGGTGGTGAAAAGCAAAGAGCATTAATTGCGCGTGCCATAGTGCAGCAACCCAAATTGTTGGTTTTGGATGAACCTACGAACCACCTAGATATCCGTTATCAAATTCAGATTTTAGAGCTGGTTAAAAGTCTTGATATAACGGTAATTGCGTCGATTCATGATTTAAACCTTGCCAGCAGCTTATGTGATAATTTACTGATGCTTGAAGAGGGGCGAGTATCAGCTTCAGGCAGACCGAAACAAGTATTGACAGAAAAAAGAATTGCTGACGTGTTTGGTGTGTGTAGCGCAGTGACTGAGCATCCCCAAAATGGTCGCCCTCTAATCCAATATTTTTATGGGTACACGCCAAAAGAAAGTGTCCAAATATATGCCGAGGAAGTGTCATGACCTCAACAACTTCTTCAGTAGCCAAGGCATCAACAGTCCGTATACCTTTGTTCATTAGCTTGTTTTTGTTATTGGTGAGCATTGTTTTCTCTTTGGGTTTTGGTGCGGCTGATGTCTCGTTTTCTCAAGCTTTTAATGCTTTATTACATGCTTTGAATAGCAGTCATCAAGTTAACATCATTGACCGAATTATCATCGAATTGCGATTGCCCAGAGTCTTATTGGCAGCATTGGCAGGTAGCGGATTAGCGATTGCAGGGCATGCATTACAAACCGTATTACGAAACCCATTAGCTGACCCATTTTTATTTGGTATCAGCTCAGGAGCTTCACTTGGTGCCATCACATATTTGACCCTATTTAGCAGCCAAGTTGCTGTGTTAAGTAGCTTTGGTCACATCGGGCTTTCAATGGCAGCCTTTATTGGTGCTAGCTTGTCAGTGGTGATTGTGATTGCGCTCTCTGGAAGAGGACTAGCGCAGCTAGCTGAAAGAATGTTGCTGGCCGGCGTGGCGGTATCATTCATGTTTGGTGCACTGAGCAGCTTGATGTTGTATTTTGCAGATCCTCGTGCTGCAGCCGCTGTGCTATTTTGGAGCCTAGGGAGCTTTACAAAAGCCTCTTGGGATAACCTGACAATGCCATTTGTTATCGTTGCGTTATGTTTTATTTGCCTGTGGCTATTCAGACGTTTAACGGCAGCTTTGCAATTAGGTGATGAAACGGCGCATACATTGGGGATTAATGTCGCTAAAGTGCGTTTAGGTATTTTACTGGTTTGCAGCTTGCTAACTGCGACACTTGTTGCGGCATGTGGGGGGATTGGCTTTGTCGGCTTGATGATCCCGCATGCGGTGAGAATGTTGTTTCCAAACCAATCACCATTCTTTTTAACGGCCTTTTTAGGGGCAAGTTTTATGGTTTGGGTTGATGTATTGGCGCGAACCTTGTTAGCGAATCAAGAATTACCTGTAGGCATTATTACTGCCGCTATTGGTAGTGTGTTTTTTATTTTCCTGCTTTCAAGGCAAAAAAGGTCTTAACTTGTTTAATATTACAAAGCTATCGGCTGAAAATGATTCGATTATTCAGCATCACATTAATAATAAAACCAAGCCTTTGGGGGCATTAGGCCTGCTTGAAACCACTGCTTTTCAAGTCGTGAAAGTCTTGGGTGAGAACACCCAAAAGCTCAAACCACAAGTTATTGTTTTTGCGGCAGAGCACGGCATTGCTGACTTTGGTGTGTCCATTGCACCGAGTGTTGTTACTCAACAAATGGTCGCCAATTTTGCCGTAGGAGGCGCTGGTATCAACGTGTTTTGTAACCAGCATAACTACCCGCTTCAGGTCGTTGATTGTGGCTTAAAAGCTGAACTCAATTATGTGCCAAATCTAGGCAATCCAAGTTTAGTCAATCAAAGGTTAGGAAGTGGTACAAATCCCTTTCATCAGCAAGCGGCGATGACCAGTGAACAAGTTAAACAAGGTTTTCTTTACGCTAAAACATTGGTCAATGCCTGTGTTGACAGTGGTAAAAATATTTTTGCTTTTGGTGAAATGGGGATCGGAAACACCAGTAGTGCTTCGGCATTAATGTCGGCATTGCTGAAATTACCTGCTGAAAAAACCGTTGGCTTAGGCACTGGTATTGATAATGAAAGCTTAAGCGACAAGGTAGCATACATTGATGAAGCCTTAGCTTTGCATAAAGCGCATCTTAACGATCCTATTTCGATTCTCGTCTGTTTAGGTGGCTTTGAAATCGTACAATTGGTTGGTGCAATTCTCTCCGCCGCTGAGCAAAAAAAGTTAGTCGTTATCGACGGTTTTATCGTGTCTGTTGCCGCTTTATTTGCCTATCACATTGCGCCAGAGTCTCGTGACTACATGATTTTTTCTCATAAGTCACAAGAGCAAGCTCATGAAGTATTACTGAATGAACTTTCCGCTACGCCTTTGTTAGATATAGGATTACGTTTAGGTGAGGGAACAGGAGCGGTATTGGCACTTCCATTAATTGAATCTGCCTTAGCGTTTTATCATCAAATGGCGAGTTTTGAAGAGGCAAAAGTCGACAATGTCGTTGAATAAAGCACAGCACAAAAAAAATTGGCATCTACAACTGGATTTATTCTTTATTGCTTTAGGCTTTTTTTCTCGTATTCCTATGCCTGCTTGGGTTGATGTAGATGCGACTAAATTAAATCAGGCCAGCCGCTACTTTGGTGTCGTGGGCTTGGTGATTGGCACGTTATCGTCCTGTGTTTTTTGGTGTGCGCAGCTTTATTTACCTCCATCGATTGCTGTTATTTTATCAATCATCGCCAGTGTACTAATTACAGGAGCATTCCATGAAGACGGGCTTGCAGATACCGCAGACGGTTTCGGCGGAGGCTGGAAATCCGATGACAAGCTAAAAATTATGAAAGATTCCCGTTTAGGGAGTTATGGCACTTTAGCGTTAATTTTGGCTATTGGCATGAAGTGGCAGTTGCTGGTGGAGTTAGCGCTTTATGATCCTAATTATGCCGTGATTGCTATCATCGCCAGTCACGGCTTAAGTCGTGTATTCGCGGCGAGCATTATTTTTACTGAAGAGTACGTTCGTGAATCGGACGATTCTAAATCTAAGCCATTGGCAAATGAGCAAAGCTGGAATGAGTTGCTCATCTTAATGACCACTGGATTAGTAATTTTGTTCACTCTTGATGGGTCCACAGCCATTTGTTTATTGGTACTGCTTTCGATAACACGTTTTCTTACTGTACTATGGTTTCGCAAACAAATTGGTGGCTACACGGGTGATACATTAGGTGCAGCGCAACAAATCAGCGAAGTTGTCATTTATACAGCGCTATTACTGTTGGGAGCCCACGGATGATTCATTTGGTTTTAGGTGGAGCAAGGAGTGGCAAAAGTCGTTATGCTGAATCAATCATCGCTCAAATTTCAGCTGGTGCAGCACCTGTTTATATCGCAACCGCTCAAGCAAAAGATGATGAGATGGCACACCGCATTAAGCATCATCAGTTTCAGCGAGATGAAGCTGGAATCAATTGGAACTTGATTGAGTGTCCGCTAGATCTAACTTCATCACTAAAAAGCTTGCCTGAAGATGCTGTTATTCTTGTTGACTGTCTTACCCTGTTATTGACCAATGAACTCCTCAATGATGAATCGACTTGGCAGCAGCGTAAACCTGAGTTATTAAGTTTCCTGTCTCAATCTCAGCAAAATATTGTCTTAGTCTCTAATGAAGTAGGTAGCGGCATAGTGCCACTCGGTGAGCTTTCCCGTAAGTTTGTTGATGAAGCAGGCTGGTTAAATCAAGCGATTGCAACGATAGCTGATAACGTCACTTTAGTTATTGCCGGCCTTCCTCTGGAGTTAAAGAGCTAATGCAAAAAGTGGCTAAAACTTTAATGGTGCAAGGCACAACATCCGATGCAGGTAAAAGTACACTAGTTGCTGGTTTATGCCGAGTATTGGCTAAAAAAGGCCATAAGGTTGCACCATTTAAACCACAAAATATGGCATTGAACAGTGCGGTTACAGAAGACGGTGGTGAAATTGGTCGAGCCCAAGCATTGCAGGCCGTTGCTGCTGAGCAGCCGCTTAGAATCGACTTTAATCCCATTTTATTAAAACCTAGCTCAGACAGGCGAGCGCAGGTAATAGTACATGGCAAAGCGTTAACAACACTTGAAGCGAGTGAGTTTTGGGGGAAGCAAGGACTTAATTACAAAGCCAAGGCAATGAAGGCCGTGCTTGAGTCATATAACCGCCTAACCTCTGAATTTGATTATGTGGTGGTTGAAGGTGCAGGGAGTCCTGCTGAAATCAACCTAAGAGAAGGCGATATCGCCAATATGGGCTTTGCTGAAGCCGCTGATTGTCCTGTTATTATTATTGCTGATATTGATAAAGGCGGTGTGTTTGCTCATTTAGTTGGAACGTTAGCGCTATTATCTGAATCTGAGCAAGCTAGAGTTAAAGGCTTTGTGATAAACCGCTTTCGTGGTGATATCAGTTTATTGCAATCTGGTTTAGATTGGCTTGAAGAATATACAGGTAAGCCTGTTTTAGGCGTGTTACCTTATTTAGACGGTTTACATCTTGATGCGGAAGATGCGATTCCACAACATCAAATTCAGAAACAACCGACCAAGCTTAAAGTCGTCGTGATCGTTTTACCAAGGATCAGCAACCACACTGATTTCGAACCATTGCGATTACACCCTGACGTTGAGTTTAATTATGCACGCTTAACTGATGACCCCAATCGATATAAGGCCGACTTGATTATTCTACCTGGAAGCAAAAATGTGATTGAGGATTTAAGGGCACTGAAATTGTCTAAGTGGCAGGCTGCGATTCAAAAGCACTTACGCTATGGCGGCAAGCTGATAGGAATCTGTGGCGGTTATCAAATGCTCGGACAAGACATTGCTGACCAATTTGCTGTCGAAGGAAGTATCACTCACGAAACGGGTTTAGGATATTTGCCAATTACCACTAAGCTCAATCCTGTAAAACATCTGAAAAACGTCACTGGGCATTTAATCTTGGAGCAAGATAAAGTTGAAGTTAAAGGATATGAAATTCATTGTGGTGAATCGGAATATACTGAAAGCTGCCAACACGCCATTGAACTTGAATGCGATAGTAGCGTTAAGGTTGATGGTGTAATTTCTAGCGATAACCAAACCTTAGCGACTTATGTACATGGATTATTTGATAAGCCTGAAAGCCTAAAGCTTCTATTGAAGTGGACTGGGCTAAAAACTGAACAAACGATTGATATTTTTGAAATTAGAGAGCAGCAAATAGAAAGATTGGCTGATGTTTTAAGCAAACATTGCGATATTAAACAAGTGTACGATTTACCGGCATAATAGGTGCGGTTCTATTGAGCGTAGTCAGAGAATTAAAGAATAGCTTTGTCGCACAGGAAAAACAATGTCCTGTTTTTACAAAAAATACTTTGACATTTTGAAGTGTGAATCTAGCTCTTTGCCCCGGAATCTGTCTTTGCTCAGGATCGCCAACCTGTAGTGGTTGATTAATGGCTGGTAAAACCTCCCTGACAACAGGGTTTGCAATTGCAGCGTCAGGGGCTAAATTTGGTTGTTCACCATCATTCTCCGCTTGTAACTCTTGTTGAGCAACTGGTTCTCCTCGAAATGGTGCTCTGTTCTGGTGTTCAAGTAATTCATGCCATTCCAATTGGTGTGCAAGTTCATGATCAAGGTCAATTACACTTTCATTAACATCGAGTTGTTGTAATTGATTTATTTGCACTTCCTCAGCCGTAACATTCTTTCTAACAGTGGCCAGAACCTTAAAATTTTCAGGAACTGAAGCATTGTAAACATCTGTCAATGAAGTTTTGAACGAATCCTTTAGTTCAATCATCTGAACTCGGCATTGCGGGCAATTTGCTATATATTGATGACGATTAAGCCAAGTAAGTAAGCAGCTTGTGTGAAATGATTTCTTGCAACAATTTGCTGCAATTGCATATGTTTCTTTATTTAATTCGACTAAACAAATCGGGCAGCTTTCTTTAATAGCTTCACTTAGAGCTGAATCATTCTCAATTTGTTCATGGGAAAACTCGGTAAATTTACCGCATTCATATAGAGTTGCTGGAGTATACTTATACAAAACAGTCATAATTTATATCCAATCTTAAAGAGTTGCTTTATTGTCAGTTTTCTAACTCAAAACAACCAGTTAATTATTGTTTAGTTTGTCACTAACATAACTTAAAATAACTAACTAATTTTATAAGTGTTTTAGCTTCTTGTTTTATAAATTAACGTTGAATTTTCTGTTTTAGCTTAAATGACTGTAGTCGTGATTAAGTTTATTTTATATTGCAAGAGTCTAAATCATGACTGGGAGAGAGTTATGAGTGAGAAACATAAACAGCGTCAGCAAAAGTTAAAAGAAACCGTCGATGCAAAAATTGAAGCTGCACAAGAAGAGAAGGGAGTTTTGTTGGTACTCACTGGAAACGGCAAGGGTAAATCCACATCTGGATTTGGTACGGTTGCTAGAGCTGTAGGTCATGGTAATAAGGCTGCTGTTGTTCAGTTTATTAAGGGTACTTGGGCTTGTGGTGAGCGTAACTTGCTTGAAAACGTTGGCGTTGAGTTTCATGTAATGGGCACAGGTTTTACATGGGAGACTCAAGACAAAGAAAAAGATACCGCTGCGGCATTGAGCGCATGGGAATCTGCTGAAAAGTTACTATCTGACGAATCAATTGATTGCGTTTTGCTTGATGAATTAACTTATATGGTGAGTTACCACTATTTGGATGTTGAGAGAGTCATTCAAGCCTTAAATAACCGTCCTAAAATGCAGCATGTGATTATTACTGGGCGTGCTTGTCATCGTAAATTGATTGATTTGGCAGATACGGTAAGTGAAGTGAAGCCGATTAAACACGCTTTTGAAGCGGGTATTAAAGCTCAGGTAGGGTTTGATTACTAATGAAAACTTTTGCTTTTATGCCGTCATACCAGCGAAGGCAGGTATCCAGTGTCTTCCTATTTTTTTTCTGTACTCTTTCATTGGTAAATGTTGCTACCGCCAAACCTGCTAAGCGAATTATTGCCTTATCTCCTCATGCGGTTGAGCAGTTATTTGCGATTGGTGCTGGTGATCAAATTGTTGCTGCAGTAGATCACGCTGACTTCCCTGAGCAGGCGAAATCTATTCCATCGATTGGTGGTTACCACGGTATTCAAATTGAACGGGTGTTAGAGCTAAATCCTGATTTGATTGTAGTCTGGGGAAAAGGTAATAAACCCGATGACATCAAGCGATTAAAAGAGCTGGGATTAAATCTTTATGATAGCTCACCTAGTACGTTAGATGATGTGGCGAACGATCTATTCCAACTTGGAAAACTCACAGGACATTCACAGCAAGCTCATACTGTAGCTGAAAAATACCAACAGAAACTTAAGCAAATTAGAACTGACAATGCTGATAAAACCAAAATAAAAGTGTTTTATCAGTTATGGTCAAACCCGTTAATGACCGTTGCCAAGAACAGTTGGATTCAGCAACTGATTTCTGCCTGTAATGGTGATAATGTATTTTACAATGCCAGCAGCGATTATCCGCAGGTAAGTATTGAAAATGTGTTGCTTACTGAGCCTCGAGTGATCTTGCAAAGTCAAGATAAAGGCAATGTCATTGGTGTTGACTGGAGTAAATGGTCAACGATTCCAGCGGTAAAGATGCATCATATTTATCAATTGGATGCCGACTTATTGCACAGGCCCACTCCAAGAGCTATTTTAGGTATCAAAGCCGTTTGTCATGCATTAGATAAAGCGAGAAATTAAAAGGATTTCATATGAGCACACTATTACTCTGTTTATTCATCACGTTAATTTTACCTTACTTAGCTAAAGCCCCAGTCGCTTATGCAATGGCAAAACTTGATGGTTACGACAATCACCACCCAAGAGCACAGCAGGCACGGTTAACAGGTTTTGGTGCTAGGGCGCTTGCTGCACACCAAAATGCGTTTGAATCTTTGTTGGTGTTTGCTGTTGCCGTATTAACGGTAATCGCAACAAATAACGTCAATGAAGCGGTAGTTATAATGGCAATAGCCCATGTAGTGGCAAGAGTTGTTTATCATATTCTGTATCTGATGGACTTATCGACGTCACGTTCACTTTCTTGGTTTGTTGCTATTGGTTGTTCAATTGGTATTTTTTTGCAAACTCTTTAGGGCGTGTTGATCTGTCAGCTTATTTTCGCGCGCTCTTTTTTTGATGTTTTTAACCGCTCCTTGTTCTGTGTTGTGAGCAACTTACTTTAGATGGCTAAACTTCATTACTCACGCCTTAAACAGATAAATGCTCAAATTTAACCCTGAAAGATCGACACACCCTAGCTTAAGTATTGGAGAGCATAAGCTCTCCAATTTTTCTTATCTAAGAAAGTGAACACTACGATTATTGCATTTATATTCAAATGTACTCCAAACTGGTTTTATTTTTCCTTCGCTGCCATTATCTTTAGCGGTTCTAATAACGACTCTTGAATAGTTTTTTCCAATTTCTATAAAACGTTTTACTCGAATTCGATCAAGATCTGAATTATATACTTCATTTGAGTTGTTAAAATGATACACCGTTTGGGCATTACCAAATGGGTCAAGAGTCACCTTTGAGCCTTTATCACTAGAAAAGAATACCTTTCTAAATTGTATCATTTGAGGAATATCGGAGTTGTTCATTAACCTGCAGTATCTAAGATGGGCATTTATGGTTCCTCGGTAGCCCATCTCTAGCCCTTCATAGGCATCAATTGCCTTAGCTGGCACAATATTTTTAGCTGGAATACTTGATTGTTGACTATTAATATCGGACTGTTGGTTAATATTAGACGATGGAGTTTGCGGGTTCACGATGTTGCTTTCAGAAGCTCTTGCTACTAGTGACGTTGAGGCAATAGCTAACGCAACACTGGTATAAATCATGTGTTTCAACATTGTTGATCTCCTTAGAGATGAGGAAGGGCTGCTGTTAAAACACCTGATTAATACTCCTATTATTAATTTCCTTACAAACAAAGATGTTTTTAAGTTTCAGCAGATACGTCTTTTGAAATACGGCAGTGGCTTTAACAAAAAGCATTTATCGAACTATCATAGTTTAGATAAGAATATATCCACACTTTCTCATGGTCATTGACGATACTTTCATGAAAGCGATCATATTAAAGATTTTTATGGGTGAATGGTAAATCTCGCTATCAACATTTTACTCTCCCTTTGTGTATCATGCGGACACTTGCAATGTACGGACAGAATATAGAGTGTCCGCGGACACTTCATTGATAATATCTAAACTTATTGATTCGCCTAATGCGTTGAATTTAAAGGTTTTTATTGTTTGGCACGACATTTGTATTAATCAGATTAGACTTAGTTAATCGGATAAATACAATGATCAAGGACACCAGCGCACAGGACGTCAAAGTTCAACCAGGCAATGCCGCGAAACACAAGAAGTTAGTCATGTTTGCAGTGATTGCTTTAGCCATTGGCTCTGCAGCATGGTTTACGTTTAGTGGTGAATCTGCATCTAAATCAGTGAACAAATCCGATTTACGTTTATCTACCGTGACCCGTGGCACGCTAATTAGAGATATCGCAGCGACAGGTAAAATTGTTGCTGCCAATGCCCCTGTTTTGTATTCAACTGAGGAAGGTATCGTTACTCTTGAGAAAAAACCTGGTGACTCAGTGTCAAAGGGTGAGATTCTTGCCATCATAAGAAGTCCTAACCTTCAAAGTCGCTTACAACAACAGCAAGCATTGCTTGCTGGTATGCAGAGCGAATTAGAGCGAGCAAAACTGGATGCAAGGCGCGATCAACTCACCGCAAATCGCAGTCTAGACATGGCTAAAGTTGAACTGTCCGCTGCGGACAGAGAAAGTCGCCGCAGTGATTTACTGATTGAAGACAACCTTATTTCTAAAATCGATTTTGAGAAAAGTAAGGATGACTTGGAAAAAGCAAAACTGTCACATGCTCATGCAGAAAAAGAAGCAGAGTTGATGGAAGATCGCTTAGCTTTTGAAGTCAAAAACAAAACCTTAGAAGTTGACAGACAAGCTCTAGTTGTTTCAGAACTCGAAAGACAGCTTGCAGATCTCGAAATTAAAGCGCCCGTTGACGGCATTATTGGTAACTGGCTAGTAGAACAAAAGGCACGTATTGCGGCTAGCCAGCCAGTATTGACAGTTGTTGACCTAAGCGCCTTTGAAGCTGAGCTCTCGGTTTCTGAATCTTATGCAGATGAGCTTGGCTTAGGTATGGATGTTGAGCTTAATATTGCAGGCAGCAAAATGATGGGTAAGCTGTCATCCATTTCTCCTGAAGTACGTAATCGTGAAGTCACAACACGTGTCCGTTTCGAACATAACCAGTCCATTAAACTTCGTCAGAACCAGCGTTTATCAGCTCGGGTATTGCTCGAAAATAAGCCTAACGTATTAATGGTGAAAAAAGGCGCATTTATCAACTCAACAGGTGGCCGTTATACCTACAAAGTTGAGGATGAGTTAGCGAAACAAATTCCAATCAAATTAGGTGCTCGTAGCATGAGCCATATCGAAGTGACATCAGGTGCGAAAGAGGGCGATGTGTGGATTGTTTCCGATTTAGAAAGCTTTAAGGATGCTGACACACTTCGAGTCAGACAGTAAAGGTATACGAACATGAAAGAAAAAATAATGAGTCTAGTGGCACTTGGAGTTTTCGCCTTAGCCATTGATTCAGCATTACCTGACTTTAATAACTGGTTTGCCTTCGGAGCCAATGCCGTAGAGCTAACAGAGCGGATTAATCAAGTTACAGATTTACCAATTTTTGTTTACACAATTATCGAATTTATATTTTAAAGAAGGGATATACCTATGTTGTCAATGAAGAAAATCAACAAAGTATTTAAAACGGATTTAGTCGAAACTCATGCATTAAGAGAGTTTGATTTGCACGTAAAAGAAGGTGAGTTCGTTGCCGTTACTGGGCCTTCTGGTTCAGGTAAAACCACTTTTCTAAATATCGCAGGGTTATTGGAGTCATTCACTGACGGTGAGTTTCTGCTTGATGGTATTGATGTTGCTAAATTAAGTGATAACCAACTAGCTAAAATTCGTAATGAGAAAATCGGCTTTATTTTTCAAGGATTTAACTTAATTCCAGACCTTAATCTTGCTGAAAACGTAGAAGTGCCATTACGTTACCGTGGAGTGAGCAGTGCAGAGCGCAAACAACGAGTGAACGATGCACTCGAAAAAGTCGGCTTAGCCTCTCGTCAAAAGCATTTACCGTCGCAACTTTCGGGTGGTCAACAGCAGCGTGTAGCAATCGCTAGAGCTTTAGCGGGTAGCCCTCGTTTCTTACTTGCCGATGAGCCAACAGGTAACTTAGACAGTTTAATGGCACGTCAAGTGATGGAATTGCTAGAAGATATTAATCGCCAAGGAACCACCATTATTATGGTGACTCATGATCCAGAGCTAGCACGTCGTGCAGAGCGCAATATCCAAATTGTTGATGGTCAAGTGTGTGATTTCACTATGTATCAGCCGCAAGCTGAAGCCGTTGTTGAAGAAAAAAGTGAAGCATTAGAAGAAGCAACGGCTTAAGGAGCAGAGCATGTTTTTACATTATTTAGATTTAGCATTACGAAGCATTCGCAAAACCCCTGGGTTATCTTTATTGATGATCTCTGCCATTGCTATCGGCATCGGTATCACCATTACCACATTAAATGTTTACAAAATGATGGCGCATAACCCAGCTGGCGAAAAAAGTTCACAGTTATTGAGAGTTCAACTTTGGAGCCAAGGGCCAAACTCTTGGGAGGAAATCCCGCCGCTTTTGGCTTATCAAGATATTCAGAACTTGAGGAACATTAAGCCTCAAGTGAGGCAAACGGCCATGCATGGTACTGGCGGTGTTGTGCAAACCGATGATCCTAAGCAAGATGCATTTATGCAAAGTATTCGTTCGGTAGATAGCGACTTTTTTGAAATGTTTGAGGTGCCATTTCTCTATGGTACGTCTTGGAATGCTGATGTAGATGTCAATGCGGCTTATCACGTTATTATCGCAGATGAATTAAATCAAAAATTATTTGGTGGTGGCGACAACGTCGGAAAGACGGTTTATGTGAATAAAAAGCCTTATCAAATCGTCGGAATCATTGGAGATTGGAACCCACAACCTAAGTATTATGATGTCAGCAATGGTGCATTTAATGATGCAGAGCTTATGTTTATGCCGTTCTCGTTATTGCCAATTGAAGAGCAAGATACTTGGGGTAATACGAATGGCTGGAAATATGAAAAGTTAGATACATTCCAAGACAGAATCAACTCTGAAAAGACATGGACCATGTTCTGGGCTGAACTGCATACGCCTGAGCAAATTGAAGAATATAAGCGACAGCTTACTGGCTATGTTGAGCAACAAAAAGCATTAGGCCGCTTTACTGATGACAAAACACCTGAAGAATCGGTGAGGCTGTCGAACGTCGAAGAGTGGTTGGAGTTGAGGCAAGTAGTAGAAGAAGATAACAAAATTTTAGTCGGCCTTGGCTTTCTCTTTCTTTCGGTTTGTCTGGTTAATATTCTCGGTTTGTTGCTGACAAAGTTCTTAAAGCGTGCCCCTGAAGTGGGTGTCCGTAGAGCAATTGGTGCAGGGCGCAGACAAATATTCAGTCAATACATGGTTGAAGTAGGCGTTATTGGACTATTTGGTGGCGCAATAGGGCTGCTTTTAGCATGGGGCTCATTATTAGTGCTTGGTAATCGGTTTGGTACCGATGCAGCGTTAACTCAGTTAGATAACAGTATGTGGATCATTACGCCAGTCATTGCCGTGGGAACGGCATTATTGGCAGGCCTATATCCAGCATGGGTAGTGTGTCGAACAAAACCTAGTGTATATCTGAAAAGCCAATAAGGAGGGCGCCGATATGTTACACATTAAACCGATTATAAGCAGTTTATTACGCAGTAAGAGTGGTCCAGTTTTATTGTTTATTCAGATGGTGCTTTCTGTAGCAATTATTGCTAACGCAAGCTTTATCATCAATGAAAGATTGAAACTGATGAGCCGGGAATCCGGCATCGATGAAGCTCAGGTTTTGGCTTTTCGAGTGAATAATTTCGATGATGCAATGGATCCGATTGTTCAAAACAAACGTGATATGCAGTTAATTCGTGATTTACCCGGTGTGATCAGTGTTACTTCTACCAATATGTTTCCATTGAGTGGTGGCGGTTGGTCAACAGGATTAGTGGATAAGCCCGATCCAGATGCTGAGGGAGTGAGGCGTACGCCACAGTCAGCGCAATATATGGCAGGCCCGAATTTTGTTGAAACATTAGGGGTAAAAGTTATCGAAGGGCGTAATTTTTACCCTGAGGAAATTTTGAATGATCGTTATTCAACCAGCTTAAAAGTGCTTATTACCAAAACCGTTGCTGATGCATTTTGGGAAGGTGAATCAGCGGTGGGCAAGATTTTATATCATGGCTCAGAAGATCCTATTGAGGTCATTGGTGTCGTTGGTAAGTTACAAGGTGCTTGGGTTCACTCAGATCAACTCAATAACAGTATTTTGTTCAACCAAGATTTTGCCAGTATGAACAGTAATGGCATGTATATGGTCCGTGCGGATGCTAAAGCTATCCCTGAACTAAAGCAGCAAATTAAAGATGTGCTTTTAGCTGAAAATCCTGAACGTGTATTTCCAGGTTTTATGACAATCAAAGAGTACAGGGAGAGATCTTATCAAAATGATGCTTTGATGGTCAGTATTCTAACAATCGTAATTGCATTGTTATTGCTGGTCAGCGCACTAGGCTTGTCAGGTATGGTGATGTTTAACGTTCAGCGCCGCACTAAGCAAATCGGCACCCGCCGTGCATTAGGGGCGAGAAAAATTGATATCATCAATCAGTTTCTTATTGAAAACTACCTGATCTGTTTATCGGCAGGAGTGTTAGGTGGCTTATTAGCGGTTCAACTTGGGCGCCAATTGATGAAGCATTATGATCTACCTATGTTGGATATTAGTTATGCATTTGCTACAGTGTTTGGATTATTTATCGTAACCACGATTGCTGTGCTTCTGCCTGCGAGAAAAGCGGCAAGTATTTCACCTGCGACTGCAACTCGAAGCGTATAGTATTCTTACAATGCGTAAGACATAAAAGTCACTAGGCTCCCGTTTTCACGGGAGCGACGAAATCCTTAAACGTCATGCCCGTGAAAACGGGCATCCAGCGCCTTTAACGCTTTTAAATTATTAAAACGGAAAAATCATAAACACATGGATAATGTACTGGTTGTCGACGATAACGTTGCAATTTGCCAAGCATTAGCGTTAATGCTTGAACTCAATGGATATCATGCCCTTTATTGTCATACAGAAGTAGATGCAAAAAACATTGTTGCACAGCAAGATATTTCCTTAGTGATTCAAGATATGAATTTCAGCGCCGACACCACGTCAGGTACTGAAGGCAAGCGCTTGTTTTTTGCCCTTCGAGATATTCAGCCAGGTTTACCCATCATCTTGATCACCGCTTGGACACAACTGGAAATGGCTGTCGAGTTAGTGAAGCAGGGCAGTGCAGATTATATGTCTAAGCCTTGGGACGATGATAAATTGTTGACCAGTATTGGTAATTTGATTTCTTTGCATAAACTTACGCAATCAAATAAGAAGTTAGTGAAAGCAGAAGCTGAACGCAATGTTGCTATCGTTGATGCTGATTTGTGTGGTTTGGTATATGCCAGTGGTACCATGCAAAGGATAGTAGATCTCACACTGCAACTCGCCAATTCAGATGTATCTGTTTTAGTTACAGGCCCCAATGGTGCTGGTAAAGATAAAATAGCTGACATCCTACATGCGAACTCTCCACTCAGAGATAAGCCGCTGATAAAAGTGAATATCGGAGCACTACCCAGTGAGTTAATGGAGGCCGAGTTATTTGGTGCAGAAGTGGGAGCTTTTACAGGAGCGACTAAAGCGCGAGTTGGTCGTTTTGAAGCCGCCAATGGTGGGACACTGTTTCTTGATGAAATTGGTAATTTACCGTTGTCAGGCCAAGTAAAATTATTGCGAGTACTGCAAACGGGAGAATATGAGCGTTTGGGTAGCAGTCAAACACGTAAATGCAACGTGCGATTGATCAGTGCTACTAACGCCGATTTAAAAGCCGATATTGCTGAAGGGACGTTCAGGGAAGATTTATATTATCGACTCAATGTTATTGAGCTTAGAGTGCCAGCACTGTGTGACAGAGTGGATGATATTGTGCCGTTAACTCAGCACTTTATTGGCCCCGAGTTCAGCCTGTCAAAAACGACTCAAAAAGCACTTAACTCACATTTATGGCCTGGTAATGTTCGTGAATTACAAAATGCGTGTAAACGTGCGGTTTTGTTAGCAAGAGAGAATAAGTTAGCTGCGGTAGATTTTGGATTATCGGATGCCGTTGATGAGATCAGAGTCTCAGCGCCAAATCATGACGACATCAGTAAAGATGA
This sequence comes from Parashewanella hymeniacidonis, assembly GCF_016900895.1. GTDB lineage: Bacteria > Pseudomonadota > Gammaproteobacteria > Enterobacterales > Shewanellaceae > Parashewanella > Parashewanella hymeniacidonis. The sequence continues at coordinate 22,149 of NZ_JAFEUN010000025.1, forward strand.
GATTGTTGCTGCGATGAAAGCGCATGATGGTGTCATTGCCAGAGTCGCAAAATCTGTTGGTTTGAGTCGTCAGGCGCTATATCGCCGTCTAGATAAGTTTGGGATTACTCGATAATGCTGTCTTTCAAAAAAAAGCTTTCTCTCAACACTGGTCTTTGTGTTGGCCTGAGTGCAGTAGCCATCTACTTCATACTTAATTGGAGTCAACAGCCTGAAACCTGGTGGCAAACCGCTAAAGAGTGGCTCGGGTTTGACGTGGCTTGGTTGTGTATTGCACTCATTACATTGGCTTCTGCCAATATTGTTAGTTGGTTAAATAAAGGTCTTACTGATAGTTTACAAGCCATTGAGGTTGGGTTACTTAACTTCAAAGATAATGATTTTAGCGTGAGTTTACCGAAAACGAGACAATCAGAAACCAGTCATCTGGTTGAGCTTTTCAATGATGTGTCTGAAATCCTCCGTGAAGAGAAACAATATATTTATCAGCGTGAATTACTGCTTGATAAAGTGATTCAAAGCTCGCCAAATGTCATGTTGTTACTGACTCCGAAGCAGCAGATCATTTATGCTAATGATGCTGCAAGGTACCTGTTTTACGACGGTCGCCGTATTGCGGGCGCATTTTTACCTGAATTACTGAGTAATATTGACTCAGAGTTAGCGGATAACATTAAAAATAAGCGTGAAGGATTGTTCACCTCCGCAGGTGGGGAGGCCGAGAGCTGGCATATCAGTCGTGGCACTTTTGCACTTAATAATCAGCAACATGATTTACTGCTTATTAAGCAAATGACCAAAGAACTGAATCGGCAAGAAGTTGCGGTTTGGAAAAAAGTGATTCGTTTAATCAGTCACGAACTTAATAATTCACTCGCACCCATTTCCTCAATGGTCAACTCAGGTCGAAAGCTAACCAAAGATACGTCTTCTCCGCAGTTGGAGTTGATTTTTAATACGATTGAAAGTCGCTGTGATCATTTGAATCAATTTATTTTTAATTATGCTCGATTTGCAAAATTACCATTACCGCAAAAGTCCTCTGTCAGCTGGGAAATAATAACGCAGCAATTGGCACAACATTATCCATTCTCATTAGATGGACCGTTACCATCCCAACCGGGGTATTTCGACCATATTCAATTAGAGCAGGTGTTGTTGAACTTATTAAAAAATGCTCACGAGTCAGGCTCTGAAGTCGAAAACATTTCCATGAAAATTGCTTCAATCACGCTGAAGGGTAAGCTTGGTTGCTTAATTGAAGTCAGTGATAAAGGGATGGGAATGTCTGCAGAAGTGATGCAACAAGCTTTACTCCCTTTCTACTCAACGAAACAGACAGGTACAGGGCTCGGGTTACCACTGTGCCGTGAGATCATTGAAGCCCATGATGGACAAATCAGTCTGCATCACAGGCACTCCAAAGGCCTGACCGTTCAGGTGTGGCTCCCAGCCGCTAATTCTTAATAAGGATATCACTTGCGATTGTTTTATCATTCCAACGGTAGTTATCCCCTGATTGCTCTAACAGCATTATATGCATGTTTTTCCCGTCGATTTTACCTAATAGGCTAACAGTGTTGGGGGAACCACAAGTTTCAAAATTCATACTTATGCTGATCCCATTGCCGTTAATAAAGCCGGTTATTGGAACTGGCACACCAATGCAGGGTTTATGAACTGATTGGGTTGGGGTGAAGGTTCCGGATAGCACATTGTTTTTGCTTCGCTTGATATTCAGTGTTGAACCACTTTTATTCGACCAACTACCATTCGCACTTATCGGATTATGAGCGACTTCGTGGGCAAGTGATGCATTTACAGAAAATAAACAGAAAAATAGATAAATCAAAGATTGAGTGTATTTCATATCAATAAACCTCGTTAATGTTATGAATTCATACAAGTTAAACCCAAAGCATTACACTCTGGGTTTAACGCTTTCTACCTTAAGAATAACTTAAATAATAGCTGCTGTATTTTTGTACCGTAGGGCGGGTGGATAAACTTGCCTGCATCAAACCAGCCTTTTTTAAGAACCGTTTTAGCATGACTGAATGTTTGAAAGCCTTCTAAACCGTGATAGTGGCCCATGCCAGATGGCCCAATTCCACCAAATGGCGCATCATCAGCTGCAACATGCATAACTGTATCGTTAATACATACGCCACCGGAATGAGTTTGAGAGAGTATTTGCTGCTGAGTGGAGCTATCAAAACTCATAATATAAAGCGCAAGTGGTCGTGGATGCCCGTTGATGTAACCGATCGCATCATTCAACTTGTCATATCCAACAATGGGTAAGATAGGGCCAAAGATCTCTTCTTGCATAACTTTCATATCATCCGTGGTGTTTAGGATAAGTTGAGTGGCAAATTTTTTCTGTTTCCCAACTTCTTCACCTGATGCTGAAATAATGGTTGCATTTTTCGCTTTGGCATCTTCAAGTAAGCCTTTTAGGCGTTCGAATTGGCGTTGATTAATGATGGCTCCATAATCATGGTTTCCTTCTACTTTTTGATACATATTCTTAAATTTCGTTTGATAAGCGGCAACGAAATCGTCAATTTTATTATTCGGGCAAAGTACATAATCTGGTGACACACAAATTTGCCCTGCATTTAAACATTTACCATAAATTAAACGTTCAACAGCTGTTGCTATATCCATATCATCGGCAACGATGACTGGGGATTTTCCACCTAATTCCAGAGTCACAGGCGTCAGGTTTTCAGATGCTGCTCTCATCACATATTTACCAACACCTGTTGAACCAGTGAATAGAAGGTGATCGAAGGGGAGTGATGAAAATTCAGCTGCAATCTCAGCTTCACCTTCGATAATCACAACATCATTATCAGAAAATAGGTCATTAAGCATCGACTTGATAGCAGCGTTTGTTTCTGGAGTAAACTCAGAAAGTTTAAGCATAACTTTGTTACCAGCCGCAATAGCTGTGGCAAGAGGTGCTAAAGTTAGCATGATAGGAAAGTTCCAAGGCACAATGATGCCAATGACACCTTTAGGTTGATAATGAACTTTTAAACTTGCTGGCGCTAGTGCCATACCAACATGCCGACGTTTCGGCTTCATCCATTTTCTTAGATGTTTTGAAGTGTAATTTATGTGGTTAATACTAGGAAGAATATCACCAATGATCGTGTCATCTTTGGAGCGCCCGTTATAGTCAGCATCAACAGAAGAGATCAGTTTATCTTGTTGCTTTAGAATGGCTTGCTTTAATTTTTTTAGCTTGCTGTTACGGGATTGATACTCTGGAAATGGTTGCTGGTTAAAACTTGCTTTAAGAGTGGTAAAAGCCTTTTTTAAGCGAGCTTTTTGTTGTTCGATATTATCGCTCATTAGATGCCCTTGTCGTGATAGTTTATCGTTGATGACACTTTAATCTATCATAATTTATATGTCGTAGTGATTTGTTAACGAATTACTTAAAAAGACGATGTTATTTTTGAAATTACTTATCAAATTTTTAATCTGCTTGATGAGAGGTTGATGATGAGGTTCAATCATGTCGGTATTTCGACAACGAATAGCTTTGATGATGAGATAGATTTGCCACACTTAAAAATGACGGTTTAAGACCATAAAAATAATCCGTTTGGTATTCAATGGCAGAGGTATTGGCAAGATGCACCATATCCTGAACTTGTTAAAACTGTACCGCATGTAGCTTTTGAAGTTGATGATTTAACTGCCGCAATTAAAGGTCAAAAAGTTATTATCAAACCAAATTCACCAAATTCACCAAATTCACCAAATTCACCAAATTCACCAAATGATGGTCTAGTGGTGGCATTTATCGAAGTAAATGGAGCGCCAGTTGAACAGATGGAATATAAAAATAAAGAAAGAAGTTAAGAAGTGGTGCCCGAACCCGGAATCGAACCAGGGACACGAGGATTTTCAATCCTCTGCTCTACCGACTGAGCTATTCGGGCAACGGCGGCAATTAAACGGTTTTTCAGAGGTATAGTCAATATTTTTTTTTGTTTATATAAAGAAATGAAGCTAAGTGATGGAAAAAACTACACAATGGATGCAAGTTTCATTTTCACAGATTCAATATGGTTGCTTACATCGCTACATTCATACCACTAGCAAAAAAGAGATCAGGCTTTTTACTCGGATCATAGTTTTTAGCAGAAACCTCTCTTAAATCATTTGTTGTTAGAGACCTGGATTCATAACATGTCGCCAATTTGGGGAATGCTTTAGCTCCATCCTTCAAATAGCGTCGCACACCGGCTCTTGATACTGTAATCCAGCCAATATCAGCTTCTGAAGAGGATATAGGGTATAATTGTTTTAAATTGATTTGAATTGCATTTTCTGCTGTGAGCTGCTCTTTTGTAAAAGGGCATTTATGAGGATTAAAAAAGCTATTTGGAAAGGTAATACTCCTCTCTGCTACAGGAATACTTGAGTACATATGCTCAACAAGAGCGGAAGCGTGTATCCTTTCAGAATTACACTTTAAAAAATAACTTAAGTTAGAATAAGCAGGAGATATATTTCGCATTGCTTCATTGACTTCAACTTTAGTGAAAGTGTCAAGAGCATCTTTTTTTTCAGTCTCAAGGTTTGATGATTCTCCAGAAAATAATGGATTTGAGTATTCCAATTTGACGCCTTGATCAAACGATTCGAATGTTAGTGTACCCTCAAAAGGCTCAATATTTTCCTGCTTTAATATGTATGTGATTAATTTAGCTTCCCGCTTAGCTTCTTTTGAGTCATCAATCTGACAAGCTTTTTGAGTACCTTGCTCATTATGAAAAGGAATTACTTTCCACTTCGCTCTAGGATTAAATATTTTTTCGGAAGTACTCATTGCTTGATACTCGTACTTTCGTTCACCTAAATAAATGACTGGTTTGTCATAAGAGGTCCATAGTTGGTGACTAACTTCTTCCTGCAAACATAGATTATTTGGATTAATCGCAGCCATCATTCAGCTCACTAAAACTGTTCTTAGTTAAATGTTAGACTTTTTTTGATGTTATGTAGTTAAGTTTTTTTATTGGCAGAGATGAAAAATGGTATGAATTATGAGGGAAAGGCAGAAATAAATGATTCCTGCCTGATAAACATTAATTAACTAAATCATTTTTTGGATAATTAGCTTTCATAACCATCAATACATGATCTTTCAGTTTTTTCTGGCCTAGTTCTCCATAGGCTTCAGCCATTATCTCTAAGGCCTTTTCTGTAGAGGGTGTTCCAGAGAAGGACTCAAGAACATATTGAGCGCGACTAGCCGCAGCACTCCAAGCATTCATTTTTATGTAGTACTCTGCAACGTGAATTGAGTAACGAGCAAGGCGATCTTTAATTGATTGCATACGTTGCTTGGCATCTGAAGCATATTTGCTGTTAGGAAATTGCTTAATTAATTTAGAAAAATCTTGGAAAGCATCTTCAGAATGAGTGGGATCTCTGTCCGTTCTGTCAATGCTTAATAAGTCATGAAATAGATACTCATCAGCCTGCATATTAACGAGTCCACGCATAAAATAAACATAATCTACGTTTTTATGTGTTGGATTTAAGCGAATAAAACGGTCAATATTGGCTAACGCATTAGCCGTATCATCTTGCTTGTAATAAGCAAAAATCAAATCGAGTTGCACTTGAGTTTTATATGCACCGAATGGATAACGAGAGTCTAATGCTTCAAGTAATCGAGTGGCTTTACCGTAGTTACCTAATTCCATTGATGTTCTTGCTTGAGAGTACAAGGATTCAGGCGACGATTTAGGTACATCAAGTCGTTTGTCAGGGCTGCTACTACACGCACTAATGGCTAATGATAACAGGGCTAGGGCAATACCTTTTGAAACTCTATTCATACTTGAATTCAATTCTTTTTAAGTTGTAGTTAAGAATTTTTCCATTTCACGATAAAATGGAGGTTATCCGATTGTAACAGAGATACCGGATTTAGTTCAAAGTGTCCAGATAATCATTATCTTGCCATTGATGTCCAGGTATCCCAACTTATTGACCCGAAAAGCGGGTTAAGGTTCCTATGGCTCAAGAGATTAATCTAAAAAGTGAGATCAACGCAACTCAATCTGGTTTGAGATTAGATCAAGCGTTAGCAGAATTGTTCCCTGATTACTCACGTACTCGCATAAAAGAATGGATTTTATCTGGCGCAGTAACCATTGATGGCGAAGTGATTGATAAACCAAGAGTGAAAGTTCTTGAAACTCAGAAAGTCACTGTTGTCACAGAAATTCAGGAAGAAGTTACTGCAGAAGCTCAACAAATCGATTTAGATATCATCTATGAGGATGATGATATTTTGGTGATCAATAAACAAGCTGGTCTTGTGGTTCATCCTGGTGCAGGTAATGCTGATGGTACATTGATGAACGCTCTTTTACATCACTGCCCGAGCATTGAACATGTGCCAAGAGCAGGTATCGTGCACCGGTTAGATAAAGACACAACAGGTTTAATGATTGTGGCAAAAACCGTTGAAGCACAAACGCACTTGGTTACTTCACTGCAGGCTCGTGAAATTACACGTGAGTATGAAGCAATAGCTATTGGTACCATGACAGCTGGTGGTAACGTTGATCAACCGATTGGTCGTCACCAAACTAAACGTACCCATATGGCTGTTGTTCCAAACGGAAAGCCTGCCGTTACTCATTATCGAGTTGCTGAAAAATTTCGTGCGCATACTCGTTTACGTTTGCGTTTGGAAACGGGTCGTACTCATCAAATTCGTGTCCATATGGCTTACATTGGTCATATTCTTGTTGGTGATCCAGTGTATGGGGGACGTCCGCGTTTACCAAAAGCCGCATCAGCAGAGTTTATAGAAACCTTGAAAGCATTTAAACGCCAGGCTCTGCATGCGGTAAGACTTGAGTTGTATCACCCGATTTCAGGAATGTTAATGTCATGGACTGCGCCGATTCCTGAAGATATGCAAAAGCTAACTAAAGCATTGAGAAAAGACACTGAACTCAATCCAGCTGATTACTAAGTTCTTGTTACACCTGCGAAGGCAGGTGTCCAGTGGTTTTATTTATTCGAGGTTTTAATGTTCAAACACGATTGGCCTGTACCTAAAAATGTAAATATTGCTTTTACAGACCGTCATGACGGCATCAGTAAGCCGCCATACGATAGTCTTAACTTGGGCTTGCATGTTGGTGATGTCGATACTGATGTATTGGCTAATCGTGCTTCTTTAAAACGGCAGCTAAACCTGTCTGCGGAACCGTTTTGGTTAGAGCAGGTTCACGGTATTCATGTAGCTGACTTATCAAACTCTCAAAATAATCAAGCTGATGGCTCGTATAGTAATCAAACTGGTAATGTTTGCGTAGTAATGACGGCAGATTGCTTACCTGTTTTGTTATGTAATCAGGCAGGAACTGAGGTTGCAGCTATACATGCAGGCTGGCGTGGGCTTTGTAACGGTGTTCTTGAAGCTGGAGTTGCGAAGTTTAAATCAGCATCTAATGAACTGACTGCTTATCTTGGTCCTGCTATCGGCCCAAAAGCTTTTGAAGTTGGTGTAGAAGTTAGAGAGGCGTTTATAAATGAAAGTGTGCAAGCTGAGCAATATTTTCAAATTTCAGGTAAAAAGTATTTAGCAGATATTTATGGTTTAGCGATTCAAAGACTCAATCATCTTGGCGTTACCCAAGTATATTCAGCAAATGAATGTACTGTTTCAAATTCAAACTATTTTTCTTATCGTCGTAATAATCGAACTGGGCGCCAAGCGTCATTAATTTGGTTAGATGAATGATTTTAAAAGTTACTCTGAACGGCTCTGACTTTTAAATTATTAACTTTAGTTAAAACTGAAATTAAAAAAAATTAACTGAACAATGTTCTAAATCCGAATTAGGATAGCTCAATCGACACTTATTTCAATGAGTTAGTTCATAGAGGCTATAACTATGCTAAGAGAAGTTAATATATCTCCTGCCCATTTTAATTTTACTCTAACAAATGCAGAAAAAGATGACATTGTCTCTATGACAGATATATCTTCATTAGACAATGAATTAGGTGTGTGTTTGGTTGAGCATGTTTTTAAAAAGCTGTCCACGACTGAAAAAAGTTGCCTTTATCCTGCTCTAAATGTTGAAAATTATGCAGACTCTTCAGATATTGCAGTTGCACGAGAATGGCTAAGAGGGCGTGAAATACTTTCGAAAGCGAAAACCATGCAAGACTTGTCTAGGGCGTTGCTAAACGTCGGTTTAGTGTCTCGGGCAAATCAACTTCAACATGATTATCCAAACATTTCTTCGAAAGTTAACCTGCCGCAGGCATCTTCAAGGAAAACATTAACCTACGAAAGAAAGCCTTCGAAACCTTCGAATCATTTAGTCGAGCAGTTTCACGGTAGACGTCACAGTTGGACTGCAGAATCAACGTCTTCGAATCAAAAACAATGGCAGCTAAAAGTCGTCGGTCTCACAACACGGTGGGTTGAATCAATTGTAGAAGATCAAGAAACTCATAATAAAGATGCAGGTGCAGCTACACCCGTATCTGAAGTTAAAGTTAGCGAACAAGCTTCGAAAGATCAGCGCAGACATTCATTACCTACATTTATTGGTATGCCGCAAGTAGCTGAAGCTAAATTACCATACTCCCAAAAACCTTTAGCTGTGTTGAGAGAAGGTCAACAAGATAATACAAAAATCGAGTATCACTTAAGATTGCTACCAGAAAGTAGTGATTGTTCTTTTGGGAGGATAAAAGCTCTCAACCCATCAGAACAACGAGCTAAAGATACTATGCAGTCTTGGGATAAAGTTGAATTGTCTGAGCAGCCACAAGGAAAAATGCTCTGGTTGTCGGATAAAAAACATCAACAACATTTCAAGAGAATTGATTCTGTTAGGTTAAAGCAGGCATGGGAGAACCCAAAGTATTGGGATTCTAGAATACATATTTTATCTAAGTCTGATTTACAGGTTCTTCTTCAAGAAATAAATTCTTCCCAAGTGCTTAAACTTATCGAACAGCTTGAGATGGATTCTGGTAAAAAATTTATTCAGTCAGGAAGTTCTATTACAACAGAGCAGCATGTTGAAAGTATTCAGCAAAGAGAAGCTTTAGGATTAAGGCCTATTGAATATTTTTTTTCGTTGATAACTTTGAAGGGAAATAATGTTTCGCCAAATCAGATAGCTTCTGCTCTAGCTAAAATAAATGAACAAAGTTTGATGAATAGCGTGAAAGCTTTATACGGGCAACCAAGATAACTTTTGTATTACAGTCAGTTATTAAGAAAGTAATGTACTGTTACATATTCAAACTACTTGTTAACCAATGAGGATGTTAAGGGGCTTTAATCTGATTTTTATATAAAACACATAAGAGTAATAAAGTTATCTTTTGTTAATTCAGTATTAATTACACATTAAATAATTTTAACTGGATTTTGTTCTGTTTGAAGGCAAAATTGAGTTTAATTTCAAAGTGGTTAGGTGGAAATGTGAGCTGTGAATCTGCAATTCCTACAAGTCCTACAAGTCCTACAAGCGCAACATCATGCCCTTTTACTCAAGCTTCAAAAAATAGTATCGACCCCAATGAAATAGAAAAAATTTCATTCAGACAGTTAAGCGTTAAAGATTGGCCGGATGTAGCATTGATTTTTGAGCAATTACCCAGAGATGAGATTAATACATTATTGGTCTATTCAGGAGCCGAAGACTATAACAAACAGCTTTCAAAAGAACAGTTGGCAGAGCTTTGGATAAAACAAGTCGTACAAAATCAAAAATGTCTAACCATGAGAAGCTTATATGCTGAGCTAAATGATTCTGGTATTTCTAGCCAAAATGAGCGAATTGTAAAGCTTTTTCCGAATGGGGAAGATAGAAAAGAAACTCTCCCCGATGTAAAAGCTGGGGCTATATCCATAGCTGAACGGGGTAGTTTATGCACCGCCTTGAGGAGCGCATATACACTGTTAGGTGATAAAAGTAGACTTGTTGCAGGCTATTTAGGTGTTCCCGCTGAGCGATTAACAAACGACATAACAGAAGACGCAGTAGCTGATTTGATAATGGAGCACTCAAATTCGAAGTTCGAAGGTATCAGTTGGAAAGAGCTGATATCCGCACTCTACAAAGTCGGTGTTGCGACCCCAGATGAGTATGTCTTTCCAGAATGTAATGATAAAAAATATGATGCAGCTAAAGAGCAATTAAAGGTTTTTTTATCAAAACATACTGGCGATTTGATAGGGATTAAACATCAGGCTGTTGAGGTGCAAAGGGCAATAAATCAAAAAAATACTCAGGCTTCTAATTCATCTCCAAGCAATCCTCCTGAAAACAGTGCTATTGTTCATTTGCCCCCTGAGCCAGTTTATTCACCAACAGGACAAACAATTCATTCTCATTCGCAGAGTTCACCTAATCCTTTAAATTTTGTGTCTACCGAGAGTATTCACAAGAGGGGAGGATCCCAAGAATGTTTATTTGAAACGGAAGATGAATTACAAGGTAGAGCAAACTTAACTTCACAAGATACAGTTACTCCAAACCTCTCGTTAGTAGTTGGGAGCCAAGTAGTTGAGTCAACAAGTCCACATGGTATTCACAGTAGTACACTGAGTCTGCCAACCAATTTATATGGTGTTAACTCATTCGACTTAGAAACTAAAGATGCATTTATGGAGAATCTTAAATCCGATCATACTAGAGGTTTTATGCCTAGAACAAGTAGTTTTACTCCACATGTTCGAGCATCGAAGTCGCCAGAAAAGTTGACTCTTGAAAGTGGCCAGTTTACTTCTCACAGTCAATTTAGCTGCGATTAAAGAAGAGAGCGCAGGATTAAACCATTCGAGAATACCTGTTAAGAAAACCACTAGAGATTCAGAAGGTTCACTCGTTCCACAACCGCAAAAAAGTGAAGGTGATAAAGCTTATAAATTCAGTTCCTGTAAAGACGGTGAAATTCAACTAACACGTGTTCCAGGATCATTAATACCTAGAGCTAGGCTGATCACCAGTGGAGGAAATGAACAATCGAGAACAACTGAACAAGGTTCACGTCCACAGAGATCTAGTAATGGGTCTAGGAGGTTATCATTGCCTGTGGCTTTTGGAAGTACTAATCAGCGATCTCAGCACGTTTTTTCGAAAGAAAACCGAAAAGGTAAAAGTGTAAGCTTATCGTCTTTATTACCCATAGCTAATAAGAGAGAACAGGCTCTGAAATTGAAACAGGAAGAGCAAGCAAAAAAGAGAGAAGAATATACTCGAACATTAGGAAGTAAAGGCTATGAAAAAACAATAAGTGATGAAATTACGGTAGCAAAGGTGTTTAAAAAATTATCAGGAGAAGATTGTATTAAACTAGTGATCGCTTTATCAGAAAGTAGTTCTAGTGATAAACACGGAGCATTCGAAATGCCTGGAAAGTTGAAGAGTAATGTAACAAAAGAAAGTTTTGACCAATGTAACAAGGATGAAGGGAGAATCAGAGACTTGGCAGCTAAAATCATTTGTAATCCAAGGAATGTATGCTGTTGGCAAGAAGGATGGTTGTCACTCTTAATATTTAACTAATTATTAACCGCTTAAGGGGGCAGGAAAGGCAACCTAATGACACACTATTCAGACGAAAGAAAACAAGCTGTACTCAGTAAAATGCTTCCGCCACAAAATATGAGTATCGCAGCTATTTCAAGAGAAGAAGGAATTCATGTTCAAACATTGTATAGTTGGCGCAATAAAGAAAAACAAGCAGGAAAAGTCGTGCCCGGTAAAGCTTCATCCGATAATTGGTCAGCAGAAACCAAATTAGCCGTAATCATTGAAACCGCAGCAATGTCAGAGTCTCAACTCAATCAGTATTGTCGTGAAAAAGGCATTTTTAAAGAGCAAGTTCAGCAATGGAAACGAGATTGCCTTACGGGTTTTCAATCAAGTGGCGCTCAAAAAAAAGAAGCTAAAAAGCAGGCTAGGCTCGATAAGGCAGAAATTAAGTCACTTAAAACCGATTTAAGAAGAAAGGAAAAGGCGTTGGCGGAAACAACGGCTTTACTGGTGTTAAGAAAAAAGCTCAACGCCTTGTGGGAGAACGAACACGAGGAGAATTAACGCCACTGCCTTTAAGACAACAGTTGATAGGGTTAATCCAAGAAGCTTGCAACAGTGGTGCAAGGTTAGATAACGCCTGTAAAGAAATCCCGTTAAGTAAACGAACTTATCGACTGTGGTTTAAAGATGGGCAAGTACAAGCCGATTTGCGTCCCGAAATTAAACGGCCAGAGCCAGCGAATAAGCTTACTGAGAGGGAGCGGCAGCAAATTTTAGATACGTGTAATCAAAATGAATATTCGAGCTTGCCACCAACGCAAATCGTTCCGTCATTACTTGATAAAGGGATATACATTGCCTCAGAATCGAGCTTTTATCGAGTATTAAAGGGGCACGGTCAGCTTAATCGTCGTGGGCGAGAAAAAACACCACAAAAGAGAAGTAAACCTAAGAGTTACAGGGCTTCAGCGCCTAATCAGGTTTGGTCTTGGGATATCACATATTGCGCCTCGGTCATCAAAGGGAAGTTTTACTATCTGTATCTGTTTGAAGATATTTATAGCCGTAAAATTGTTGGCTATGAAGTCCATGAACAAGAGTGCGGTCAAAAGGCCGCAGAGCTAATCCAGCGTTGCATGCTGAAAGAGCAGTGCTTCAATACGCCGTTGGTTTTACACTCTGATAATGGTGCTCCAATGAAATCGTACACCATGAAAGCAAAGTTGGAAGAACTAGGTGTAACGGCATCATTGAGCCGCCCAAGTGTGAGTAACGACAATCCTTACTCTGAATCACTTTTTAGGACATTAAAGTATCGACCTGACTGGCCTAAAAAAGGGTTTTCAAGTTTAGAAGAAACCCAAGATTGGGTTGAGAATTTTGTGACTTGGTACAACAACGAACATAAGCACAGTCGGCTTAATTTCGTGACTCCTCAAGAACGGCATAAAAAACAAGATAATGTGCTGCTCATGAACCGTAAAAAGGTACTCGAAGAAGCAAGAGCTAAAAAGCCAATGAGGTGGTCAGGTGAGATCAGAAACTGCGAACCCGTTGGTGATGTAATGTTAAATCCAGATAATGAAAATACAACAGAAAAATCGACAAATAATGTAGCTTAAGTTTTAATCAAAGGGTGACACCTGTCTTGAAAAACGCCGGTTGTCACAACTCATTGTTTGTGATTGAATATATTGCATATTCCCTTTCGGGATAAATATCAAAATAGGCGCTACTTTGCTGCCTTCAATACGTCTTCAAAATAATCTAAAAATTCATAATTTGATGCTTCGATCTAGCATTTCCAAAGATCATTTCTTGAAAATAGGCGCATTTCTGCTGCCTAAAATACGCATTTGCGAATTCCTATACGGCGAGATCAGTCCGAGCCATGCCTTTTAAGGTGAACAGGGCGAATATGCTATTGCCGCTGAGCTGAATTTTCAGCCAGTTTGTTCTTCCACCTAGGAAATTCCTCCTGAGATGCTTGCTCTAGCTGGATTTGCATGGTTTTTCTTGGCTTGCTTAATCTACTGCGTTAGTGTGTTTATCAAGCATTAATTCATCTGTGTTGTTGTCATGCTATTTAAAGGTATCAAAAATAAGCTGTTGCGCTTTAAGTCTATCTTTGAAACTTATTGGTCGAGCTTTGTGGCAAAACACACACGATATAACAAACCTTATTATCATATTGAAATCAAAAAGATGTTGGATTGTGGCACTGAAGCCTCTGGTTACAAACTATGAATAGGTAAAGAGAAGATGAAAGAGTTTTTGGCAAAACAAGAGTTAGCAAAATTAAAAGTACAGACACGAACTATACGTAAAACCAGTTATAGAAAATCAAGGTTAGATAAGCACAGAGGAGAGCTTAAGGCGCTTTTGAATGAAGGTGCTAAGTTAGCAGAGCTTCATAGGTGGTTAAGGAGTAAGCGAGTAAAGGTCGCATATTCTACCGTTGTCCGTTGGGTACAGAAAAATGGCTAAGTTCGCATCATCGAAGTCTCAAGCTACCGCTGTAATAAAGAAGCTTCAGGGGAAGCATTTACGTTCTGTAGGTACAGTCAGAAATTACGAGCAAGCACTTAATCGAGTAGCCGAATACTGTAAGCAAAATCAGGTTAAAGGAGGGCTTATTGGTTTGAGTGCTGATCAGGCTATTACATATTTAGAATATAGAGGTCAACTTATTGGCCAAAAAGCACTGGATATGGAGCGCCAAGCAATTCAAGCCATGATGACTCATGTGACAAGCAAGCTTCAAAATAAACAGAAGCTTACGGTTATACGTTCAGAGAAAAGCCAGTCTTTGAATAGTCGAGCATACACATATAAACAATCACAGCTTATTTCAGAGGCACAAACAGCCAAACATTCATTAGCGACTGAAATAGCCCTTCATGCAGGATTAAGGGCTCATGAGCTGCTGACTTTAGCTAAAGTTGAAGAAAGGCCAGCTTCAAAACGCCCTTCATCATCAAGCAAGTGGAAGGGGAGAGAAGGTGTCATCTATACCGTTCATGGAAAGGGAGGATTGATTAGAGAAGTTCTATTATCCAAGCTTTATCCGAACAGCTTGAAGTCAATAGATTAAGTGCGCCTATTACAGTTGTTGATAGGAATGTGAATTACTTATAACGATATCACATAGGCGGCGGGCAGAAGTGGTCAAATTCATTCAGTTCAGCTTCAAATAGAGCATTAGGCTGGTCTACAGGAGCTCACGGTTTACGGCACTCTTATGCACAAAAAAGAATGACCGAACTTCAAAATCTAGGGCTAGTTAAGCTAACAGCACTCGAAGTTGTTTCTCAAGAAATGGGGCATTTTAGGCCAGAGATAACATTAACTTATCTACGGTGAGAGCAAAAAAGCAATCACTCGCACCAATGCTATCAAATAATAAATCGGAACCCCATGTTATGGGGCCCCCTCGCTTTGCGACCCTTCGGGCGATTTATTATTTGACACCCTTGTTCCCTCGTAATGCGTTGTCGGTAGTGGTAAAGCGCACATCTCCAAGCATGAATGCTTGAAGACGTTTGTTCACCACAAGCGAAAAGGAAAAGAAATGACTCAAAGCATTAATGATTCAAAACTAGCAAAGCTAATAGATAAAGCGAAGGTTGTTGATTTCTGTAATTTAATAAGAGAGACAAATAGAGAATACGATATTGTCTTGAATACAGTGGCACCAACAGATAAACCCTGCTTAGTAAAATCAGGTGATCGGTTTCAATTATGGGTTTTAAGAAATGATATTGCTTATCCGGTATTGCAAAGAAGAGGCTCCAGTTTTGTTGTGACGGTTTGACCTAAATGCAGATTGAAAACTAAAAAAAGTCAGTTTTCAATTCACAATTATTTTGGGCGAGTGATGAGTTCTATTGCTAAAAAGATACTCAGCTCGTTCCAGTTTGAAGTAAGCTTTTATGGCTAGCCAAGCATTAAAGGCACAGATAGGTGAAACGAATAGAATTAGAGATACAATTTCTTGTAATGTCCTTTCTGTTAAATTTGCAAATAAGAATGGCGACATGGCACCAAAACCTAGAATACCGTACAGAGAAATGTACATTATTTTGCGCCAAGTTCTAGATGATTTTTTTGAGTACTTTGGCTTGTAAATCAAGCTTAAGTCTCCTGTAGTTTCTAGCTTTTCAAATATATTCTTGGACAAATTAAAATCTCTAAGACACTGTAAAGGATTTTTTAAAGACAAAATGTACTCTATTTCAGCATTTGTAAGTGATGTAGTACCAGCTATAGCTTGATAACCTTTAGTTAAAACGTAAGGATGTAAATCATCTGCTTTTAGGTCTTCAAAGAACGCTTTTGCAAACTTATATTCCTCTCTTAGATTACTCTTTTTATTATTAAAAATATCTTGTAGAGACTTCCATGCTGTAAAAATACCTATAGCAGCGGCAATGAATTTTACTGTCAATAACCAGTCCATATATTCTCATCATTTAGTTTTTGCTTTTCGCTAACGGATTAAAAAGCCTAGTTAAACTAGGCTTTGAGATTGTTGAGTTAAGAAAACTGATTAGGCAAGATTAACCTTCAATATCAGTTTCGATACTTCTGAGAGTTTTATATCTAATAAAACTACCTAAAATGACTAAGGAAAGACCAACAGTCCATAGTGCAATAGGTGGCACAGCAAGGCTCTCCCACTCTTTTGTTGGTTCTATTAGTGTTGCAAGAAACGGAATGCAAGATATCCCAATTCCTAAAACTCGAAAGGCAGATGATACGTATTGTCCAACAGCCTCGACTTTTCTTGATTTATTCACTCTAAAACTCCTTAGTGTATCTAAGGCATATTCATCCCAAGAGGAATATGCCCCTTGGGTGAATTAACTGAATACTCAGTTTCGTTTTATCAGCAGTAATGAAACGCTGATTTTATTTAAAGCACTCTATCGTGCTAATTCTTATCAAGAAAGTATCATAAGAAATCACAACTTTATAGTATTGGTGCTGATAAAAATTAGAGTTTTAAAGAGTGGTAGTGCTCTGAAGATCATTTGTGCTAAATTAATTGGTAGCACAGAGGTAGCACAGAGCAAAAACGGCTATTGAACTTGTGAACTATTTGAAAGGTTTTAGAAACAAAAAAGCCTGCTATTGCAGGCTCTTATGTATTGAATTAATGGTGGCCCCTCACAGACTTGAACTGTGGACCTGACGATTATGAGTCGTATGCTCTAACCAACTGAGCTAAGGGGCCTACTTTGATAATGAATTACCGAAGCGAGTTGAAGTATACGAAGTTTACTTTAAGTTGTCATCCCTGAATTGGCGAGATTTTCAGCATATAGAATCAACTGCTTACGAGGTAGTCAGTATTTGTTCAAAATTAGAAATAAAAAAGCCTAGAATCAATGCCTAGGCATTTTTATAGATTAACTTAAGCTAAATAATCAGTGATTTGTTGCTCAATGCCTTTTGCATCTAATTTTAACTCTTCTAACACTAGATTGGTTGCACCGTGCTTAATAAACTCGTCTGGAATACCAATTTGTAATACTGGCTTTAGAATTTTATTTTTATTTAAAAACTCTAAAACAGCCGAACCTGCGCCGCCAGCGATGGCGTTTTCTTCAATGGTGACTAATACGTCATGCTCTGATGCAAGCTGCGTAATCAGCTCTTCATCTAGTGGTTTTACAAAACGCATATCAGCAACAGTAGCGTTTAAGGCTTCAGCAGCAGTTTTAGCGGAGGCTAAGATTGTGCCGAAGTTTAAAATCGCAATCTTTTGGCCTTCTCGAACAATCTGGCCTTTTCCTATGGGTAACCTTGTCATTTCCTCTACTTGCTCTGCACCTGTAGCACTGCCTCTTGGATAGCGTACAGCAGTAGGTCCACCAGTGTATTGGTGGCCAGTGTAAAGCATTTGACGACACTCGTTTTCGTCCGATGGTGTCATGATAACCATGTTTGGAATACAGCGCAGATAGCTTAAGTCGAATGCACCTTGATGGGTTTCACCGTCTGCCCCAACAATACCACCACGATCGATGGCAAATAAAACAGGTAAATTCTGAATTGCTACATCATGAATGAGCTGATCATAACCACGCTGCAGGAAGGAAGAGTATATGGCAACAACCGCTCCATATCCTTCAGTGGCAAATCCTGCACCTAGAGTTACGGCATGTTGTTCAGCAATTGCAGCATCGAAGTACTGTTTAGGAAAGCGTTGAGAGAACTCAACCATGCCAGAACCTTCACGCATCGCTGGAGTAATCGCTAATAGCTTTTCATCTTTTTCAGCAACATCACACAACCATTTACCGAAAACTTGCGAGAAAGTTGGGTTTGAAGGTGCTGACGCTGGTTTTTTAAATTCGCTTGGGTCAAACTTCGGTACAGCATGCCAACCGATAGGGTCTTTCTCTGCGGGCTCATAACCACGACCTTTTTTAGTCATGATATGTAAGAACTGAGGGCCTTTGAGGTTGCGCATGTTACTGAGGGTGTCAACTAACGCTTCAACATCATGACCGTCAATTGGGCCTATATAGTTAAAGCCAAGCTCTTCGAATAATGTCCCCGGAACCACCATACCTTTGAG
The DNA here is from genome assembly GCF_016900895.1 of Parashewanella hymeniacidonis. Classification (GTDB taxonomy): domain Bacteria; phylum Pseudomonadota; class Gammaproteobacteria; order Enterobacterales; family Shewanellaceae; genus Parashewanella; species Parashewanella hymeniacidonis. Next base: position 40,299 of record NZ_JAFEUN010000025.1, read on the forward strand.
GTGCTCTTCAGTACGGCGAACCATTTCTTTGACCATTGGCATGCCTTGAAGGGCTTTTTTGCCGCCTTCGCGAATATTGGCATAAAAACGACCAGACATGATTTGCGCAAGGTGATTGTTGAGCGCACCAACGTTTTCCGAAATTGACATCTCATTGTCATTTAACACAACTAACATATCGTTGTGTAACGAACCTGCGTGGTTCATGGCTTCAAACGCCATGCCACCCGTAATCGCACCGTCACCAATAACAGAAACGACTTTGCGTCCTGCTTGTTCTTTTTCGGCTGCGATGGCCATTCCCAAAGCGGCACTGATAGAAGTGCTTGAATGGCCAACACTAAAGGTATCGTATTCGCTTTCTTCGCGGAAAGGAAAAGGATGCAAACCATCTTTTTGACGAATGGTGTGCATTCTATCTCTGCGACCGGTAAGGATTTTGTGTGGGTATGCTTGATGCCCCACATCCCAAATTAGGCGATCGAAAGGTGTTTTGTAAACGTAGTGCAAAGCAACAGTCAGCTCGACGGTTCCAAGACCTGAGGCAAAATGACCACTGGATTTACCCACAGATTTTAATAAAAACTCACGTAATTCATCCGCAAGTTGTGGCAGCTGCGTTTTAGGAAGCTGTCTTAATTCTTCTGGAGTATTCGCTTTTGCTAATACTGGAAATTGATTGATATCCACACTCATATAAAGGGTCTTTGACTTTTTTATACTCGACGCGCCACGAGATATTGGGCAAAATCTTCAATAATTTTGCTATTGTAGGGTAAATCAGCCAACGCTGATAGTGCGTCATTAATTAATTGTTCTGCTGTCAGTTTTGCTTGTTCTAAACCTAATAGTGACGGAAAGGTACTTTTATTTGCGTCAGTGTCAGAACCTTGAGGTTTACCCAGCTCTTCTGTTGTTGATGTGATATCTAAAATATCATCTTGTACTTGGAAAGCTAACCCTATTTTTTTAGCAAAAGTTCTCAGTGATTCTTTGGTATTTTTTTCTGCGTCTGATGCGATTAAGGCCAGTTCTACAGCACACGAGATCAAAGCGCCGGTTTTTAATGCGTGCAGTTCAGAAAGTTCATCTAAATCAATACGTTTATTGGTTGAGGCTAGATCGATGGCCTGGCCACCACACATACCCGAATAGCCAGCAGCCTTGGATAAAACTTTTAGCATACTAAGTTGTTGAGACGCTGAAAGCCCACTGTCATCATGGGTAAGCGCTTCAAAGGCGAGTGACTGTAATGCATCGCCGACTAGAATTGCTGTTGCTTCATCATACGCAATATGAACAGTTGGTTGACCACGTCTTAAGTCGTCATCGTCCATTGCAGGTAAATCATCGTGCACAAGTGAATAGGCATGAATGCATTCAATTGCAGCAGCACAGGCGTCAAGCTGTTCGAGCTTAACATTCAACATTTCACCAATGCTGTATACCAAAAAAGGACGAATGCGTTTGCCGCCAAGCACGGTGCAATACTTCATTGCTTCTTTTAGTCTTGGCGCATGATTAGGTAACGCATCGATATGAGATTCAATGATCTGATTTACACGTTGTTGGTAAGATGCCAGTGAAACTTTTAATTCTGTGTCAGCCACTCAAATTATTCCTCTTCGATAAATGGCTTTAATTTAGCTTTGCCATCTTCCTGAAGCAGAACAGATACCTTTTGTTGTGCTTGTTCGAGCTTGCTTTGACTTTGACGAACAAGCGCAATACCTTGTTCAAATTGGGACAGAGCTTTATCGAGTGGAATATCGCCTTTTTCTAGTTCAGCAACTATTTGCTCAAGTGCAGAAATAGACTCTTCAAAACTTAAGTTTTCTGTTTTCTTTGCCACGATGAAGTTTCCTTATGGTATGCGATGCACAAAGTATATCAGCGAGTGCTTAGGGTCAAATTTAGCCGAAGAAATTTTAATCACAAAATGAGGTAAAAAAGAAAAAAAAGCTGTTTTAATGATTTTTACCTAAACTTGAGGTTATTTTGACCGATAAAAAGATTGATAGGTGTAATTAGTAATAACAATAATAGTCGCGTGATTTGTAAACTGTTTGCACAAATTGTGAACATGGAGTTGTTTTTTAGTTGAGACTCGCAGCGAGCTTTTAAGTACAATACGCTGCAGTTTTTTGTGGTTCTACCAGTCTAACGTAAGTAAGGCAAAAGGAAATCACGCAGTTTTTGGCGAGGATAAGTTGTGGATTTAGCAACACTAATTGGAATTTTAGGCGCATTTGGTTTTGTTTTAGGCTCAATGGCGACCACTGAAAGTGGCATTGGGGCGTTTGTAGATGTAGCGTCAATTCTAATTGTTCTATTTGGTTCATTATTCGTGGTAATGATGAAGTTCAATTTAGGGCAATTTTTGGGCGCAATTAAAATTGCAATTAAAGCCTTTATTTTCAAGTTGGATAAACCTGAAGATCTGATAGAACAATCAGTAACGATGGCTGATGCTGCTCGTAAAGGGGGATTTTTAGCTTTAGAAGAAGCGACAATCACAAACCCATTTATGCAAAAAGCCGTCGATATGTTGGTCGATGGTCATGACGGTGAAGTGGTACGTGCTGCATTAGAAAAAGATATTGCACTTACCGAAGAACGCCATAAATCAGGCGTTAAAATTTTCACCGCCTTAGGTGATGTCGCACCTGCGATGGGAATGATTGGTACCCTCGTCGGCTTAGTGGCCATGTTACAAAATATGGATGACCCAAAGTCCATTGGTCCTTCAATGGCGGTAGCACTTCTAACGACGCTTTATGGTGCAATGGTGGCAAACATGGTTGCGATTCCTATTGCTGATAAGCTTGCTTTACGTATGAACGAAGAAATGCGTAATCGCAGCCTGATCATGGATGCGGTACTTGCTATTCAAGATGGTCAAAACCCACGTGTGATAGAAGGTTTCCTTAAGAGCTATCTGGCAGAGAAAAAACGCGGCGAAGGCAGCGCTGAGGAGTAACCCATGGCTAAAAAAGGGTGCGACTGCCCGCCACCGGGCGCTCCAATGTGGTTGGCAACATTTGCAGACTTAATGTCGCTACTGATGTGCTTTTTCGTACTGCTATTAGCGTTTTCAGAGATGGACGTGCTTAAGTTTAAGCAGCTCTCTGGTTCTATGAAATATGCTTTTGGTGTGCAAAATAAAATTGAAGTAAAAGACATACCTAAAGGTACTTCGGTCATTGCGCTTGAATTTCGTCCGGGGAGACCTGATCCAACTCCAATTGAAGTGATTAACCAACAAACCAGCGAAATGACTGAGCCGATGCTGAACTTCCAAGAGGGGGAATCAGACAGCGCTGGTGGTGTGCAAGATCAACGTGGCGAACGCCGTGGTGGTGATGCATCATCTACAGCGCAACAAGAAGCGGAAAAGAAAGAAACGGCTGATTCAGCTGCGAATCAAGAACAAATAAATGAGCAGTTAAAGAAACTCGCTAAGCAACTCGAACAGCAAATTGAAGATGGTGCTATTGAACTTGAATCGCTTGGTCAGCAGATCATTATTCGTATTCGTGAAAAAGGTGCTTTTGCTTCTGGCTCTGGTTTTCTACAACCAAGATTTAGACCCATAATGCGAAAGGTTGGCTCGTTGTTGAAGGATGTACCTGGCATTATTACGGTTTCGGGTCATACGGATGACTATCGAGTAAGTAATGAACTCTACAGTTCAAACTGGGAGCTTTCGAGTAAACGTGCGCTTTCTGTTGCACATGAGATGATAAAAGCAGATGGTTTTGATGAGCAACGTTTGAAGGTTGTGGGGTTAGCTTCAACAGCACCGCTGGTTCCAAATACCAATCCAATTAATCGTGCTCGAAATCGCCGTGTGGAAATTGCTATTGAGCAAGGTAAACCACATGAAAGTGATGAGATTTGGATTGAGCCTTAGGTTTCAGTTGCTCTAAAATTGGAAAAGGCGATATTGTTTTGAATATCGCCTTTTTAAATGGAAATAAAAATTAGCCTCTGAGCATGTAATAGTAATGCTGAGTTTTAGCTTCGGCTTTGTTGATTAAGTCTTGGCAATTTACTTGAGTTTCTGAATGGCCGCGCTTTACAGTTTCTTGCGCACTCCTTGATATTAATTTTCCATAATCAGAAAAATGTTTAGCAGCGTGTACTTGATAACAGTCGAGTGGAATTTTCGTTGATTCGAGGTCACTTTTCATACATCTCAATTCTCCATCATTATCATCGAAGAACTTAACTTTTGCAGGCTCCCAGCCTTGTTTCTTTAATTCCTCAAATGCTGAAAGTAAGCGCTCACATTTAGTGTGAGCTCGTTGCCCATTATACTTCAGTTCCGTATCTCCTCTCATAAGTTTAAAGTCAAAGAGAGCTGGATTATAACCACATTTGTTGAGCTTCTCACTCATTAAATCTTCTGCGTCTATGGGGGTCTGAGTATTAATGAAAATACGTAAGTTTTTATGTTTTTCTTTTAGTGTTCTTAGCATCTCTGGCAATTCAGGGTCTAGTGACTTAACGTTTTGAGTGCTATCAAAAATGTAGTCACCCTCAGTGTATAAGGTGCTGTCTAAATCGAAAACTAATGCAATATGCTCATCACTTGGTTGACTTTCGGCTAACTCTTTTAAAACGTTTGATGGAGCCATAACTGAAGTATATCCATTTTCGTTTATAAAAGGTTTTACAGCTTGTAATTCAGTTTTGCCAAGGAAATGCTCGTGGGCTGCTTTTTGGCTTGGGTTATTTGTAATACTATGTCTAGTTAAGGTGTAACGTTTTATTACGTCACCAGCTGCTTTATCAAATGCTTTGGTATCAGATCTTCTAAATCTCCCAAAGAACTTATTAATAAAAGATGTTCGGCTCAGGGTGGCAAGCTTTGAATTGCGTCTTGTCGATACGGTTTTTTTACCATCAACAACGTCAAATTTTACTTGGAATTTTTTAACCTTGCCGTTTGGCATTTCAAAAGTAACATCTTGCCACTCACTTTTACGAGCGATTGCTTCATCGGCAAACGATACGAGTTTTTCAACGTTACCTTTGGTGATGCCTAATTGAAAGTTAATTGCTTCGTTAGTATTGAAGGTTAATCCAGCCATACTTTACCACCTTAACTCATTAGCTTCTTAACACTTAACTTTATTATCGCTGATAAAAATAATTGTGTATTGATAAAAAGCCTTATATTAAGCAAGATTAACTTCTTGTAAATCTATAACTACTCATAAAATTCTTTTGTTAGCGAAGTAAATAAAGGCTTTATTACGTTAAAGCCTTCATTAAGGTTTTTTATTACTCAGACGATTATCCTCGTAACATCATATAGTAATGTTGAGTAGTGAAAGAGGCAGCGTCTATTAAGGTTTGCTCGGTAACCTCGCTATTCAGGTTAATTAACTCACTCTCCGATGGTGTTTCTTGTTCATCAATGGCAGGGGCGGGACCGATTGAGTCACTAATTGGTAAGTGATCTTGTCCATAAGGATGGGGGAGCGAAGTGCTTACCTCATATTCAGAGCCTTCGCCGCGACCAATTCTTCTTATTTGATAAGGTGATTTAGCTGCCACGCTATTATTAGATGAATCACTTTCTGTGTCTGTTTGTAGAAAAGTTATGTGTTGATCTAAATGAGTTTGATACGCTTGAAAAGGTATTTTAGCTCCTTTGACGTCACGACATGCTATTTCAACATCCTTAAGCTCTTCACTTGTAACCATTCACCAAGCCCCTCTTGTTTTTTGTGAAACAAGTCACTTGATCTAACATTGTTACTTGAACGATCTTTTTATGGTGTTTTTATGTACACATGAAAAAGAAAAAATGCTTCGAGAAAGATGCTCCACAA
>NZ_JAFEUN010000250.1 GCF_016900895.1 Parashewanella hymeniacidonis
GCAGGCTGGGAAACGATTTGGGAAGGTTGGGATACCCTTCAATCTTATGTCGTTGGATATAGGATGGCGAAAGAAATGCTAGCTGACGGAGAAATGCTCTGAGATCTGATCAAGAGACAGGGCCATCCTCCTCAAGTCGTTCGTGGCTCACCAGAAAACACCAAACACCTCATCGATAGCCTCGAATTTAAACACAAATACACCTCCGGCGTGTTGTCGTTCGCACCAAATGAAAAGATAACGCCAAAGCAAGAAAACGCCATTATTGAACGGTTTGAGCAAATGGCGTTTGCCGGTCTCTATGCGGATCAATACAACATCCTCTGGGTACGTTATACCCATGCAGGACATCACGAACTCCATTTCGTCACCCCAAGAGTCGAACTCAGTACCGGTAACAGCCTCAACATCAAGCCACCAGGGGAGAGAACTCAACAGCATTTTGACGATTTTCGTAGCGAAATAAATGCCCGTTACGGACTCTCCGATCCAGACGACCCTGATCGAATGCGAAATATCGCGATTCCCGATCATGAACTCAAAATAACCGCAGAGTCTCTCAGACGCTCTCTAAGCGCTTCTGACAACCCAAGAACAGCAATACGCAATACTCACTCAAAGAGCCACTGAGGGGGCAATTAGGAGTCGTGACGACCTAATTGAACAGATAAATGAACTCGAACTCACCGTAACCCGAACGGGGAAGGATTATATCACCGTCTGTGATCCCCAAACCAACCAACGTTGGCGACTTAAAGGAGCCCTGTATGGAGAAAGATTCGAACTTAGTACAGCGATTGAAAGCCCAGCACGCCAAGGAAAGCGAGATTATTCAAAACCTGATCCAGCAGCAGCTCAGCGATTTGAGGCAAGAGTTGAGCGTCACATATCAGCAAGAACTGAATACCATCAAAAACGATATCCACAAGCAACGCAGCGGCCTCTCATGGCGATTACTCAGGAGTCGAATACTCTGGCCGTTCTTGATAGCTCTGAGCCTCTCAGCCGGACTTTGGTTCGGCAATTGGGCAACGATGCGTTACTTGACCGAAGAGATCATGATCCTGCAGCAGGGCGTGAACGATCTGGAACAACAGGGGGGCAAGATCAATCTAGCGACTTGTGGCAAGAAGAGCCGCAAGTGTGTGCAGATCGATTTGAAAGCCAGAGCCTACGGGGAAAACAGCGATTATCGAGTGATAAAGGGGTATTAAATGACCGAACTGGAAACCCATTTGTTGAACGCATTAAAGCGTTTGGAGAACGAGTTCAGCAAGCAACAGAGCGCCTTAGAACAATCACAACAAGCTTTGCAAGAGATGTTCAATCATACCTTGGATCAAAACAACAAACTTCGTTGGGAAGTGAAATGCTTGAGCGATCAAATCAGCAAGTTAAGCAAATAATCGATCAACGACAAAAGACGATTAAATTAAACAATGAATCTGAACGAGGGCATGGTTTTAGTCGTTAATATCTTGATAATGTAACAAAATCAACTCAATTTGAATATTTTCCTTGCTAAGCCGTCGCAAAGCGACAAGCCCCGCAGGGAAACCAGCCTGCGGCTTAGATAGGGTTTAACGGTCGAAGACAAAACCATCCTCCAGTCTAAAGCTGTTAATTCTTCGCCCCTAGATGCAAAGCAGCTAGGAAATGGCGAGGCATTATTGCTCTTGGAGTATGCCGGAAACGAACGAAGTGAGGGGAAGGGCTGGCAGGGGCAGAGCCCCTAAGAAGGGTTCTTACTCCGAAATTACAAAGAAACGTCGAGTTATCCACAGCTGTTTTTCTTTTTTAATCTTTCTTGTTTATTACAATAGTTCGGACAGTTTTATGAACTGAGCTTAATTATTCGAAATCATGAGCAGGGTTTGCGAGAATATAGTTTGTAAAAAAGACCCTGAAACCACCGCTCATGATTACTCTAGTAAATT
>NZ_JAFEUN010000251.1 GCF_016900895.1 Parashewanella hymeniacidonis
AAAGAACTCAAACCTTTATTTACTCAACTTCCTGACCAACGAGAACCTGAAACCATCAAGAAGGCTATAACATTTATAACAACTGGCAAGGTAAAGCTGACGGCGTTTGAAGGTCTATTTAAAAATAATCAAGGCGCAATAACAGCCTTTGCAAACCTATCCGACAGTGATATTGAGTGTATAGCTAAACATCCTCAATTATCATACGTTATGTCGATGTGCCGCCGAAAAGGTCTGCCCACGCCAGCGGCGCTGAACACATTCTTCACTGCTGAGTATTTAAAAGGTGATAACGGCCGCTTGTGCAAGACAAAGCTGGCTGCGGTGGCCAGTATGTGCCGCCAAAAAGGTCTGCCCACGGCAGCGGCAATGAAAGCATTCTTCAACGATAATCATCTGAAAGATGGACGTAACTTGTGCCTAACAAGGCTGAAGGCGGTGGCCAGTATGTGCCGTCGAAAAGGTCTGCCCACGCCAGCGGCGCTGAACACATTCTTCAAAGATGAGCATTTAAAAGATGAAAACGGCCGCTTGTGCAAGAAAAGGCTGAAGGCGGTGGCTAGTATGTGTTGCGAAAAAGGTCTGCCCACGGCAGATGCAATGGAAATGTTCTTCAAAGATGAGCATTTAAAAGATGAAAACGGCCGCTTGTGCCTGACAAAGCTGGCTGCGGTGGCCAGTATGCGCGGCCAAAAAGGTCTGCCCACGGCAGAGGCAATGAAAGCATTCTTCAACGATAATCATCTGAAAGATGGACGTAACTTGTGCCTGACAAAGCTGGCTGCGGTGGCCAGTATGTGCCGCCGAAAAGGTCTGCCTACGCAAGCGGCGCTGAACACATTCTTCACTGCTGAGTATTTAAAAGATGAAAACGGCCGCTTGTGCCTGATAAAGCTGAAGGCGGTGGCCAGTATGTGCGGTCAAAAAGGTCTGCCCACACCAACGGCACTGGAGGCATTCTTCAACGATAATCATCTGAAAGATGGACGTAACTTGTGCCTGACAAAGCTGGCTGCGGTGGCCAGTATGCGCTGCCAAAAAGGTCTGCCCACGCCAGTGGCGCTGAACACATTCTTCACTGCTGAGTATTTAAAAGATGAAAACGGCCGCTTGTGCCTGACAAAGCTGAAGGCGGTGGCCAGTATGTGCTGCGAAAAAGGTCTGCCCACACAAGAGGCGCTGAACACATTCTTCACTGCTGAGTATTTAAAAGATGAAAACGGCCGCTTGTGCCTGACAAGGCTGAAGGCGTTGGCCAGTATGCGCTGTAAAAAAGGTCTGCCCACGGCAGAGGCAATGGAAATGTTCTTCAAAGATGAGCATTTAAAAGATGAAAACGGCCGCTTGTGCCTGACAAAGCTGGCTGCGGTGGCCAGTATGTGCGGCCAAAAAGGTCTGCCCACGGCAGCGGCAATGAAAGCATTCTTCAAAGATAATCATCTGAAAGATGGACGTAACTTGTGCCTAACAAGGCTGAAGGCGGTGGCCAGTATGTGCCACCGAAAAGGTCTGCCTACGCCAGCGGCGCTGAACAAATTCTTCAAAGATGAGAATTTAAAAGATGAAAACGGCCGCTTATGCAAGACAAGGCTGGCTGCGGTGGCCAGTATGTGCCACCGAAAAGGTCTGCCCACACCAACGGCACTGAAGGCATTCTTCAACGATAATCATCTGAAAGATGGACGTAACTTGTGTCTGACAAGGCTGAAGGCGGTGGCCAGTATGTGCTACCAAAAAGGTCTGCCCACGCCAGCGGCGCTGAAAGCATTCTTCAAAGATGAGCATTTAAAAGGTGCGACCCGCCGCTTGTGCCTGACAAAGCTGAAGGCGGTGGCCAGTATGTGCGGCCTAAAAGGTCTGCCGTCCGCAAGCGCGTTAAAAGCATTCTT
>NZ_JAFEUN010000252.1 GCF_016900895.1 Parashewanella hymeniacidonis
CAAGGTGACGTTTTGAAGCGGGGACACAAAAGACCAAGAGTCCCCCCTAGCTCCCAGAAAAATCGGCAGAAGACCAAGCGAGCGAAACTGGCTTTAGAGGCAGGAGCTCCCCCTAGCTCCCAGAAAAAGCGGCAAAATAGCAAGCGAGATAAATTGGTTTTAGATACAGAAAAGCTTAAAAAAGAACTCAAACCTTTATTTACTCAACTTCCTGACCAACTAGAACCTGAAACCATCGAGAAGGCTATAACATTTATAACAACTGGCAAGGTAAAGCTGACGGCGTTTGAAGGTCTATTTAAAGATAATAAACGCGCAATAACAGCCTTTGCAAACCTATCCGACAGTGATATTGAGTGTATAGCTAAACATCCTCAATTATCGTACGTTATGTCGATGTGCCGCCAAAAAGGTCTGCCCACGGCAGAGGCGCTGAACATATTCTTCAAAGATGAGCATTTAAAAGATGAAAACGGCCGCTTGTGCAAGACAAAGCTGGCTGCGGTGGCCAGTGTGTGCTGTCAAAAAGGTCTGCCCACGGCAGAGGCAATGAAAGCATTCTTCAACGATAATCATCTGAAAGATGGACGTAACTTGTGCCTGACAAGGCTGAAGGCGGTGGCCAGTATGTGCGGTCGAAAAGGTCTGCCCACGGCAGCGGCGCTGAACACATTCTTCACTGCTGAGTATTTAAAAGGTGATAACGGCCGCTTGTGCAAGACAAAGCTGGCTGCGGTGGCCAGTATGCGCTGTAAAAAAGGTCTGCCCATGGCAGAGGCAATGGAAATGTTTTTCAAAGATGAGCATTTAAAAGGTGATAACGGCCGCTTGTGCCTGACAAGGCTGAAGGCGGTGGCCAGTATGTGCCGCCGAAAAGGTCTGCCCACGGCAGAGGCGCTGAACACATTCTTCAAAGATGAGCATTTAAAAGATGATAACGGCCGCTTGTGCCTGACAAAGCTGAAGGCGGTGGCCAGTATGTGCTGCCAAAAAGGTCTGCCCACACCAACGGCACTGGAAGCATTCTTCAACGATAATCATCTGAAAGATGGACGTAACTTGTGCCTGACAAGGCTGAAGGCGGTGGCCAGTATGTGCTGCCGAAAAGGTCTGCCCATGGCAGAGGCGCTGAACACATTCTTCAAAGATGAGCATTTAAAAGATGAAAACGGCCGCTTGTGCCTGACAAGGCTGAAGGCGGTGGCCAGTATGTGCCACCAAAAAGGTCTGCCCACGCCAGCGGCAATGAAAGCATTCTTCACTGCTGAGTATTTAAAAGGTGATAACGGCCGCTTGTGCAAGACAAAGCTGGCTGCGGTGGCCAGTATGTGCCGCCAAAAATGTCTGCCTACGCCAGCGGCGCTGAACACATTCTTCAAAGATGAGCATTTAAAAGATGATAACGGCCGCTTGTGCAAGACAAAGCTGGCTGCGGTGGCCAGTATGTGCTGCCAAAAAGGTCTGCCTACGCCAGCGGCGCTGAACACATTCTTCACTGCTGAGTATTTAAAAGGTGATAACGGCCGCTTGTGCAAGACAAAGCTGGCTGCGGTGGCCAGTATGTGCCGCAAAAAAGGTCTGCCCACGCCAGCGGCAATGAAAATATTCTTCAAAGATGAGCATTTAAAAGGTGCGACCCGCCGCTTGTGCAAGACAAAGCTGGCTGCGGTGGCCAGTATGTGCCGCCACAAAGGTCTGCCGTCCGCAAGCGCGTTAAAAGCATTCTTTAACGCCATAACAGTTAATCATTCTATAAGCACGGAATTGATGAGCGTGTGTAAACATTACTTTCATAGGGAAGGGCTAAAAACCTCAACCCAAGCCATAACAACAATTAGGAAGACGATAAAAGGGTGTCACTACAAGGGCTAC
>NZ_JAFEUN010000253.1 GCF_016900895.1 Parashewanella hymeniacidonis
TTCTGAGAAGACTGCTTTAACCTATCTTCGTATTCCCGAAGTTTTTGCCATAACTCTTGAATCAGCAAATTAGCATCTTTCAAATTGGCAGGTTGTGGAGCATCTTTCTCGAAGCATTTTTTCATGTGTACATAAAAACACCATAAAAAGATCGTTCAAGTAACAATGTTAGATCAAGTGACTTGTTTCACAAAAAACAAGAGGGGCTTGGTGAATGGTTACCTGCGTTTTTTAGGATCAAAAAACCCCCAAGACAATTAGATGCGATTGCTGTATCTTATCCGACCTTTTTATCAATTCGGGATGGGTAAAAATGTTTGTTGGATTCGACTACGGCAGTGCCAATTGCTCAATGGGCATTCTTAACAATGGCCAAGTAGAGCTGTTACCTTTGGCTGAAAGTAGCCCTTATATCATGTCGACGCTGTATGCGTTAGACCGAGATCTTATCGCAGAAGCGGTGTACCGAAACTTACCTAAAGTTCAGCAAGCCGAATACGCAAAGTTACGCTCAGCGCAGCTAAGTCGTGCTCGTCAAGCTCGTCACGAACTTGATTTAGACGCTAATGAGCAAACCGTGTTTATCGGTCAAGCGGCATTTGAGCAATATCTTGAAATGCCAGAAGAAGGCTTTTATGTGCGTTCGCCAAAATCATTTTTAGGCGCAGTAGGCTTACGCCCAGAGCAAATGGCGTTATTCGAAGATATTGTGACGTTGATGATGCAGCACGTAAAAGTGCAAGCAGAGCAATCGCTGACTGAAAACATCACTCATGCCGTTATTGGTCGTCCCGTTAACTTTCAAGCCATTGGTGGTGAAGACAGTAACCAACAAGCCGAAGCCATTTTATCTGCTGCGGCCAAAAGAGCAGGGTTTGAACAAGTTATCTTCTTATTCGAACCCCTCGCTGCTGCGATGGATTTTGAAGCCTCATTAAACGAAGACAAAACCGTACTCGTGGTCGATGTCGGCGGTGGTACTACTGACTGCTCAATGGTGAATATGTCACCTAAGCGCAGCCACCAAAGCGATCGTAAAGCCGATTGCTTAGGCCACAGTGGTCAGCGTATTGGTGGTAACGACCTCGATATCGCCTTTGCAATGAAAGGTTTGATGCCAGAGTTTGGCAGCGAAAGTAAGCTCGGTGATGGTAAAACCATGCCCAATAAAGTGTTTTGGAATGCGGTAGCGGTGAATGATGTCAGCGCCCAACGCGCCTTTATTGAACTGAGCACCAAGACCCTCATTAACGAGTTATTGCGAGACGCACAGGAACCTGAAAAACTAAAACGTTTACAAAAATTGAGAGAAGAACAGTTGAGTTACCGTTTAGTTAAGCAGGCTGAAAAAAGTAAAATTCAGCTATCAGATGCATCGGCATGTCACGCTGATTTAGGGTTTGTTGAAGACGCATTATCGGTTGAATTAAATCAGCAACAACTTGAACAGGCGATCACGATTCCATTGCAAAAAGTGGAAAACTTAATGTGCCAAGCGGTGGATGAAAGTGGTGCAACACCTGAGCTAATCTATATCACAGGTGGTACAGCAAAAAGTCCTGCGATTTATCAACAAATCAAAACCGTATTCCCAGAAACTGAAATTATTATTGGTGATCACTTTGGCTCTGTGACCTCAGGCTTAGCACGTTGGGCGCAAAGGGTGTTTTAATTGTTACTTTTGGTGGAGCATTGTCTTCACCCTTTTTTACTTTATAAATAGTCGGTTCTGAAAAAATCCATTTCAAGAGTTAAAATGTACGGCATCTGATTTACGCAAAATTCAGAGCCGTACCCCAAAAGCAAGATTTCTTAGATTTTGCATCAATTTCACTACAA
>NZ_JAFEUN010000254.1 GCF_016900895.1 Parashewanella hymeniacidonis
GATCATTGATTTTGTCGAAGTGCTGTAAAAAAGTAGAAGGTTCCATTTCATTATCATGTAGCTAAGTTTGATTGATCTGATCACAAACCTTCAAAAAAGTTCAATTTTAATGATCTTGCCGTGGTAGGTGTTATTTACTCTAACTTTTACGCCCATGATATCTGACTTAATTTCGAAGGATTCAAAGTTCACTCAATAAATTATACCAATTGTTCATGCCTTGGAGATAAATTCCTAATTGCAACTTCTTCGCCGAAATTCCTCCAATCTTTGATGAAATGAATAAAGGCCATCACTCCTTCCTTAGTAACTTGAGCGATAGCTATCGACCTCTGCCCATCATTTGCTCCCCAGTTACCATGCTCATCGATCATGATGGCTTTCCCCGCATTGGTTAAGCCTCCATTCGACGTCATTCGTATCGCGGCTCGGTTTTTCATCGAATCATAAACATGCCACTCTCCATGATCATGATATAAACATTGATAATGGCCACCATCATCATTCTCACCTGTTCGCATGATATAGGTTCCATTTCTATCCAACGTACCCAATAATTTCATAACCGAGTTAGCGTTACGTCCATCAGTAAAGAGAATATCACGATCGGAAGGTTCGGAGTATTTGGTTAATGGAGGAAAAATATCTATCTGACCAGTATTGTTCGAATTAAAATGCGTAAACTCACAATTGCAGCCGAATCTCTTCGCAATAAAAACTGCACATCTTTCAGGACAAGTATTAGTAAACTGATTTAAATATGCAATGCGACACTTAGGCTGTGCACTAGGAACCCATGAAGTAGGCAAATCATTCCTTGGTTGTCCCTCAAATTTACACCCTGTTCGTGCGATTTCTGATTTAATAACTTCAGGGATTGAATCTACTGATTTTCCTGGTAACACCGTTCCGGCTAATTTTAAAATATCAGTTTGATAGAGTGCATTAATATCAATAAGCCTTTGCTTACCCTCAGTCAGCAATCCCGTCATAACCACTTTTTGAGCACAACGTTGAACGACTTCTGCAGGGTGTGAGCACACCTTATCGGCCATCGAACTCTGTATAATCTGAAGTAATTTAGATTCAGCAAATAAACCTATTTCATCTCTTCTGATTGCTACATTTTGAAGCAGTTCAACACACCTTTCATCCCCCTGTAGAGCATGATTATAGAGTTGAATAACGGTATCTTTACTTTTTTCATAATTACTGTTTTCGAAGAGAGGAGTAATGTCGATTTCTTCAGGCGACGAAGTTTCAGAGAAAGTGTTTGGTGTTGGATTTGTACAATTAGAAACAGTTAACATTTCACTCCCCCTATACAGCCGAGAAAATGTCAAAGACAAGACACATTAAATTGTCAAAGACAAGACACATTAAATTCTGTTCAATTAACGCACGTTTTTGGCAAAGAGAACAAGCGAAAAACATTAAGTTATTATTAATCTTCACTCATTATTTTAAGATCAAGACATTCAAGTTAAGTAACCTGAACTACGTATATACTGTTGCCAGTGCTAACAATCGCTCACTATTGCCGCACACTATCGCCTTGATTAACAAGCTGTGCATTCTCGCTGAAATCGAGCATCTTCAGGTATCATGGGTATACATATCCTAAACGGTACTTAGTATATGAATTCGGCGTATTATATAAACATCGAGTAGGGTGAGGCATCACTGCCTCATCCCTCTCACAGAACCATACGTACGGTTCTCGTATACGGCTCCTGCTTAATTCTATTCAGTTACTTCGTACTGAACACATATCCCGTTTGTACCTTTTCTAAGTTAAAGAGTCCCAGCTCATCAAACCATTTATTGGGCATCGC
>NZ_JAFEUN010000255.1 GCF_016900895.1 Parashewanella hymeniacidonis
GTTATTTTATAGGCTGTTGGAACAAGCCATAGTAACAAAACCATTAACATATAGGGCTATCAAAGAAAGACGTTAAACCACAATATATAGTGGTTGGTGCAGCTAAGTGGATAGCCCTTTTATTTATACAGTAATTGAAAAATTCCTCCTTTCCACCGGAAAAAAGGATTAATTCCCGCTTTCACTCACGTAGTATTTTTATTGATATTCTGTTAGTGATTGAAATCATGAAGTTATTCATGTTAATTTGGTTACATTAAAAAAATAGAAAAGGAAATGGTCTGATGTGTAAAAGCAGGATTTTTTCCTTCTAATAAGCTGTTATATTTCAAGGACGGTCATGGAGTTAACTCAGAAAAAATCATCTAATCAAACATCATTTGAATTTGGCGATGAAAAATTAAAATACTCAATTAAAGATTCTTCGGGAAAGAGAACGTTTTCAACTGACTATGGTTCTATTTCTGATGATGGTTTTGATGAACTCGAAGAGAGGAATGATTGGTTTCGAAACGTTGGAGTGTTATGGGTATTGATTGGGGTTTTCCAAATAGTAAGTCGCTTAATGGAATCTGGTAGCTTTTCTGGTTCAATGTGGCTAACGCTTGGAGTTATTTGTCTAGTTGTATACAAGTTTAAAACTACAAACTACACAATTGTTGACGCCGAGAAAGGTCGTATATTTATAATCCAAGATGATCAACACTCTAAAATATTAGATGAAATATCTATTCGTAGAAATAAGCAATGGAAACATTGGTACGGTTCTATTAATTATGAAAATGATCCTCAAAGTGAGTTAAATAAGTTTCAATGGCTACTGGATAAGAATGTAATTTCAGAGGACGAATTCAAAAGTGTAAAGGCCGAAATTGGTTTAGAAATTGAGTCTCCAAAACGTGTGCTAAATTGAAATATAACAAGCGCTTAAACAAGGACAAATTGTGGTTGGCTTTTGTCGCTGCGCTCCAAAATTATAGCCAACCACAATTTGCCTGTTAAGGCGGGCGTTAGGCGCTACCAAATATCAAACATTATGGAAACACTCGAAGAAATTTTATTACGTGCAAAAGATGGCCTTGAGTTAGGCTGGTTGTTCTTGCCAAAAAATAAATTATGGGTAAGGAAGACCCCTGCAGTAATAATTGATGAAGATGAATTATCTGAATCGGAGGTAAATGATGATGGGGATTCACTTTTTGCTATAGAAAACAATTTAGAATCAACTTTAGATAACCAAACCATCGAAAGCATTGTGGCTTCGGCTGATACCATTTCATCAAAAGTATCTATAGAGTTGCTGATTGAAGCATTCAACTATTACTATAAACACGATGCTTTTTTACCTGAGTCTGGTTTCAAACCATTGGAAGGAAACGAGTACCAAAGAAAGCTAGATTTAGACTTCTATAATTTACTTGGCCAAGAAAGCTCAACTATTGAGTGTGTCAGAAAAGAGTGTTTGCGCGGTAAAATAAGCGGTAGTGTTTTCTGTAGGGTTCACCATTTCGAAATGGTGCAAAATAAAGCATGCCCTTTCACTAACTAACTTGCGCCAATAAATAAGGATAGGCGTAGCGCAGCCTGCGCCTTATCTAATAAATAAGGATAGGCGTAGCGCAGCCTGCGCCTTATCTGGTTGTTGAACCAGCCCGACGCTACTTATATATGCAAATATCTCAGAAATAATTTTGTGATGTGAGTGAGCTATTTATCAGC
>NZ_JAFEUN010000256.1 GCF_016900895.1 Parashewanella hymeniacidonis
TGGACAAGTAACGCCTTCTTTCCACCTCAATTGACGAACCCTTTCGTAGCATTTCTTGTTGCTAATTAGGTTAACTATACTGAGAATTTCCATTTTGAAAAGTATCTCAAAGGCAAACACTCAGACAAGTTTATCAGAGCAGTTTGAATTACGATATGAGCCACTTTCTAACGGGTGACCTTACGCCGAATGAAGATTTGGTGATTGGTGCTCGAAATGAACTGAGAAACAAAGCGCATCAGCATGGCACTAATGTAGTTTATATTCAAGATATGAAAAATACTTAATGCCTATGGCTCATTAGGAACAACAAATACCACAGTAGTAGGGAAAGCGTATTTTTGTAAGAAGTAATGTTACCTTTTACTTTGAGTACTTTTAAACAGAGAGGCTTTTAAGCCTCATTTTAATTTTACCAATTAAGTAAGCTCTGTATAAATCGCCTTACTCTAGTTGTTGCTGGCTGCACATCATAATTATCACTTGTGACTTGGCAAAGCACTCCGCCTTTTAATGCATTACTTAAGCTTTTGTGCTCAAGTGCGACTTCTCTTTGTACAATTATCTTTCTTACTGCAGTTCTAGAGAGTAATGTTCTAGTACCTTGGTATTCAATGCAGAGGGTATTTTCAGGTGTTAAAGGCCGAAAAGTGACAGGACATCTGTCTTTAAAGCTCGACGTTGTTAAGTTAGTACTACTAGTAGGGAGTTGCACGCTTTCTAAAATAAAGTCTTGGTATCTATTAGCTCTATTTTTTCTTGGCACATTTACATCAATTGTAGAATCGGTGTCAGATTCTTGGTTCAAATTACTTCGTATTGAAGTAGTACTAAGACTGCTAGCAGGTGACTCACTGTTTAATGTGACGGAACTGATTTCAAAACGATTGTCTGAGTCATTGTCACTGTCAGTAGCTTGGCTAGAATGTGAATCTTCGAGTTCTTTTTTTGTAGAAGGTTCTTGGTTCGGAAGAGGTGGCTCTGTGGTATCAAATAGAGCAGGCTTCTCTCTTTTGATACAGTCTTTAATAAGGGTACGCATTGGGTTTGATAAACTGGATGCACAATAGCTTTCTTCTTTGAGAATTTGATTCAATGTTTTTTCTAGCTGGCGTTTTTGTCTTTCTTCTTTATTGAATCGCCTAAAGAAAGTCCTTTGAATCCAGTTGGGCTTTTCGTCTACCCCACATCTTCGAACTGTGAAAGGTTGTGGGGTGAAGTAATCACCTTTGTATAGATTATTTGTGTAAAAGTTCTCATTTAAGGAGGTTCTGTCGAATGGAGTAATTAGATCATATTCATATTGGCCGATAGTCAGCTTAGGATAAATAGGGTCTAAGCCGTTCCCCCAAATTTGGCGTACGACAATATTTCGTAATTGCTCATGAGTACAGGTTGCTTGTGGGCCACTTTCTGTAACTATCGACATATCGCAATGACCTCCATGCAAAATTTCGGCCTTATAGCTTTATTTAAATCTATTGCAGGGTAACTGCAATATTAATGAATAAAGATTAATAGTAACCCATATTCCGCATGGGTAATCAGGTTAAATTTATATTTCAAATTTAACCTGATTTTTAACACTAAAATAATAATACATCGTCTGGTATCCTAAATTTTATGCATGACAAGCGGCTTCAACTAAGAAGCTACACTTTCTGTTTTTTTACCTACGCAATGTTGTAAATCTTACAGATTTCCTCACCAA
>NZ_JAFEUN010000257.1 GCF_016900895.1 Parashewanella hymeniacidonis
TCACGGATAAGCCCTTGCCATTCGCTAGTAGTTATCGTTTAATAACATCATGTTAATAAACGGTGATCTTCCTACAGAGGACTTTCACCTCATTAGTTCACGCCCATGCTGGGCGTACACAAGCAATTCCAGCTGACGCCTACGGCGCAGCTGAATTGGGCGTTATATTTTGTGTAGTAACGAGGTTATGGAACAACAATCAACAAATACAATAAATAATAGAATTCATTACTCTGGTTTTGATTATTTTTGCAGTATGCTGTCGATCTGGATTTTACTTCCCATCGGCGTTGAGTTAATTATTTGGCTTCTTGATATCAAGCGTGGTGAAGTTGTAAATGGAGAAACTGCAACTTTCATGCTAGGTGATTATCTAGATTTTATCGCCATGTTTGCAGTTTTACTATTGTATATTCATAGAACATACAAACGAGTTAGCGCTATTGGTTTTCATAAACTTTTTACAATAGTATTTTGTGTACCTGTGGTCAATTTTATGTTGTTTTTTATACCTAGTAAAAAAATATAACAAAGGCATTCAAGACGGACAAATACTGGTTGGCTTTTTCCGCTGCGCTCCAAATTTTAGCCAACCACCATTTGCCGCTTAATGGCGGCGTTAGCAGTACCAATAAAGTGAGTCCAACTTGAATTCAATACGATTTTATATATTAGTATCTTCTTTGTTAATTATTTCAGGCATTATTATTGGACAGCTGTTTAATTTCGAAGGTGATACGCTGGAACGTATTGCGAAGGTACTTTCTTCGTTAGCAAGTATTGCTACAGTTGTTGGTGCCATAGTTGCCACAATAGCTCTCACTTCATGGAGAGCGCAATATACACATACAAAACTCGACAAACTCATGGATGAACTTGAAGATTCATTCAGTGATTTATTTAGGACAATTCACCAATACCGTTTCAATCAGATAATGGTCGTTAAATATGAAACAAACTCTGGTTCTCCATCTGACTATAAAGAACTAAAAAAGCTAGAGTTGGGTAGCCAAGGTAATTATTTTAAAGCTAGAGAAATTTACCATAGAAAATACGAACAATTTACACGGCATTATTTTTTAAAGAACACTATGAAAATAAATCCCCATAAAATTGATCAAGATATTGTGCCTATTTATCAAGGATTAAGGAATATTTACACACAAGATGATATACGTGAATCAAATAGGCTTTTATGCAAGAACGACGATGATCTTGAGTTAATATGGACACAATGCAAGCATGAGTTCGAGCAGGTTCGGAGTCAGGCACTGCTAATAAGAAATTCCAGCTGACGCCTACGGCGCAGCTGAATTGGGCGTTATGTGTCAAAAACCTGAGGTGACATTTTTTGATTTCATGGATCAATTCAAGTAAGTGCCACAGGTGCGGGCTTCAATATAATGACAGAGAGGTATACTGTCCTCATTGTGAAAACCTTCCCTTGGAAGAGGCTCGTAAATTAAAAGCTAAATTAATGGCTGAGTCGAAGATAATGCATGCAGGTTTAAAAAAAAGGCTTTCTTATTGTTTTTGCTCTGTCATTATTCGTAGTAATTTATTTTTCAATGTAATCAACACATAATAAATAAGGATAGGCGTAGCGCAGCCTGCGCCTTATCTGGTTGTTGAACCAGCCCGACGCTACTTATATATGCAAATATATCAGAAATGATTTTGTGATATGAGTGAGCCATTTTTCA
>NZ_JAFEUN010000258.1 GCF_016900895.1 Parashewanella hymeniacidonis
GTAGTGAAATTGATGCAAAATCTAAGAAATCTTGCTTTTGGGGTACGGCTCTGAATTTTGCGTAAATCAGATGCCGTACATTTAAACTCTTGAAATGGATTTTTTCAGAACCGACTATTTAAATGCCGTGTTTAGTGAGCTTAAAAAACTTGGTGAGTGGAAGCTACCAAACCCGCTTGATGGATTAAGTCCTTTTAAAATTTCGGATCACGAATTAGCCTTTCTTTACTCAGAAGAAATACCACTGCTTTTGGAAGAATGCAGAAATGCAAAATACGAGCATTTGATAACCATTGTGAAGATATGCTTAGCCACTGGTGCCAGATGGTCAGAAGCTGAAGGTTTAACAGGAAACCAGATCACAAATAACCGAATCACCTTCATTAAAACCAAGGGTAAAAAGAATCGAACCGTACCGATTTCAGAAAGCTTAGCAGCTGAAGTACCTAGAATGAGAGGCAAGCTTTTTCGTCCATGCAGGAAGTCATTTCAAGAAGCTGTGAAGCGTGCTCGAATCCAGTTGCCTGAAGGACAAATGACCCACGTTTTACGTCACACCTTCGCCAGCCACTTTATGATGAATGGTGGAAATATATTAGTGCTAAAAGAAATACTGGGACATTCAGATATCAAAGACACCATGCGCTATGCTCACTTCGCACCAACACATTTAGAAGATGCTATCAGCAAAAATCCTCTCGAAAATGCTGGTGAGCAATAAGTTGGTTGCCAAGTCCTGCTTACCATTAAGTGATTAACTACATTCTGATATGCAGTTCTTTATGTTAACATCTTAGCATAACAACACGTTAGGTCAGAATTAATGAGTACTCCTTCTTCTCAAACGCAACACTTTGAGTTACTTGAAGACATTAGATCGGTCTTACTTGAAAGCCGCACGCAAACTTCAAGAGCAATCAACTCAGTTATCGTCCAAACCTATTGGCAAATTGGCCAAATGATCGTTGAGAAGGAACAAAATGATAAAACAAGCACTGAATATGGCAAAGGTCATTTAAAATCCATATCTTCAGCTTTAACAGAAGAGTTTGGAAAAGGGTTTGACGAGCGAAACTTGCGTAATATGAGAAAGTTTTATGTAACTTTTCCAAATTGGAACGCAGTGCGTTCCGAATTGGCTTGGACTCACTATCGTATTTTAATTCGTATCGATAATTCATTAGCAAGAGACTGGTATCTAAAAGAAGCTGTTGAACAAAATTGGTCTGCAAGAGCACTTGAACGCCAAATAAATGCTCTTTATTACGAAAGACTATTGGCAACTCAACATAATAAGCAAGATATTAGGCCAATCGAAAATGAGGCAAAGAAAAAGACAACTGAACTGGCTGTTGCTCCTCAAGATTATTTACGTGACCCATATATTTTCGACTTCTTAGGCTTGCCTTCAAACTCATTCCAAGAAAGCTAACTAGAACAAGCTTTAATTGAAAACCTGCAAAACTTTTTGCTTGAACTAGGCAAAGGATTTGCATTTGTTGAACGTCAACAAAGAATCGTAACTGATGATGGTGATTTTTTTATTGACCTAGTTTTTTATAACTTTCATTTAACAATAGTTCGGACAGTTTTATGAACTGAGCTTAATTATTCGAAATCATGAGCAGGGTTTGCGAGAATATAGTTTGTAAAAAAGACCCTGAAACCACCGCTCATGATTACTCTAGTAAATT
>NZ_JAFEUN010000259.1 GCF_016900895.1 Parashewanella hymeniacidonis
ATCATCTGCTAGGTTAAGCTGTTCATCCATTGGGAAGTGAGCGGCATGAGTTTGTTTACTATAGCTTTTTCTATGTACTGTAACATCACCAAATAGACTGCTCATTTTTCTCTTTGTGTGATGCCTGACATGAGTAAGCTCGACGCCATCAGCTGAAGTTACAGAAGTTAAATGAGGTTCGTTGTTCGCCTTTTTACCTAAATGACCTTGAAGTAATAGCCTGAGAAGTTCAAAGCCCTCTTGCTGAATGTATCGTTCAATGTCTCCATGCTCAGCATCTTGTAGCTCTGCGCTGTTTAGATTTTGAATCATCACATCAAGTTGATTTTGTGCTTGAGAAAAGAATGAAATGTCTTGGCAATTAAAGTATTCTGCTTGCATAGGGAGCTTTTAGTCGAGTTATGATGTGTAGGAACAACATAACTAGCACAAAATGCTCCCTTGTTCATTTCTTATTTCAATCAATCCATTGATCTTTCAGGATCTATTTTGATTTTTTGTCGTTTCAAAAGATCTGCACCCAAATCGTTTTAGCAGAATATGTTGAACCATTCTACCTACCGAAGAAAACTTCTGACTTTTTATATCCAAATGAAGTAAACGGTTAATCTGAGCTAGACCTGCTAAGACTTTCCAAATCTGATTTCAAAAAAACATCCTTAAATTTGGCTCTCCATTTACTCGGTATCAGCTCTTCCACCAGAGCGTTAGGATGCTGAGATATCCGTTGAAGCACGTCAACTAGATAATGGTAGGGATTAAAACCCTGAAGTCGGCAGGTAACCATCAGGCTTTGAAGAATACCCAGATGCTCTGCGCCTAATTCTGTCCAGCAAAACAGATAATTCTTACGCCACATCGGTATCACTCTTAACGCACGCTCAAGATGATTAGTATCCATTGGTACGTTCGGATTGGTCAGAAATACCTTCAGCTGTGTCTCTCTTTCTGCGGCATATTCCAGTGCGACTCTTAGCGGGTTACTAGGTAACAGCTCTGGTCGCTGACGTTGCTCATGCAGCCACTTGAAAAAACGGTAAACCACGGGCTCACTCTTATCCTGCCGGTAGGCTAAGGCTCTTTCGGCTGGAATTTCCTTTTCACGGATATGCTTCTCATTCTTGTACAGTAGCGCCATCTCATCCAGCGCCTGTTGCGCTGACTCTGGTTCAAGTGCTAAGGCTTTTTCAAAGTAACGACGGCAGTGTACCCAACAGGTTGCATGAATGATGCTGTGCTCCTGCTGATTTAAAGTGTCGACGGTTTTGGTGTACGCCGAATAACCGTCAGTCAGTAAGGTGCCGTTAAAGCCAGTTAACTGCTCAATCGCATGTTGAGCACTTTTGGTTGCCGACCAGGTAAATGCCACTTCATCTTCTTCGCCGTAAATCGGCCAGAAGTAGGTCTGTTTCATTTTACCTTTACCCGCTTTTCCAGCTTTAATGGGCACCTCATCCATGGCCAGCACTTTGCTTTTCAGAATGTGCTTAAGCATGGCTTGGTAAATCGGTTTCAGCAGTTCAATGCCTTTCTTCATCCAATTAATGAGAGTAGCACGGCTGATCCTGTCTCTTGATCAGATCTTAGTGCATTTCTCCGTCAGCTAGCATTTCTTTCGCCATCCTATATCCAACGACATAAGATTGAAGGGTATCCCAACCTTCCCAAATCGTTTCCCAACCTGC
>NZ_JAFEUN010000026.1 GCF_016900895.1 Parashewanella hymeniacidonis
CGTGGTTTATCTGCGCTCGAAGTTATCTCTGAAATTGTTACGGCTGTAACACAACGTAAACCTTATCCAGATGTGTTTAACCTCACCAGCGATTAGTCAATACTACGCTGGTGAATGGTTACTCTAACTCTGCTATTGACGTATTATATGCCTTGAATGCTGCAACAAATTCTGGTTGTTCTTTTATGGCTTCTTCAGCGTCTTGTACATTGGCATATTTTCCAGCTTTTACTTCTTGTAATGCAACGATATGAAGTTTCTCATTCACAGCACCTACAACAGGAACCACTTTAACTTTCATATCTCTTTCAATCATTGATGCTTCAAATTCTTCTCGATTCCTTTTCGTATCATCGGCTAAACACGCACCTGAATATATCCTTCCAGCTAACGCTTCACTATTAAGGAAACCATCGGCTCGCTCACCTTTGGTATCAAAAAAGTTATCGTTATTTTTCGTTAATACCGCATAAAACCATTCTTTTTTTATTTTGACTGCAGTTAACTCCTGATCAGTAATGGCTTCCGTTGAATTGGTTAATACCACTACTTTACCTTTAGGATACCGAGCCATAAATTTATCGATACTTGTTTTTAACTCCTCCGGGTTCTTCATTTTCACGAGTGAAAATTCTTTTTCTTCCATATCTTTCGTATAATGCTGGGTTACATCAGTTAAAAAGACTTCATCCATATCTAAGAATAAAATGGGCTCTTCACCTAAGCCATAACTTTCAAAGTTATTAACAACTTCAGGAACACTCAATACTGGTCTTGAACTGAACCTAGATGTGTAACTCTCATCAATTGACGATATCGTTTCCGATGGAGAAACGGATATTGGTAAGGCCGATTTAATAACGGGTGATCTGTTACTATCACCAGTAACCCCTTCTTCATCATAAGATCCCTCTTCATCAGTGCTTAAGGTATAACCTTGTCGTATTTGTTTTGCTAATTGGAATATGTTTAGCGGTAAGCTTCCTTCCTCTTCAGGAGCGGCAAAACTTGAAGTATTTGAGTCGTCTACAGACTCATACATCTCATTTAGCCCTTGAGCTTTCGGCTCCACCTCAGTGTTTGAAAGTTCATTATTTTGTTTCTGAATCGTGCTTGTGAAACGAAGAGTGGCATCATTTGATGTTGCGCTGCTTGAAGACGAATCTTGCACAGCTTCACCTTGTAAGACGGAACCAACAACAATTGGAGTTTGGATACTTTGTAACACGTATTGAGCCGCAGTACTGGTTTCTCTTTGTTGAGCTGATGGATATAGTGAAAATTCTACAAAATTTGAAGCACTATCAGCTTTTTCATAATAAGGGTTCGAGGTAAATTTGCTTAATATGGCCCCTATTTCATTTTTTTGCTCTGACTCTAATTTCAATGCTGCCACGTTTTGCCAAAATTCAGCAAAGGCTGTTGACGCCATTTGATCGTCTTTACTGATAAAAGTACTCGTTTGTTGTTCATCAATTTCTTTGTTTTTTTTGATGACCGTAACTTGAAGTTCTTTTCCATTTTCCAAAGTTATAAAAATCTGTTTTAACTCATCGATATCATGAAGTGTCCATTGACCTGATTCATTGGCAACCAAAGTTAATGTTAAAGACATAATTTAACCAGCAATAAGACATAAATACTTGAATCTTAGCACCAAAACATTTATTGAAGGTGAAGCCTAAATGATCTTTTATTCATGTAATTAAGCATCTACTCGTGATAATCATTCAGTCTTTCTTTAATCTCTTCAGATAACTTCATACTGCTTTCATTCTCATAGTCATAGTGCACCATGGTCGTCCTCCCTTCTGCTGTCAGCTTTCCATCTTGCATACAGCGTTGATACACCTCAAAACTAGCGCTGCCAATACGGCTAATATTAGTAATAATCGTCACAGATTTACCGTAAAAGGATGGTGCAGAAAACGTGACATTGAAGCCAGCAAGGATAAGATTCCAATCCGCCATCTTCATGCTAGGAACAAAAATCTCAAAAATGGGGTCTCTTGCGGCTTCAAACCAAATTGGAATTACAGTGTTACTGATGTGCCCCATGCCATCGGTTTCACTAAAGCGAGGTGACAAGGTCATTTCAAACGTTTGTTTTAACATAGTATGTTCATTTAATTAATTTTTATTAACAGTGCTTAGCTGCAAAAAATAAAAAATATATTATTTTTCAGATTATTACAACGATCGAACTCTTTTGTATCTAAATCATTAATTAGACTTAATTTAGTATTTTATGATTCTAGTCTTACCTTATTCCTTGACTTGATTAAATAGTATGAGCTTTCTGTCTCTGTAACAGCACAGAATCTAAATAATTAAGGAGTTTGTAATGGCGTCATCAGCAGCCACATTCACTGTGCCAACTGAAATGACCTCTTTCAATTGTTCATCCAGTTCTCCTTCATATTCAAATGATAAAAAGATGAAAATAGGCTCAGGAAAAGAGTTTGTGGTTATGGAACTGAAAGATCTGACTACTCCTACCACCTCAGAGACTCATCAAGCTACAGTAAGTTTTTCTAAAACCCAGCCTCAAACCCCTTATGCTACTACTTGCATGACATCTCAATTAGAACTGGAGCGCTCAGTATCTTCTCACAGCCCTTTACCTTCAAGTCGAGATACTGAAAAACAAGAACAATCAAACCCTCTAGCCGAAGCTTGCAAGAATGGAAATATTGACTTAATCAAACTTGCAGCTCAATCAACAAATAGTGTTAACCATAGAGACGCTTCAGGTAATACCCCTATGGATTATGCAATCATATCTGCGATTGACAATAACAACACTGAAATATTAGAAGCGTTACTAAAAGTATCTCCAACATGTATTGAGTGTCTGTCTTATCAACATTGTGGACAACTCGTAGAAACTAACAACGTTGCTGCGATTGAACTACTCGCAACACATAAAGCTAACTTTAATCCTCCAGAGGGGTTTACCGGACAGACACTCGTTCACTTATCAATGCTTAAGCCAGACACGAGGATGCTAGAAGCATTAATTGACAGTCGAACCTGAAATGTCGATTATCCAGATGAGTCTGGCTTATCACCACTTCATTATGCAGCTGATAAGTCGATTCAACACGTAAAATTACTTATTCAAGCTGGTGCGAATCCCTACATTAAGAGTGAAAAAGCGCAGTGCTCACCGCTTCATTGTGCGGCAAAGAACTCTGACTCAATGTTTCTAGAAACCATGCTGAAATGCAGAACCCAGCACAGTTCACCATTAGATTCAGCTTGGCAAACGCCGCTTATGTACGCTTGCCAAAACCACTTAGGAAAAAATATTGAATTATTGTTAGAAGCTTGCCCAAATGATACACGCTTATCTGATCGCTGTGGCAAAAATGCACTTCAACTTTTAACAGGCGTCGCTAGCACCGATAGTAACCCAACAGAATATAGTTTATTAGCTACTTTTGCTAAAGACGAGCATGGTAGACAGTTGTTTAGAAATAAAACGAGAGATGGAAATACCCTCTTCTCCCTCGCTTTAAAAAATGAACATTTTCAGTTAGCACGTGACATGGTAAAACTTTCACAAGGTATTGGAGATACAACGGCCTTAGATTTAGGCTGGAGTGATCGACTGGCCTCTAATAATCAAATTATGTGCCGGCTAATAAGAATGAGGGATAATGACTTAATAAACGGCTGTTACGACCATATACTCTTTGCTAAGGAAGCGCGAGGAGGATATGGCAGCTCACCTATGGAATATGCTATTGCTGTAGGAAACTTTAAACTTGCGGCACATATCGCTGGAGATATAGATTTACCAATAACTTATAGCTGTTTTTTAAAATATGAGCGCCTTTACCAAGGCTCTACTAATCCTCCATCTCCTTCTCAGCTTTTAAACAGATTATGTGTAGATTTCCCGATGCAGGAGTGGCAGCATACAAGAATGGTAACCACTCTAAAAAACAGCCAAAAACTTTATGGCACGTTGTAAACGCAAACACGGCATAATTAATCGTCATTATAATGAGTGAGATGCCATTATAAAAATAAACGTCTCACTCCAATACCTAGAAATATTAGCGCTCATACATCATGCGAATTTCATCCGCATATTTGTTATATATGACTTTGCGACGTAATTTTAGAGTGGGTGTGATTAGCCCTGCTTCCATTGAAAACTCATCGGGTAACAGAGTGAACTTCTTGATTTGCTCGAAGCTAGCCAATTCAATTTGTAATTCGACTAAACGTTCTTCAAAATGGTGAATCACTTGGTTATGACGAAGTAGCTCCATCGTATTGCTGTATTTCAATCCTTGCTCTTTCGCCCACTCTTCGAGTGTTTCAAATGCTGGGACAATCAGTGCTGTGACATAATTTTTCGCTTCAGCTATCACGGCCACTTGCTCGATAAATGGACTACAACCCACCTTCCCTTCGACTCGTTGTGGTGCAATGTATTTACCGTTGGACGTTTTCATTAATTCTTTGATTCGGTCAGTGATAAATAGATTGCCTTCCTCATCAAACTCACCAGCATCACCCGTTTTAAACCAACCTTCATCATCAAAAACATTGCCATTTTCTTCAGGTCGCTTGTAGTAGCCTCGCATCACACTGCCACCACGGACGAGAATTTCACTGTTCTCACCAATCTTAACTTCTGTTTCAGATAATGGTTGGCCATTTGAACCAGGCATACGTGAATCAACGGTGTTACACGTTATAGTAGCAGTGGTTTCTGTCATGCCGTAACCGCACAGCAATGGAACATTCACAGCTTGAAAGAAGCGCTCTACATTAGCATCTAGTGCTGCACCGCCACAGGGCATAAAGACTAAATTGCCACCAAGAGCTGTTGTCAGCTTTTCAAAGACGAGTTTGTTCGCAATTTGCCATTTTAACGATAACCAAGGGTGCCCCTTTTGTCGCCCTTGGTTCGCTTCAAACTGTTGATAACCAACAGCAACCGCCCAGTTGAAAATGCGTTTTTTATTGCGAGAAGACTTAATCACTTTATCTTGAATGGCACTATAGACTTTCTCTAAAAATCGAGGAACCACGCAAAGAGTGTGCGGTTTGATATCAGCAATGGCCTCTTTTGCTTTGTGCGTATCGGTAAGATACACATTTCGCATGCCACGATATAATGCGTAAAAAGACCATGCACGTTCAAAGATATGGCTTAGAGGTAAAAAAGCTAATGAGGTATCACCTGCACGGACATTAAATTTTTTGTCGTGTTGTGAGATTGTCGAAGCAACATTTCTGTAATCTAACATTACACCTTTAGGTTCACCGGTTGTCCCTGAGGTATAAATCAGCGTGAGTAAATCATCAAGGTTACTGCTTTGCAAGCGGGCTTTGAGTTCACCATTTTGGTTCACATCGGTAGCCGACTGACACAAAGCATCGAAATGGCAATCTTGCTCTGATTCCAATACTGCCTCAGTATCAAAAACCACGGTGCGCTGTAATGTAGGGCATAAAGCTTTGAGTTCGAGCGCCATTTGATAGCTTAGTGCATCTTCAACAAATAACACACTGGCTTCGGCATCATTAATAATAAAAGCGGCTTGTTGAACGGTACTTGTCGGATAAAGAGGAACAACGACACCACGGGCTTTTAATATCCCTACATCTGCACAGGTCCATTGCGGGCAATTTCTCGACATAATGGCACATCTGTCTTGCGTTTGAATACCGTGTTCAATCAGCCAACTGGCAATTTGATTGGTGACATCTTCAAATCGTTGCCAAGTAACGGTCTTCCAATTGACAACGCAATCGTAGCCTTCAAGGGCGATTTCACTGCTTCGTGTTCGAGATTGCTTACGAAGTAAAGAAATTAAATGGTACTGCTCTAGTGACATATTTTTAGCTTACAAGTGTTCCGCTTTTTTTATATTGTACCGCAGCGTGGCAAAAACACCCAAGAGCTTTTACTCTAATCGTTCGTTCCACATTTTTTTTGCAGATATTCTAAATATCATTTCTGCTACTAGAATAAAAACCAAGTTTACCATGAGTGGAAGCATCGTTGCGGGTTCATCGGTAATCTGTTCTTGCCCTATCACAATCCAAATGCCCGTCATCATTACTGGCAACATGGCCAAGGTGAATTGCCACATTCTCGTTGCAAGTCCTGATAGCCCCATCATTAACATGGTTGCAGCGTAGCAAGCCATCAATATATGCAAGCCATTGTTTAGGCTAATATCATTTCGAGTAAAACTGCTGACAAGCGCCAAAATAAAAATATAACCACTAATAATGTAGGCCACTCTGCGTTGCGCAGAAGCAAATCGTTTTCGTAAATCACTTATGCCATTATGAATCGGTAATGTAATGAGTAACTCAAATGCCTGTGGTCTTTGTAATCTCCCCCAGTGAATCATCGAACCTATAATGACTGAAACCTGAAGCATCACAACAAATATTGGAAACTCCCAATTGAAATACAGACTTGAGCCCTCAGCAATCAAACACATCGTAGGAATAAGCACTAACATGCTACTCAAGGTCGGGCCGATAAAATAATTAGCAGGAAAGATAAAGCGTTCAAAAGCGGTTAACCATTTAAATGAAAGCTTCGGTGTCATCATCCAACAAGAATGCAGACCACTACTGAATACATTGATGGCACTTGCTGTCCAATTTAAACGACGGTGGGTGATGAATACTGCCAATGTGGTGATAATCATCAAGGTGTAAATCAGCCAGTTTGGTATTAATTCTGCAACGGATTGTGAGGCTAGATTTAATAAGTAAAAAACAGCTGAAGCATGAAAAAAACTGGGGTTATATCGGCAGATGACTAAAAACACATTACCAAAAATACCGGCTACTGACAGTACAGCTAACGCTTGCGAATTTAAGAAAATCCCGGCATAGCCAAAACCAAATACCATAACCAAGATGTAGATGATAAGGGCTTGTAACTGAATATGCTTATCAAAACCGGGCAGTAATACTTGCCATTCAGTACTTCTTAATCTTATCACTTGCCATGTAATGGCAATGCACATGGAAACAATAGTGAGGCCATACATCAATGAAAATAGTACCCCATCCTTGTCGGAAAGCATTGGAAATACCATCGCCATAATTGCCATGATCATGCCAGTACATAAAAAATTAGCTGATCCGACATCAAATAACCAAGTTCTAGTCATTCCTTGAAATGGGTTGCGCTTCATTGATGCAACTCCACAAATAAGTTTTCAAGGTTTAGCGATGACTCCGACAATACTCCCTGAACAATTAGATCTTTCCCTGATTTTTTTACCACCAGCTGATTCGCTTTTTTCGCCAGCACACAAATATGTTCTGGGATAATGAAGTCAGGTTCGACCTTCCAAACCTTAATGTGCTCGCGTAGGTTATCCATCTCATCAAACAACACTAACTGGCCTTCTTTTATCAAGGCTACATGGCTTGCGACCCGCTCTAAATCTGAAGTAATGTGCGACGAAAAGAGCACTGCACTCCCAGACTCTAGTGCTAATTCAAAAATATCACCCATAAACTGTCTACGGGCGATAGGGTCTAAGCTTGCAACCGGTTCATCCAACACTAACAGTTTTGGTCGATAGGCCATCGCCATGATGAGTGAGAGTGATTGCCTTTGACCTACAGAAAGCTTTTGTACTGACTGTTTTTCATCGAGCTGAAAACGATCTAACCAATATTGCTCAAGTTCTTTATCCCAATTTGGGTAAAAACTTGAATGTAAATCTAATGCATTCCTTACCGTAAATCCTTCATAACCGAATTGCTGCTGCGGAACATACCCAATACTTAACTTTGTGTCTGCTGATAGCTGAGTTGCAGGTTCACCTAATACACTAATAGTGCCATTAGTAGGCGCCATGATACCGAGAGCGCAACGTATTAAGGTTGATTTTCCCGCACCATTTTTACCTAATAAACCCACCACCATCCCTGGGTACAATTGAAGCGATAATTTATCAAGCGCAAGCACAGAGCCTGTGCCTTGCTTAAAGTATTTAACTACGTTATCAAAAGATAAAATCGCTTGTTCTTGTTCCATCGTTCATTATCCCTGCCATTTGTCTTTTAAGGCTTGTTGTAAGTCTTCTAGCGGTACGCCAAGTTGCTTTGCTTGCTCTACTAATTCTGTAATTGTTCTTTGCAACAATTCAATCCCTGAATGAGAGTGATTAGGCTGAGTTGCAGCAACACGAGTCGGTTGGCCACGTTGCCGAACAATCCAACCTTGTTCGACTAATTGTTGTATCGCACGCGACACCGTCATCGGGTTTACCGATAATAATTCTGCTATTTGTCTCACGGAAGGAAGGACTTGAGCGGGTTGTAACTGACCGCCCACAATTAAACGCACGATTTGCTCGTGTAATTGACGGTAGATTGGTTCCCCACTGCTGGGGTTGACATGAATGAGTTCTAGCATTAGCCTATTGCTACTGTATTAACCAATTAATACACTGATACACCAATACAGTGAGAATAGCATAGCTAATTCAGAAATCGTAGCGGGATTGGAAATTTAGTAAATAAAAGGATATTGAAATGGAATTTTTAAATGAGATCTTTACCAGCGAAAACTATGGCTTAATTGCTGCTGTAGCTGTAGTAACTATTTTTTTATGGTTTCTGCCTGCATTACTCGCACTCTTTTTTAACCGTAAGCACTTCAAACTCATATTAATTGCTTGTATACCTGCAGGTCTGTCAGTCATCGCATGGAGCGCACTCATGCTGTGGGCTACGACAGGAAAAGTTGCCAGTAAATATACCTCTATACCCATGATACCTGAAGATGCTCGATTTCAGCGAGAATGCACAACTTGTTAATCAAGGCGACAGTGTGCGGCAATAGTGAGCTATTGTTAGCACTGGCAACGAAGAGTAATAAGCTGTGCAACTCGCACTGCGTGGACTTCTCAGCGCCAATTCTTCTTTGTTACATTAGCTCGAAAGAATCCCGATATTCCTTCGCTAATGCGCCTCAAAGAATTGGCGCTGAAAAAGTCCTGAAACATGCATCTTCAAGTATCATGGGTATAAATTTAAAACACCAACAATTAAAGCTTCACGATAAACCGATAAAAAGGGAATCAACATGAAATCATGGAATCTTGCTTGTTCAGCATCCAAGCACAGAATGACGGCAGTGGTTGTGGCAATAGCGACAATGCTATATGTCAGTCATTCTAATGCCGAACAAACTCAGAATAAGCCTAAGACTAAGAGCTGTTATTTAAAAGGCATTTCTGATCGCTTGCAGTGTGGCAAGTTATCTGTGCCAGAAAACCCTAATAACGTTCAAGGTAAAAAGATTGATGTGCACTTCGCTATTTTACCAGCCGTTAAGAATACTCATCCCCAAGAAGCAATGCTTGCCATTGCGGGCGGCCCCGGTCAGTCCGCCATCGATAATGCTGCATTATTTGACAAAATATTAAGTGAGGTTCGTGAAAATCGTGACGTACTACTGATTGACCAACGTGGTACTGGACGATCGAACTTATTGAACTGTGATGAACAAAATTTGAATGCGCTTTCTTATAACGACGATGACATCGATATGGTTGCTGAGACTCAAAAATGCCTCAATAGCATTCATGACGAAAGCGACATCACACAATATACCAGTGACATTGCACTTAAAGACTTTGATGCAATTCGTGCACATTTAGGTTATCAAAAATTACATGTTTATGGCGTTTCTTACGGAACACGTATGGCTCAGTTGTACATGCGCCATTACTCGCAGAATCTGGCTACTGTCACATTAGATGGCGTAGTACCGATGCAGCATAGCGTATTATCCATTGGTGAAGTCATCGATCGTGCCGTTAAGTTGCTCATGAAAGATTGCCAAGAATCACAAAATTGCCACCAGGCCTTCCCTAACCTTGAGCAAGATCTTCAACGCGTTTCTCAACGTTTAAAAGACACACCTTTCGCTGGTAAAGTTTCTGACCCGTACACGGGTGAACAAACGGATTTACTCTTAACCCAAAGTAAATTTTTAGGCAGCGTTCGTCTGGCGTTATATAGCACCAGCACGCGCGCTTTATTGCCATATGCCATTCATCAAGCGACTAAAGAAAACTACCAACCGATTTTGGGACTTTATTCATTGACTGTCGGCGGCCTAGATTTAGCATTGGGTATGCATTCATCGATTGTTTGTGCTGAAGATCTCCCTAGAGTAACAACCGCTATGCGTGATAAAGCAGATAGCAGCTTCTTTGGCTCGACCATGCTCGATTCAATAGAGCAAACCTGTAGTGTATGGAACATGCCAGCAGTGAATGCTGATTTTTCAGCGCCAATCATGAGTGATATTCCGACTCTGTTACTCTCAGGTGAAATAGACCCCGCAACCCCACCAGCTTGGGGAGACTTAGCAACAGAAAAGCTGACTAACTATCAACACTTTGTTGCACCTTATGCGACTCATGGCGTTGCTGCACAATCTTGTGGTCATCAATTGATTGCCGATCTCGTGAAATCTGGTTCAGTTAAAGAGCTCGACGGTAAATGCCTTGATAAAGACGTACGCCGTAGCTTCTATCTTAATGCCAGCAGTGTTGAAGTATTCACAAACAAAGGTGAAAAATAAATCATGATTAACGTTTCTAACTTAAAAAAGAAAATTGGTGATGTTCAAGCACTCGATGATTTAAGTTTTACTGCCGAAAACGGTCAAATCACAGGGTTATTAGGCCCTAACGGTGCAGGTAAAACAACCTGTCTACGCACGTTATTTGGTTTACTGAAAGCGGATGAAGGTTTTGCAGAGATTGAAAACATTAACGTTGCTACAGATCCTATTGCCGCTAAGCAGCAGCTCGGTTTGTTCCCTGATCCTTTTGGTCTTTATGAACGCTTAACCCCAAGAGAATACATTCAGTATTACGCTGAGCTCAGTGGTTTATCGTCAACTGAAGCCAAACTCGCCACGACTGACGTGATCACACAGTTAAGCCTTGAAGATATTGCGGATCGCCGTTGTAAAGGCTTTTCACAAGGTCAACGTATGAAGACCGCATTGGCACAAGCCATTGTTCATAAACCAAGTAACATCATCCTCGACGAACCGACTCGTGGTCTCGATGTAATGAGTACACGTCAATTGCGTGATTGTTTACAAGCATTAAAAGCGCAAGGTCATTGTGTTTTATTTTCAAGTCATGTGATGCAAGAAGTCGCCGCTCTGTGTGACAAAGTCATTGTCATGGCAAAAGGAAAAGTGGTCGCCGAAGGCAGTCCGCAAGAGCTTTGCCAAATCACAGGAAAAGAATCACTCGAAGATGCGTTTATTGCGCTCATCGGAACGGATGAAGGAATTGCAGCCTAATGAACATGTTAAACACATTAATCAAAAAAGAACTCATCGATGCCATTCGCGATAAGCGTTCCGTCATGGCGGGTTTGTATTATGCCCTCGGTTCGCCACTGCTCATGGCAGGATTATTTATTGTGATCATTGGTCAAATGTCCAGTCCAGAAGATCTTAATATCAACATCAAGAATCCTGAGGGTGCCCCCGATCTTGTGCGCTTTTTAGATAACGCAGGGATCACCCACTCTGAAGATGAAAAACGTAAAGACATCACGCTCGTGATCAGTGATGAATATGCAAAGAGCATGTCACAAGGTCAACCAGCCGAAGTCATCATCATTGCAGATACTTCAGAGCAGAAGCTGCAATCATCGATTCGCAGACTCAAAAGAAACTTGCAAGTCTATAGCGGTGAAATGGGCAGTTTGCGATTGATTGCTCGTGGTATCAACCCAAGTATTGTGCAGCCATTAAGTGTTCAAGTTGAAGATCAATCCACCTCAGACTCTAAAGGCAGCTTTATTCTGAGAATGGCCATATTTATGATGCTTTACGCTGTATTTATTTCGGGAATGAATCTCGCTATTGATACCAGCGCAGGCGAACGTGAACGTAATTCTCTTGCTTTATTGCTAAGCCATCCGCTTACGACAGGTCAAATTGTTATGTCGAAAATTGCGGCAGTCTCGATTTTCGCTTTGGGTGGCTTACTGCTGACCTTAATTGTATCTAAATTTGCCTATCCATTGGTGCCTTGGGAAGAAATGGGGTTCAGTATCAATTTCAGTTTTGAGTTCATGGCTCTCATGTTGATTGTTTCTATACCTGTGGCTTTAATGGCGGCGACACTACAACTGTTCGTCTCATTCTTGTCAAAAACCTTTAAAGAAGCGCAGTCATACTTGTCATTAGTCCTTATTGCACCCGCAATGGTATCAATGGCAGCGGCTTACAATATTGCACCTGAAGTCTTCCAGTGGCTGCCATTATCAGGGCAGCAACAAGCCATGACCTCATTCATTCGAGGAAATGGTTTGCCGATTCAAAAATTGCTGGCATCGACTGGCGCTACGCTCGCCATTGCTGCGGCATTGTGGTTCGGTATGAAACAATCGCTCAAGAGCGAAAAAATTGTATTTGGATTGTAATAAGACGTTGTGCCGCTCTGTATGGGTGGCACACAAAAATGGAGAGCGATAATTATGGACGATAATACGACACTGGTACTTATTTTTGCCGTCATCTTTGGGTGTGAAGCTTTATCCCGGCATTTAAGAACCAAACAAGCAACAGCTAAACAAAAGCAGAGTAACTTAGCTTTAGAAGCCGAAATTCAGCAACTTAATGCTAATCAAACTCAATTGATTGAACGGATTCAGACTATATACCCATACCTGAAGATGCTCGATTTCAGCGAGAATGCACAACTTGTTAATCAAGACGACAGTGTGCGGCAATAGTGAGCTATTGTTAGCACTGGCAACGAAGAGTAACACGCTGTGCAACTCGCACTTCGTGGACTTCTCAGCGCCAATTCTTCTTTGTTACATTAGCTCGAAAGAATCCCGATTCCTTCGCTAATGCGCCTCAAAGAATTGGCGCTGAAAAAGTCCTGAAACATGCATCTTCAAGTATCATGGGTATAGAAGCCATTGTCACCAATGATGGTTATCAATTGAAGCAGGAAGTGAAGAAGTTAGCCTGAACATAAAAAGCTAAGCAACCTCGTTGCTTAGCTTTTTATTAAACGAAAGAATTATTGTTTTACTTTTCTTTCTAATACGGCAACGTCTTTTTGATCTAGTGCGTGCCTTGGATGGTATTTACCTACAGGCATCGTATGAATTATTTGACCGTTAACTGCTCTCGCTACAGGCACATAGTCCTGGTTTGCCGTTTGAATTGCCGTCGCAATTAAATTCAACAATCCATTACCAGTGTTTCCAGACGTATCATAAACAATCGTTGAATCATAAAACCAAACTCTTTGTTTGCTTTGTGTGGAAAAGAGCTCAATCTTCGCTGAAACCGTAACATTTCCGGCTAACACATTATAATTAGTATCCCACTGCTTTAACGTCACAAAAAGAACCGTATCTACACCAAACAGCTCTTTATACTTATCTAGGGGTACTTGGGCTGCTTGCGCACCATCAGAAATCCCTTCTCTAGCAAGAAACTTCTGTGTATATGGCACAGATAATACGTAATAACCAGCCTCAGCCAATGGGTAAGCCACTGTCGTAGAATACAAATTAATGGCATCAGCTGCGGTGGTATTATTGATAGCAGGCACAACCAGTACTGATACAGGCTTTTCGTTATACACTTTTGGGAAAGCTTCTTCTTTTGTAATGTATTTTGGTGCCTGACAACCAGTCAGAAATAGCGCCATGACCAAGAATAAAATCCGTTTCATTGTTATAGACTCCCAATTTCTCTCATTGCTAATTTAACTGCAGTCTTTGACTCAGGAAAAAGCTCTGTCTCTTTAGCAAGGTGTGCTTTTGCGACATCTAAATTACCTGTTTCAGCTTCCATCATTGCCAACTCATAATGAATGCCAGGTGCGACTTTCTTATTTTTCTCTGCTGCAGTAGTGATGATATTCTTTAGTTCATCCATGTGAGCTTTTTTAGTTTCGTCTGTAGGCTCTTTCGTATAATTATAAAGCGTATGATTATAGTCACCCCAATGGTATAAGGTATTGGTCGCCTTACAACCGACAAGTCCGATAGCTAAAATCATGAATGCGATTGTTTTTAATTTCATGGTACTTTCACCTCAAAAACATTTGAATTAGAGACATAAATCTTACGATTTACGATTAACGTTCCATCTCTTGAAACCTTGATAGAATGTGTGCCAGTCTCAATAGGGAACCGAACAACCTCTTCATTATCAATTTCGAATGCGTCTATCTTGTCTTCTGAAATCAAAACAGGCGTCTGATTATCAACGCTAACTGTCGTTCCCCAAAAATTACCAGAAAACTGAATGAAGGCGCCTTCAGCTGTTTGCGTAGAAGCCTTATAACTCGAACCGCAACCAACAATTAAAATCATTAAAATAGCTGAACAGAAGTACTTAAGTGTTTTCATTCTTTACTCCTTTTCCCTTACGATATAGTCCATTAATTTATCTTTATTCACGGCTCCTGAAATTACCGTTGCCATACTTAATTCGTTCTCACCTTTTCCCGAAAAAGCAATCACTTGAACTTCCGCAACTTTTTTACCTGGTAATTCAACGAGCATTCCTGTTTGCGGGTTCTTGACTTGCTTACCCTTCACTAAAACATCAAACGTATCGTTTTTCTGTATCCCTTGCTTTTTCCCACCAGACATAAAATAGGTACCACTGTCTTCTGCGAGTAAATATGACTGCCAAGGTGCATCGAGTAAATTTTCCATTACATTGGAAACAAGCTTAGAAATGGCTGCAGATAAAGCATTGTCGTCAAGTTGTGCATCATAACCAGCGGTTTTACCCACGCCTAAAGTGCGACTTGCTTCAGATGTTGCTTCACCAGAAGCCTCTTGAGAAAAGACGACCTGCTTAGTTTTCGTGTTCACAAGGCGAATATTGACGGTGACTTTAGCTTTTTGAATCTTATTTCGAGAAAAAACACCAACGTCACTGGTCGTTGCTCTGCCATACTCAGATACTGAACCAATAATTAAATAATCCGCTCTTGGTGACATACTTTCAGTCTTATGGACCGATTTTTGACTACCAAAAACCGTGGTTTTTTTGCCATTCTTCTCTGTTGTTTCAATTACTGCATTTGATAACTCTGGCTGCATCTCTTGATCTACGAGGGCTGCATCGGTTCTCTCAAGAACAATGAACTTTCCAGAATCAGTTAAGCGCGCACTTAAAATATCACTCGCTTGTTTTCCAATTCGGTTGTTATTCCGATCGAGTAAAAAACTATTTCCACGTTTTGTTTCATCTGAAAATCGAGCAATCGCCACTACTCGTTTTAGTCCTTTCTGATCTGGCTGAGCTAATGTTTTACTCACTTGAGGTTGGTTACTGAGGGGCTTGTTTACTTTAGGTTTGGTTGAGCTAACACAACCCACAGTAATAAGTAGAGGAACAGCGCACATTATATATTTAAGTTTCATTCATCACGTCTCCTTCGCAATTTCGACACAAATTGTAACACCGACAACTTAAATAGAACAGGAATCCGTATAAGCAAGTCATTATGCATATACGAATCAAATAAGCTCGCCCAAAACTGATTTTAAAGTTAAAAACATTGCATAAAAAATCTTTCAATGTTACATTCCGCAACCTGAATAAATACTTACTAATTTTAATTTTTTATGAGGCAGAAATGAAGTTTCAAAATCGTCGTTCTTCTATGGCAGTTGTTATCTCTGGTATTCTTGGTTCATCAAGTTTCTCTTCTCCAGTAATGGCTGAGGAATTTGCTGGCATTGAGCGCATTCAGGTTACAGCTTCTCGACGATTGACTTCAGTGGAAGACTTGCCATACAACATCAGCGTTTCGGATAGTGACAGTCTTGCAAAAGCAGGAATCACCGATCAAGCTGAACTTGGTTTAACCATTCCAGGATTGACTGTTGTTGATACTGGAGCGCGTAACGATTCACCTATGATGATCCGTGGTTTATCTGTAGACGAACTGTCAGCGAATGATGGTGGCGGCAATGGCGGCACAGTGTCGGTTTATATCAATGACACACCGATGCTGGTTGATCTAAGCCTGCTCGATATCAATCGAGTCGAAGTATTGAGAGGCCCGCAAGGGACACTTTATGGTGCGGGTTCTTTGGGGGGTACTCTTAAGTACATTTTAAATCAACCGGAGTTGGACGAAAACTCGCTATCGGTCTCAAGCAGACTATCCCATATTGATCACAGTAGTGGCTTAAGCCAAGAGTATCAGGCCATTGGAAATCTCGCTGTTATCGAGGATAAACTAGCCATAAGGTTAGCCTATAACTGGACTGAAGATCAGGGTTTCATTGATTACACAGAGGTACTTTCTGATCCACAGCAAGATGTGAATAAAGAAAACACCAAAAATATCAAATTAGCGTTAGCTTATTCATTTAATGATGAAATCTTAGCCACCTTAACTCATATTCAACAACAACAGAAAGTCGGAGGCCGCCAGGCTGTTAACTCTGAGTTTACTGGCAGCAAGTTTGCCAATGCCGCACGGTTTATCGAACCTGCGGATAAGGATGTCACCATGGATACTCTGGAAATCAGTTGGCAAGGTGATGCATACCGTATCGTTTCATCAAGCAGTTACAGTCAGCTCAAGGATCTCGGAC
The DNA here is from genome assembly GCF_016900895.1 of Parashewanella hymeniacidonis. Lineage (GTDB taxonomy): Bacteria > Pseudomonadota > Gammaproteobacteria > Enterobacterales > Shewanellaceae > Parashewanella > Parashewanella hymeniacidonis. The sequence goes on from NZ_JAFEUN010000026.1 coordinate 16,642, forward strand.
AACGAGATCAAACCGATTTACTGACCACCTCAATTTGGCCCGGTTACGGTGACTACGAAGATTTTAGGGCTTATACCCGTGATACAACAGATAACAGTAACTTTGTACAAGAGCTCAGATTGCAGTATGACGACTCCGATCTAATCAACTGGACGGTTGGTTTATACTATGCAAACGAAGACAATAACGGTCAATCCATCGAATTTACTCCCGGCTATCCAGAGTATCTTGGTTTAGAACGCCCAGACAATATCGAATATTATTCCGATGCCTCAGAGAAGGTCATTGAAAAAGCCCTCTTTGGCGAATTAACGTGGTTTGTGACTGACGACTGGAATTTAACGTTAGGAGCCAGATTTTTCGACCTTGAACAATCTTCTTATCAATGTCTGGATTTCCCAATTGATGAAGGGATGGCAGGTGATGAATTTAGTTTTGAATGCAGTAATGGCGCGGGCAGTAACCAAGATTCTATTTTTAAGTTCAGTTCATTTTATGAAGTGACTGATGACTTTAACTTTTATCTTACGATGTCTGAAGGTTTCAGACGTGGCGGTTCAAATGGTGTTCCCGAAGGCGGTCAAGTTGATTTCACAGAAGATGAGAAAAGCTTTGATCCGGATTCAGTAACCAACTATGAGCTCGGTTGGCATGCCACCATGTTTGATAATAGCTTAGCCATTAATGGTAGTCTGTATCATATTGATTGGACAGATCTTCAACTCTCAGGAAAAACGTCTGAAGGCGCAATTCCAATTACCGTTAATGGTGGCAGTGCCACGTCACAGGGACTGGAGTTGGAAAGTGTTTGGGTACCGATTTCAGGACTTCAAATCACAGCCGGCTATGCCTATACCAGAACCAAGTTATCTGAAGATGCCCCATCACTTGATGGTTTCAATGGCGATCATGTTCCCGGTGTACCCACCCATGAAGGCAGCATTACTGCAAGCTTTGAGCATAGCTTAGGCCACGACTGGAATGCGCAATGGTTTGCTGGATTATTCATGAAAAGCTCTGTGACGACGAGAGTGAATAGTCTGGTCGGGACTAAGAATGAAGATAACCAAACGTTAGCAGGCTTTGGGATTGTTAATTCATCCGTTAAATTCACTAAAAATCAATGGGGCTTGAGACTATTTGCTAACAACCTACTGAATAAATATGCCATTGTCGGCGCTAGAGGTAAACGTGATTATGGCGAACAAGGGCAACTGCTGTTTATCAACAAACCAAGAACAGTCGGAGTTGAGCTAAGTTACCAATTCTAAATCCATTCGCAGAACAGATGCTCCTTGTCTATGACTAGCATCTGTTCTGCAAACCATATAATTTCATCTACGCTTATAGCTACCAACTCTGTCGGATTTATTTCATTAAAGCATTTGTCGAAGGAGTGACAGCATGAGCGTTAAACCCTACCTAGTAGCCTGTATTTCGTTAGTATTATTATCGGCCTGTGGAAGTGATAATAAAAAGTGAACCAAACGCCAGTGTGCAATTGTATTATGAGCTTATTGCTGTAAACCAAGCTAGGGAACACGTTTCAACCAAACTTTTTTATGAAAATGAAACTTATTCTCCAGAGATGGATGGCAGTAAGGGTCGAATCCAAGGGCATGTATGGGAGATGCTCATACCTGAATAACGGTGTAACGAGCGGATATAAAGGAGAGCCAAGGCTCTCCTTTTAAGTGTTATTTATCCGTGTTGTAGTACTTACTGTTAATCAGACCTTTTACTATTGCATCGAGCGTATCTCTAGGTATCAATTCAGGCGCTCTAGCTTGCGGAACAAAGCCATCATCAATATCATCGAGCCACTCATTTTTAACCTCGATTGTTGCATTAAGCTCATCATCAACATTAATATCCAACACATGCCAATATCTCTTAACGCCATCAGCTGGTGGTTGCATGATAATCAACTCGTTGTTAAAAATAATTTCAGTACGAGTCGATGCGGGATCCATCATTGGGCGACCTGAGTAATTATGAATGATGTATTCATACTTACCTGCTACAGGAAATTGAGGAATGGATATCACTTCTGGTCCATAGCTTGTTACATCATCAACATCTAAATGAATGACCGTATCTTGGATAACCACACTCGTATTGCCAAAGTATACGTGTTCAAACGCATTTTCACCGTAACGGATCAGTAGATGTGAATCCAGATCAGTCGGGGTTTCCCCCCACGTTAACGTCATCTTAGTCAATGCGTCAGACAAAACGATACACGCCTCAAGGGTAATATCTTCACGCGCAGTACTTTGAATGAAAGTACGACTTTGACTGCCACTAATCGCTGAAATCAACACCGTTGAATCGATTCTCACTGGCAGAGTAAAGTTTCCATCAGCATCGGTAAAGCTATCAGAAGTACCCAGATAATTTCGACCTTCAGAAGTAAGACGAGCGCCTTCTATTCGAGTGCCATCTGAATCAACAACACAGCCCCTGATGTAAATGGTTTCATAAATGATATCAGCATTCCAAGTCGTGAAATGAGAAACGGTTCCTTGGTAATATTGAGCATCACCATTGGTCATTAGGGAAGCTTCGCCCTCTTCTACCCAAACACCTGCGACCGAATCATAATAATAAAGCGGAATAGTCTCCGGTCTTAAAAGTGCATTACCCGTTGCTGGAATTCTAATGGTTGCAGGTTCACTGCCATTAAACTCCACATTATTGCCTTGTTCGTCATTAAACGTCACCGTGATCGCACCAAAGGACTCTATTGGTTGTTGTTCACCATTTTCATCCACCGTAACCATGTCTCCAGGCATAAGATCGATATCTAATTCTGGGTTAATAATGGTAATTTGTGCTTCAACGGCTGATGTAATGGCATCACCATTTTGATCAACAAAACTATTCTGCGGTATCGAAGCAACACTAAAGTCTTCAACCATTAGTTCAGTTTCATTGGTAGGATCAAATGATTGACTGGCATGAACGGGTTGCAACAGCAAATTATGAAAAGCATTGAACTCTTGTGGACTGATCGTTTGTGCACTCTCTGCATATCCCATTTTTTTAGCTGATAGTGTTATACGCTCGGCTTCAGCTAAATGAATATCTTGAATTTTAAATGAAAATTGCCCTGTTTCATCAGATACGATTTCTGAGAGAACCCCAAGGCCTTCTGATGCCCTGAGTGTTGTATCTGCAAGCTGATCGCCATTAAAATAATTACGAGCTTGACCATTAATTCGAACAAAAACTTGTTCTTCTATTTCAATCGATACATCAACTGGCTCTACTCCGTCTTCACCGCCATCGCTAACACGCACGACAAATGTATAAGTATGGGTACTTTGCGCTGAAGCCGTAATAGTGAGCAAACCAGTGTCACTAATTTCAAGTCCACTGGGTGCCGTGATCAACTCAAAATTAATGTCTTGCTCAATATTGGTATCATCGACATCTGCCACATCAAGCTGATAACGCCATTGCTGTCCGGTCTCAATAAACTGCTTTTCAACCATGGCAACCATAGGGGCGTCATTCACTGGCGTGACCGTTATTTCAAGTGCTTGAGTCGTGACGCTGACTCCATCTTCTCCGCCATCTCGAACTTCAACCGTCACAACGCCAGATGACAGTATGCCTTCTGTAGCCGTCCAGGTGATTAAGCCAGTTTCTGACACCTGCATTCCTTCAGGGGCATCGACTAACGCAAAAACAATATCAGTACCATTATTCTCATCATCAGAATCTGACACTGCTATTTGCTGCTGATACAGAATATCTTCTGTCGCCGCAGTAGAAAATTCAGCTGTGATTTGTGGAGCATCATTAACAGGAGTAACCGTCACCATAAAGCTTTCTGTTGCCGCTGATGCTCCATCTTCACCACCGTCAGCCACGCTTACACTCACTTCACCAGAAGTTAATATGCCTTCAGCTGGTGTCCATGTGATGATGCCGGTATCCGAAACACTCATTCCATCAGGTGCATTATTTAACGTGAACGTTAAACCACTCTGATCATCATCGGGATCTGTAACGGCCAGCGTATAGCTGTACTCAATATCTTCAGTTGCTGTAGTGGGTGCTAGGGAAGTAATCGTTGGTGCTGCATTTGTTGTGACAGGAACAGGTAATGGTACTGGTGGTTCTGGTTTTTTATCATCGCTACCACCACAAGCTGCAAGTGTTAATGATATCAATGAAGCGCATGTTAATTGTTGCCATCGAAACTTAAATTCCATTTAAGTATTCTCCGTTATAATTATTGCTTTTTGCCCAATCCGTTAGTTTTAATCGTTGTTAACGTACATTTCACTTCACAGATTGCACCGTGTCTACACCTACCACTTAAATAGGTATTTACTATCATATTTATGCAAATACTCTAAAACAACCCTATGTAACAATAATTTAACACTTTGTTTTATCGAAAAAGTAGCTAGAACCCAGCACTCAGCAATAGGTTCTAGCATTAACTGTGGTTTACTGCAGATGAGATATAATCTTTTCGGCTACTCTAAAAGCATTAGCATAAATGGTCATTGTGGGAGTGATACTGCCGCCATTTGGCATAAAGCTTCCATCTGTGACGAAGACATTGTCGCAATCGTGCACTTGGCAATTGGCATTTAACACCGACGTTTTTGGATCATTACCGAATCGACAGCCACCAGCGACGAGATTAGAGGTTGGTTGAGTAAAAACATTACCGTATGCTTCATCAGCGCCCATCGCTTTCATCACTTCAACACCTTTATCTACGAGATACTGAGCGACTTTAATATCATGCGGATGGAATCCGGCTCGAACTTTTGCGACTGGAACACCCCATACGTCTTTTTCACTATCATCTAGGCTTACAAAGCAATCATCATGAGTTAACCAATCACAAAACACTTCAAATTTAAAATCTTTCGATTGCGTGAAATGCGCTTTGATTTTTTGTTTGAGTGGCGTCCCCCAGAGTAGTTCACCATTAGATTGCCATTTCAAACCACTGATCTCTGCAGTGGGTGACGGTGGGTCAAACACAAAATCCAACGTCCCTCCTTTTAAAGGTTTGTCACTCAGTGATTTATCTTCAATTTCATACCAGTCCTGTAAGAAGCGATTGAAGAACGGCCCTCTAACCTTGAGGGCATTGGCTTTATTGCGCGCTAATTTTGTTAAGTCAAAAATCCCATGGCCCGTCCCACCAGCGCAGCAATGAAGGTTTTTACCAACTTGCCCATGATTATTCCCTAAGCCTCTCGGGTGTTTCTTTCCAACACTGGTCAACAGTAATCGAGCACTCTCAATTGAATAGCAAGCTACAACAAATTTCTTCGCCGTTAATGATTGAGACTTTGTCTCTGAAACAAAGTAATCAATAGTGGTTGCCTGACCATCATCATCCGTCTGAATGCGATAGGCTTTGGCACCAGTAAGCATAGTAAAGTTGGATTTATGTTTTATTCTATCGATGAGTGAGGCTCTTGAGCTGGCTTTAGCACCTGAATTGCACCCATAGCTGCCACAGTATCCAGAGTATTCACAACTACGTCGCTCTCCTTTAGGTTGCGATAAAATACCTCTGGCCATTGGCAGCGGTGTAAACCCAAGCTCTTTGCACGCATTATCAAAGTACTTTGATACAGGGTGTTCAGCGGTGGGTGGCATCGGGTAATCAGGCTGGCTTCTTGGCTCTAAAAATTTGTGAGGTTGCACCTTGCCTGAAACACCAATGACACGCTCGACTTTATCGTAATAGGGTTCAAGCTCTTCATAGCTTATCGGCCAATCCACAATATTTGCGCCTTTGATGGCACCGTAGGAAGACAACAATTTAAAATCATTTGGTTTTAAACGATGAAAGTAAGCGCTCATAAAATTGCTGGCGCCACCGACAACATTTCCTCCCCAGAATTGACTCGTCGTATCGCGGCTCCAACCACCCTCACCATCCGGTTCTTCTATGACGTGTCGCTCTTTATCGTGTTGTGACTTAAATATCCTGTGTCGACCTAATTGTTCATCTTTTTTAAAATGTTGTTCGTCGTACCATTGACCTTTTTCCAACATGCAGACCTTGAACCCAGCATTCACCAGTTCATAAGCGATTGGTCCTGCACCGGCACCACTACCAATGATACACACATCGAAATCAGGTTCCGCTCGCATTGCTTTTGTTATTGTTTTTCTCACGCTTACGCTTCCTCAAATACTCGATAATGGGTTTGCGAATTCGGCCTAGGAAAACCAGCTTGGTGTTCTAGCCACTTCCAGCCTTCTCCCTTCGTATTACCACCATAGAGTGGATCTAACGTGACGGCTTCAAGTAAGTAATACAATAATAGTGATAACCAATTCTCGCCGGATTGACTGCCATTGATTCTATGGAGTAACTCGGCTTGTTCAGCAACGCTCATTTCTAGAAATGGTTTACTAAAGTGTTTGTTAGCGGACTCATCTAGCCAAATCGTCCCTTTAATTAAAAAAGCTCTGTCACCATCTTCTTGATTATCTGGATCATTGAGCGCCCATTGTAAATAACCAAATGCATTCAGATCATGCGCTGAAGGGCCATCACCATCATCGGGAAATAAATGCAGTTGTACTTGTTTAATCAGTTTTGTTTGTAAAGGATTAAATTCGGCGGCTTGGGGTAAAAAAGCGGGTGATAATGGCTCAACGACATCGCCTTCAAAAGACTGCTCTGCACTCAATGAAGGCCGAGTCAGACCTGCCCCTGCAAGGACGGCAAACGCAGTAGTCCCTTTTAAAAATGCTCGTCGAGAAAGTCCTTTTGCGAATTTCGGGACACGGTGTGTTTGAAATATCGACTTTATCATTAGCACACCTCCGGCAAGCATGGCTTTGTCCAAGCATCTAATGACTTAGCAGAAACCTGCGGTATTTTGTCTCTATGTTGTATCCTGCCATTGATGTCGATGATGAACTCGGTTGGCGAGCCCCAGACATCAAATAAATCGGTAATCGTCGCATTATCATCAAAGGCCATAGGGTAATCAGTTTGGTGCTGCTGCTGGAACGCACGAATTAACTCTTTGTCGTCGCTCCAAGAGGTATTGACGGCTAATATTTCTAGCGCTTGTCCATACGTTCTTGCAAGCTCGTTTATCGTTGGCACTTTCTGAATACAGTAGCCGCACCAGGTATTCCAAAAGATCAAATACACTGGTTTTTTACCTTGATAATCCGCAAGGTGAAATTGAGTGCCATTAAGCCGCTTAATCGTGAAGTTTGGCGCTTTATCCCCAACACTTAAACTCTGTTGAGCCGTTGCTAACATGGGTGTTAACAATAAACACAGAGATAGGATAACTTTTAGCATACCTTTGCCTTGTCTTTGATGGTTACTTAAGCTTAGTGAGTTAGAAAGGGAGTCTCCATAAATTTATTCAAAGATTTTTTTCCGATTAACGGAAACATGATCTAAAACAAAAAAAGCCAATGAGTATGGCATTGGCTTTACATCAGTTTCAATGGAGGTTATCCCACACTGAAACCCGCTAATCCTAGGAAATTATGAGCGCCAGCTTTACCGACATCGTCTTTAGTTTCTTTATAGACATGTTGATCGATATACGACAGTGTTCCATCACCTTTGATGTTAAATCGATTTAACGTAAAGGTTTGGAAGGCGCCTAATACATAAAGATATTTATTATCAGGTGTAATATACATGTCTTTAGTATCCCCAGCTGGTGTGCCTTCACTGCGTGAAGCATAGCTCAAGGTTTTAGCAACGGTTCCATTAGCATTCAATGTAAATGGTGTAATCACGTTGGCACCAAAGCTCGATACATAAAGTCGTTTTCCATCAGGGCTAAGCACGGTCCAACAAGCTTCATCTCTGCTGTTTTCTGCACCAGTATTATAATGGGCCGTTAAGGACACACCTGTATGACCCCCTTGCTGATCCCCATCATCATTTAATACCGTCAAGCCATGCCCTATCAACTCATTGGTTAAATTGAAGTTACTGGCATGCAAGGTCGTATTACTGTTTAATGCCCAATTAATGCCAATCGTGCCTGCGATGCCTGATTTTTCAAAATAATCAGGAAGCTGAGAATTAATGTTTCCTTTTGATTTATCAAAATCATAGACATAAACACGACTAGGATGCTGTTCATCAGTACTTGGATTATTCGTATTGAAATGAGCAATACCCCAAGTTGAAACCGCTAACTTAGTACCATCGGCACTAAACGTTACTGTTGTTGGGCCACCGTTAGCTCTATCATAAGTTGCTAAAGTTGGCCTATCAGCAGCCCATAAATTGCCATTGGAACTATCGAAATTAAACAAACTGATATTACGATGAGTATCAGATCGATCTGAAGCCGTTAAATCAACTTTGTCTCCATTCGAATCAATAAAGAAGTCATTGCTTGGATAGCGCTTTATATCAGTACCGTCTTTTTGTACATTCGGGTTATTCCATTGATTACCGACCACCACCCAATATTGGTCATCACTGTTTGGTTTCTTGGTGTATGTAATACTGACTGGGCGTTCACCACCTGAATCGATGTTTTCTAGCCAGGTTAAATCTCCATTACTCTTATTGATTTTGAATAAAGAAATATAATGATCGCTTCCTGCATCCACGTTCAATAAGTAATCTCCAATAATTTGGATGGCGCCCTGACTGTCAAAGTCACCATGAGCATCACCGCCAGTAGATACATCAGCTGCACCTTTGGCCTTAGTATCGTAGACAACTTCATTGCCTACCGTACCGTCAGCATAGCGAGTAAGCCGCATCACTTTATTCATACCGTTGCCATTTTCATCACCGTTACCATTGGTCGTGGTATAGAGGTAACCCGAAATAAGTGGCATTGGTTTATTCGACTTGTGTTTATGGCTTGAGCCGCATGCGGTTAACGCCGAAGCAATGGCAACTGCACACATTAATTGGCTGAATGTAATTAGTTTTCTTTTATGTTGATTCATAATTCTCTCGCATAACAAGTTATGGATGAATCACAAATGTCCCTATTGAAGTGACCCTATGATTTACAAGGTTTGCTTGTAAGAATTGCAGATGTAACGGGAGATAATCTACGCCCATAAAGGACGTACATCAATGACGGTTAGTAAATACCTTTTGTTTTAAAGGTATATCCAACCCGAGAAATTAACGAAAATCCAGCCAAACACATTACGATAGAGGCACCGCTTGGGTAGTCCATGGTCACAGAAACCATTAACCCAACCACATAGCCTAAAAGACCAATACCTAACGCAATGGCGACGCCTTTTTTACCTTTAAAAGGCTGCGATGCTAAAGCCGGCATAATAAGTGTACTAAATACTAAGTACACACCAACGAGCTCTACTGAAAAAGTAATGACAATCGCAAAGATAAAGTAAAACGCTCGCCCATTTAGTAATCTTGGGGTGAACATCAATAACATCAGCAGCATGATATAGATGATTGCAGGCCCAATAAGTTGAGACCAATCAACCCATAAGATTTGACCTGACATAATCTGTTTTAAAAGCTCAGCGCCATGCGGATCATTGGCGAGCAGCAATAATGCCGCCACCGCAGATACCACATACAAACAACCAATTAACGCTTCTAGCTCTTTAGGTGCTTTTTTAGAGAGCCATGCAATTAATGCGGCCCCAAAAAGTGCAAACACTGCTGGCATGACAAATTGCATGAGCGGCAGAGCTTCAAAATCATGGTGCGTTTTTGCCACAATCGCACCCAGCGCTGCAATTTGCGCAATCGCCAAATCAATAAAGATGATCCCACGTTTAAGCACTTGGCAACCAAGCACTACGTGTGTAGATAGCACCAACAATCCTGCCACGAAGGCAGGCAGAATAATGTCAAGAAGGTCAAACATCAGTGCATCACCTTTAACAACTTAGCGATAACCGAATCATAAAGTGAGAACAAGTCCTTGCTTTGTTTATCGCCACCAATCGTCATAGGCAAAATCAACACAGGGATGTTGGCTTTTTTACTCAACCATTCGCCACCTCTTTGATCTTGATAAGATGACACCACAATAGCACTGACATGATCTTGTTCAGCCACTTTCAATAAGCTCGCTAAATGGCTTGTGGTTGGTGGTAAACCCGGCTTAGGTTCTAAGTCCCCCACCTGCTTGATACCTAACCAATCAAATAGATAACGAAAACTACTGTGATAAGCGATCACGCTTTTGCCATTTAAAGGTAAAGCCAGTTTTTTCCATTTAATTTTGGCTTGATTCCATTTGATTTTAAATGCATCAAAATTGGCTTGGTACTGAGCTCTATGGTCAGCATCCAACTGAATCAAACGCACCGTTAAACCATCAGCAATCTCCAACATACGCTGAGGAGAGAAATGTAAATGTGGATTACCTAAAGCATGAACATCACCCATACTGCGATCCACTTTATCTAACTTATCCAACGTATTGGTATGTTCAGCCGCAAAAAACAACCCTGTTTGATGATCGCGAACTTTTGGGTTGGCCGCTTTCAATTGCAACATCGGCAACCAACCGATCTCCAAGTCAGCCCCCGCACAAACAACAAGGTCTGTGCGGCGCATTTTGGCGATCAGGCTAGGTCTCGCCTGAATCATATGTGGATCTTGCATTGCTGTTGTCGCCTGATACACATTCGCTTCAGGTGCAATCTCTTTAACCAAAGCTGCATATTCCGGCTCACATGCAAACACGTTCAGCGCTGCATGAGCCATTTGACTCAGCCCAAATAGGGCTGTAGCCAAGAGTAACTTAGAACTGATGCGCACTGTGAGCTCCTAATGTCATGATAAATTGCAAAGTAATGCTATTTTCATCCGTAGGTAAGAACATTTCAGTACCATCTTGATGGGTATATTGCAGACGAATCACAGAGAAATGACTGTGATGATATGAAAGTTGCAATTCAGTTTCTTGCAAACTCGCTCTTTCTAACTCTTCTTCATGAAGGTTATACGTATCAATACGGCCATAGCGCACACCCTTCGACCATTTTGGTGAGAACTGGTAAACACTACTGACATACCAACCTTGATGATCTTTATCAAATTGTGGCTGATGTTCTATCTCATCCGCTAAGAAGGTATCTGTTAAACGGAAATATTCACCACTCAAAGTCAGATGTTGATATTTGTAATTACCCTGTGGTGCCCATTTATACACAAAATCTGCACCAAATAAATTTTTACCTGTAAACGATGCACCATGGTTATGCCCTTCATCGCCATGATCATGTTCGTCATGCACATCACCATGCGCTTCTTCGTGCTCATGTTCATCATGATCGCCTTCATCCTCATGATGATGCTCTGCAACAATAGCTTGGCCGTTTTCATTGCGCAAATAGCTTAAACCAAGCTGCCACGAACTACTCTCACTAATATCACCGCCGAATTTAGAATAAAGCGTGTAAGCACCAACGGATTTTGCATCGCCATTCAACGCTTCTGCTTGTAACTTTTGCCCTTTAAACGCTTCAATGCCCATCGCCAAATAAATATCTGTTGGAGCAACATAATCAAGACGAATACCATCATCGAAATAGTGGCTACCTAAGAACGCACGGTAAACTGCAGGACGATCAACAAATGCATCTGTATGCAGATGTTGATTGTTCAAGTAACCGATATCAGACATAAAGCGACCAGCTCTAACAGAGAAACCATACGGAAGAGAAAGCGTTTGTAAAAATGCTTCTTCTAGTTCGTAATTCGTTTCGCCATTTGCCGACTCAATCACACTGGTAAGCTTGCCATAAAACGCATCATCAATGGCGCCACTGAACGCCAATTCTGTTTCGCCCAAGCCAAAGCCTTGTGCTTTTTCTGATAACGTCTTATCAGCACTTTGATAGTAACCATTTAAAACCGCACTGACATTTAAATCTGACGCATCTTGAGCTTGAGTGTTTCCAGCCAGTGAAGCAATAACCATAGCAAGTGTTGTAGGAACCAATTTTTTCATTTTCACTCTCCAAAGTCTCGATGGCACTATCCTCAGGGAAGGCGTTGCCATCGAGTAATCTCAATTTTTAATTTTTTGGAGATATCAGATGTTCACGGACTCAACTTTCTCTGTTTGCGCACACAAGAAAGGCAAGTCTAATTTTGGGTGATTACTCATTAATCCACACAAAATCAACATAGTCACATCAATACATGAGCACCGTAAACATAAACGGACTCTAATATCTCAACGTTAATAAATGATGATTAGGACAATAAAAACTGAGGAGGAGCACGATTACGATAAAGCGCCGTATAGAGCACTTCACAAACTGTGATGGCAAATTCACTAATAATGAAATTTTGAATTTGGATCGGCAGTATTGGGGTTGAATTGGCAAGACCACCAGCAAATTGATGCTGGTGAAAAGCAAGTGTACAGTGCTCTGTTAATCCGTGATTAACATGTTCGACACTATGAGCTGATGCAGCGACAGACAATAGTAGGACTAGGACACTGAGCCCCATCGCTAACCATTTCTGCACTCGTTTCAATTGCTGCATCACTTTCATCATTTATTACCTAGGGCTCTATCCAATGGGCAATAAAAATACTCGCTCTTTGATTTTAACAGGCTGAGTCTAACTTAATGGTTTCTGTTAATTCAATGACAATTTTGTAACTTTCAGTGTGCCAGCGCATGTTTCTGCCATTTGACTAACCAATCCATAATCTTAATAGAGTCAGCAAGTGTTGCCTGAGGGTGAGCTAACGAAAACTTATTTTGCTCAACAGCATCAATAACTTGTAGCACTTGGTAATAGAAAGCATCGCCCTCAGCTTCGACGTTCACTACCGTTTCCTGTCCTTCATATTCAGCATAATGAAAAGAATTTTGTTCTTGTGGTAACCAAGGATTACTGTCGAACACTAAATAACCTTTCTCACCTAATATTTGTAAACTGGATTTCGTGCCATAATCTTCAGCGCAATGGAGCTGAACTTGAACCGAATCATCAAAATTCAAACTTGCTGAGGTTTCACAAATATTCCCGTCTGTACCTTTCCGACCAATAGCTTGGAGTGCATAATCACTTACTGAATGAGGCGTCACGGCTTCAATGCAACGATAAGCGATCGACGCTGGATAACATCCAAGGTTGTAGATGGCGCCTCCACCTTGGGAATTAACAAACTCGCTAATGGCAGCGCAATAGCTCGCATTAACTTGTTTAATGTTCCCAATCACGCCCTGTTTGAGTAATTCCAGTAGCTTATTAATCACTGGATGATGCAAATACATCAAACCTTCTGCAAAAAATACCGGATTCTCAGCCAGTGCTTTTTCAACCACTTTGGTTTGCTCTAGCGATACTGCCAATGACTTTTCACATAAAATAGCTTTACCAGCCTTGGCGGCCTTTTCCACATAGATATGATGAAGATGATTTGGTAAAGCGATGTATACGATGTCAACATCTGAGTCATTGATTAACGCATCGAAGTCAGTGTATGACTTTTCGATTTGATGTTGTTGAGTAAAAGCCATTAAGCGTTCTTCATTTCGTCCAGCCGCAGCGATAATTTGACTGCGCCCCTCTTTAGCAATAGCACTCGCCATTTCACTGGAAATAAAGCTTGTTCCTAAAAAACCCCAATTCAGTGACTTCATACTGCACCTCCAACTAAATGGCTTTGATAACCTTTAATAAAGGACGTTTGCTTACTGTTAATAAACGCTTGAGTGTGTGGCATATTAAAATGTGCTTCAATCGCATCTTCGTCCTGATAGATTTCCCATAATATGATTTCTCTTGGGCTCTGTGCATTTTGACTGGCTTGTGCAAACAGACACCCGTCTTCGGACTCCATTTGTTGACAATATAGTTGAATATTACTCAGAACAGATTGAATATCCTGATCAGCATTAATCTCGATGACGGCAGTTACTCGAACACCTTGTTGAGATAACATTTAATGAACCTTGCTTCGCAAAACCTCAGTCTATTACTAACAAAACCGCTGATAAACAGGTTATGATTATCGACTTTATTAACCCACAGTTTATAATTATTGATGGATAAACTAAAAAGCCTGCAAGTATTCATCGATATTGTTGAACAAAACAGTATCACTCATGCAGCTTACAGCAATCAAATCAGTGCGACGATGGCTGGAAAGCACTTAAAATCATTAGAGGCCGAGCTAAAGCAAACGTTGCTCACCAGAACAACACGTAAGCTATCATTGACTGAGGCGGGCAAACTCTATTATCAGAGCGCAAAGCATATCCAACAAACCTTACTTAATACCGAAAATCAACTCCAGCAAATGCAACAAAAACCCAGTGGTAACATTAAATTGAATGCCCCTGTGACATTCAGTGAAGTTGTATTAGCCCCGTTAATCCCGCAATTTCTCAGACGTTACCCTGAAATTAACATCGAACTCATTTGTGAAAACCGCATTACTGATCCGATGCATGATAGTTCAGATTTGCTGATCAGAATTGGTGAACTGGAGAATTCTAATCTTTATGCGCAAAAACTCGGTGAATATCAAATGGTTTTTGCAGCATCACCAAGTTATATCAATCGATATGATGTACCAACATCGATTAACGATCTTAATCTTCATCAATGCTTGGGGTTCATTCCAAACCGGATGGGAATCCAGCAAATGACGACAAACTCAATGCCGCTACAAACAAATTCTGGGCGAGTCTTATTAAGTGCAGCACTCGCAGGGAGTGGCATCATACTGCAGCCGAAAATATTAATTGAGAATGCGTTAACTGAAGGAGCTCTGATTCAGATTCTTAACGATGAACACCCCAAGGCTAAATCCATTCATATCATCTACAAAAACAAGCCACTACCACTGAAATGCAAAGCGTTTATTAAATTTCTTAAAGCGAATTATAAATAGCCATACATTCATATTTAGCGCCTTGATCAGTTAAACAAGAATGATACAGCCCAAACTGAGTGACTTGTATGTGTGCTAGCAATGAACGAAGTTGTTGATGAACCTCTGCTAATTCAGTTTCTGTAAAACTCACATTCCTCGTCAAGCTAATATGAGGCACAAAGCTCTGTTGATCATCAAATTCTGTTACTTGCTTTGCGCATGCTGTTACCTGTTGCCTCAATCGCATTAATGACGCCGTATTCGCCACACCAGCCCACAAAATGGGTTTTCTTTTTACACAAAAGTGTCCGCTTGCAGCAAAAGTTAACGTCTCTGCCGGAAATTTAATTTGTTGCAGTAACCCATCTAAACGTTCAATTTGTCGTTGATCTAAATTACCAATAAAAGCCAATGTAATATGTAGTTGACTCAACACATTATCAATACCCATTCTATGAAGGCGGGACTTCCATGGAACCATTATTTCTTCTGAAATAGGTATACCAATAAATGTTCTCAAGTTTGAGGCCAATGTCTTACCTTACGGTCTGTGATCTACGCATTCAAAGTCTAACATTAATTATAAAGTGTAAAATTTGCACAATTTTAAGACCCTTTCTACGCTTAATCAGCGAGTTTACTTATTCAGTAATACGTTTGTACGTTTTATAAGTCAGAAGGAGCGACTTAATGAAAGTTCAACACTTCCTGTTAACAGGTATAGCTGTTGCCGTTTTATCCGCATGTGGAAGCGATAACAACAGCAAGACTGTTCCAGCTAAAAAAATCGAACCAGCCAAAACGGTAACTAAAGCCGGTAAAGTTATCGATCCAATGAACCGTAAAGGTGCTGTGGCTTTTTTAGATACCAATACCAACCATCAACATGACGAAGGCGAGCCTCTTGCTGCAGTCGACGAAGCTAGTGGTTCATACTCACTTGAAGCACCTGAAGCTGATGCGACTAAAGCAGTAATGGTTAAAGTTCCTAATGGCGAAAATAGCCATTACTTACTGAAGCCGATTTTAGGAGAAGTGGTCAGTTGTGCTACAACATACGCTGAACATTATTTATGGATGAATGGTGGCGATATCACAGTCGCAGCCGATGTCGAAGCGGCATTAGCTAAAACTCAAGATGATCTAGATTTATTTAACCCAGCAAACGAAGATTATATCGCTGCGGCTGGAGCAGCTTCTGCTTCTCCTGAGAAAATCCGTGAAGCAAAATCTGATAAGCTTAAGGTCCAAGCGGCATGTTTGACTCTTTCAAAACTCACCTCGGATGCAACCCTAGACTCAAACGCTGAAGATAAGGAATATATCCATCACGGTGCTATGCACCAGTTGATGTCTGCACCTGGACTTGAAGCAGTGAGTGAAGTAGCTAAAGCGCACGCTCCTTATGTTGATATTATGGGCATGGAGCCTTCTTCATATGATGATATTATCAACAGTATCATCAACTTCGAGCCGGGTAATACTCAAAAGTTAATACCTCTAACAAAGGCTATGAGTACAGCAGTTAAAGGTAATGCGGCTGAATACTTTGCCACTGATGGTTTGAATACACTTGGTGTTGGTCACCCTAATGGTGAAGAGCATGCAGCAAACCACAGCTCGACTCATTATGATGTGAGTTCTGAAGAAACACATTTATCTAATTATCATTTCACATATGATCATGAGAATTATTTTGGCTACTTCCACAGTACTGCGAAACCAGAGCTTGAAAAGCACTTTGTTTTCGATACAACTGACAGAGAGTTCAAAAAGTCTTACCACAAGTGGGAAGTGACAGACATCGATTTAGAGAGTGGTGATATTACTCTTGTGAATCCATGGAACCGTTTCGTAAGCCGTTCACCTGTATCTAAAGTATATGATGTATCTGGCGTTTCTATTGACATGTTCTTAAGTGAAAACCCTGATTTGAAAAAAACATGGGGTTACTTAGTTGCTGATGATGCGATGTTTGCTGAAGGTTCTAAAATCAACAAGCTAACGATTACCAACAACAATCAAATTTTCTTACTGCCAGAAGTTGATGAATGTCGACCTGACGACGCTGACGTTAAGTACGCAATTTTAAGCGACGATAACGGTGAGCAGAAGTTGTGTAATTACTTGAGAAAGCATGTTGGCGGTGTAAAGTCACAAGCACTGGTATTTGATGATATTTTTGTTTCTGAATTTGCATCAGAGGTTAACCCAACTGATAGCGGCGTTGATGGTGTGATTGTCGCAATGGAAGGTTCAACCTACATTATTGCTCAGTTGAAAGAGTCAGCTGACGATGACTCACGTGGAAATGTTAAGTTTTTCAAAGAAACTCACGTGCTTAATGAGGACGGAGAGCATGAAGAAATTATTTCATATTTTCCAACAAGCACACCGAGTACTTGGGAATCACAAAAGTTCGGTACAGGTAGTAACTCTGTAGATCTTTGCCGAATTACATTACCTAAAGAAGTAGCCGGTTTTGGTCGTGAAGTTCAAATGCATAAGCATGCTTTTGTTGTTGAACTTGGTGAAGGCGAAGATAGAGCTCTTAGACACGGTAAAGTTCTAGAAGCAGGTTTGGTTTTACCAAAAATGCCAAAAGGGCTCAACACCGTAGCACTTGATAGTATTTTGGACAACATCAACTTGGAGAAGTACAAGTATCATGAACATTACGAGTTTAAACTCGATAAGAAATGTCATCTTGGTAACTCGTTGATGAAAGATAAGTTCAATAAAGTTGCTTATGCTGAAACATTGAAGACTCGTGATCAGTACCATACTTCAGCGAAAAACTGTACGACTTATGGTGAAGACGTTTCTACTGTCGCTGATTTTGCTGAAAGAGAGTTTAAACTCAGCAAGCACGATGACGATCCTTATCGTAAGATCAAATTCAGTGCAGCCGATGATAACTCTGGTACAGTCAAAATCTTTAAAGACGTAGGTTCTGAAGCTCTTTACGAGTACGAAGGTACTTACACTTTCCACCCAGAAAACACATCAGTGAAGATTTCTTTCATTAAGCCTGAAGATGGTAAAACTCATCACATCTACTTAACTCGAGTTAAGAGTATAGTAGATGCAGACGGCCAAGTAATCAAAGTCCACTTTAAGACGCTCCATGTTATTGAAGACGCACTTAAAGGAATCGTTGGACACCATGTGTTCTTAGTTAAAGAGTTAGAAACAGAAGATTAACTTCTTCTCCAATCTAAAATAAAAAAGCCCGTTAATACGGGCTTTTTTATTACTCAAATAACGGCTTCAAGATTTAGCTGTTTGCAGCTCAGCCTCAGATTCTTTGTTATGTTCAGCGGCAATATAGGAGTAAATCACCGGCAGAACAAATAAAGTAAAGAAGGTACCAATAATCATCCCTGCAACCAGAATCAAACCGATACTGTTACGCGCTGCTGCACCTGCACCGGTGACTAATACCAGTGGGAAGTGACCCAGAACGGTTGCGGCAGTGGTCATCAGTACAGGACGAAGTCGAGTGCTTGCAGCTTGGATAACAGCATCACTTCGATTCAAACCTTCTAATTGCAGATGCCTTGCAAACTCAACAATTAAAATACCGTTTTTCGCTACCAGCCCAACCAAGGTAATCAATCCAATTTGCGAATAAATATTGATGGTCGTAAAATTCATAAACGACAACAATAGCGCCCCTGATAATGCTAATGGCACAGAACCCAGCAATACAACAAGTGGATCTCTAAAGCTATTGAACTGAATCGCCAATACAAAGAAAACAAACACCAATGCCACACCAAGCACACCGACAAGTGTATTACCTTCTTGACGTAACTGACGCGACTCACCCACATAGTCAATCGAGTAACTTGCAGGCAAAATTTGCGCAGCCGCTTGCTCTAGTGATGCCAACGCTTCTTCTTTTGTACTTCCTCCGTTAATGCCGCCAAATACCCGGAACGAATTTCGCTGTCCAAACTTGGTGAGCTTTCTCGGGGCTGCTTTCGATTGCACAGTAGCAATACTTGATAATGGTATTAATTTTCCAGCAGGCGTCGATAATTGCAGTTCGAGAATCGCTTGTTGGTCGTTGCGAAAGCGATCTTCAACCTGAGCAATCACCTTGTAAGCTTTACCGTCTAAATTAAAACGGTTGATGTAATTGTCCGACAGTAAAAACGACAGTTGTTCATTAACATCGCTGATAGTCATGCCTAAGTCAGCAATTTTGGCTTTATCAAACGCAAAGCTGATCTGCGGTAAATCGACTTTTAAGTCAGTATCAGCAAACATGAATTTACCACTACCAAATGCCGCATAAACCAACTGTTGTGCATAGACTGCCATTTCCATTTGTGGCACCGATGACGTCACCACCATTTCGACATCAAACTGACCTGAAGTTGGTAATGCTGCAGGTAAATTAGGAAACGCAGTAACCTGTGGGAACTGCGATAATACGCCGAACACTTGCCCCAATAATTCTTGAGTACTTTGTTCACGCTCTTTTACAGGTTCAAATACGAGGCCACCAAAACCAAAGGTCGGGAACGAAATATGCCACATCCCTACACTGTCAGGTGTTTGAATCGCCGATTTTACCACTCCCATCATCTGAGCACTGGTATGTTCTAATGTCGATTCTGGTGGTGTTTCAATATACATCTGAATCATCGACTGATCTTCAGTCGGCGCAAGTTCAGATTTTGAAAAAAGGTATAACGGCACAATCATCAATGTCATAAACAGCGCAATGACGACAATTTGAGGACGATAGTTAAAGGCATTGGTTAAAAAGCCTTTATAGAGCACTTCAAGGTGAGCAAAGCGACCATTGATATACTGAGTAAATCGGCCTTCTTTACCACCTTCTGGCGATACTTTTGCACTCATGATCGGTGATAGCGTTAAAGCGACTAAGCCCGACATTAATACCGCAATTGCCAGTGTAAATACGAACTCTTTAAATAGTACACCTGTGAGTCCTGACAAGAAGCCGATAGGTGCATAAACTGCGGCCAGCGTGATTGTCATACCAATAATTGGCGTAAATAATTGACGTGAACTCAACAAAGCGGCTTTGGGTCCACTCATGCCGCTGCGCATATGACGTGCAACGTTTTCAACCACAACAATGGCATCATCAACCACTAGACCAACAGACAATACAATCGCCAGCAAGGTCAGTAAGTTGAGTGAAAAGCCCATCAACGTCATAGCTGCAACAGCGCCTAAAATCGAAATAGGAATCGTGATCAAAGGTACTAATGCGGTTCTGAACGAACCCATCATTAATAAGATAACAATGCCCACTAATAATACGGTTTCGAGTAAAGTGGTAAACACTTCCTTAATCGAATCACGCATATATTTGGTCGCATCGTAAGCGATATTCAGCTTAAGATCTTTTGGTAACGACTGGTTTAAGGTTTCTAAGCGTTTATACAGTGCATCACCAATGGCAATTTCATTCGCACCTGGCTGAGTGAATACCGATACATATACTGAGTTACGGTCACGGAAACCCGCTTCTGCTGTTGCTTCTTCTGCACTTAAATCAATGGTGGCAACATCACCCAGTTTTATACTGCGACCGTCAACGTCTTTAATAGTAATTTGTTCAAACGCTGGGGTATCTTCAAGCAAGGTATTTGCAACAAGATCGATGCTTTGCACTGAGTTTTTAGTATTACCAATGGTGGCGGCAACGTTATTACGTAACAGTCCTTGCTGAATATCACTGCTACTGATATTCAACATCGCCATTTCACTTGGGTTTAGCCAAATACGCATTGCGGGTGAGCGACCACCTTCTACACCAACCCTTTGTACACCGGGAAGCGCATTTAACAATGGATTCACTTGGCGTACAAGATAGTCGCTCAATTCAGCGCGGCTGAACTCTTTGGTATCGGCCCATAGATAAAAAGACGCATAAGGTCTGTCGGCACGAGTGACCGTGATACTTGGATCTTGCGACTGTTGTGGCAATTCATATCGAATTTGACTTAACCGAGTATTCAACTCAGCTAATGCCTTGGTACTGTCGGCATTCAACACCAACTGCACTGTGACTTTACTGGCACCAGCAGATGATTCTGAATTGACATAATCAACACCAGAAATGGTTGCGGCTGCTTTTTCTATTGGATCGGTTACAAAACCTTGGATTTCATCAGCCGAAGCGCCCACGTAAATGGTATCAATCACCAGCTGTGAACTTTCGATCTGTGGGTATTGCAACACAGGCAATTTCATCGCAGAAATACTGCCAATCAACACCAAGACCAAGGATAAAATTACCGCCAAAATTGGACGAGTAACAAACACATCAGTAATGCGTTTGGGATAACGTTGTTCTGACATGCTGCTTCCTTACTGCTCGGCGCCAGTCGGTGCTGGTTGCTGCTGATCGGTAACGAGTTTATTGGGGTACATCTTAAATGCGCCCGTAGTAACCACTTTCTCGCCTTGTTTCAAACCGCCAGTGATATAACTGTATTGACCGTCTTCTTGGAACAAAGTGATATCACGTCTTTGTGCACGATAAGTACCTGGGCCGGCTGGCACCATGACGTACACATAACGCGTCGCTTGTTGACGCAATACCGCTTGCTTAGGTAATCGAATGGTTGGTTGAGCACTGCCTTGCTTGATCAATACTTCCACAAACGCACCTGGTGTGAAGTTTTTAGCCTCTGCTTTTGGCAGTAATGCACGATGCTTAAGGCTACGCGCTGTCGTTTCAATTAACGGGGATTTTGCAACAACCTGAGCAACAGTGGGTAAAACCTGCCCGTCAACAACTAACGTAAAGCTTTCATCTGACAACAGCCTTGCTTGTGTTTGTGATAAATTGACATCGACCCAAAGGTGACCTTGATTTGACACTAGATTGGTAATTGCACTATTGGCAGGAAGGTATTCACCAACAGAGTATTCGTGCAATCCTAACGTGCCATCAAACGGTGTTACTACAGTCTTTTTCGCAATGATAGCTTGAATGCGCTCTACTTCTGCTTGGTTAATTTTCAGATCGGCTACGGCATTATCGAGTGCGTCATCTGATGCCAGCTTTTTCTTATGTAAGGCTTTAATTCTTTTTAAATCTGCTTTTGCTAGCTCAGCACGGGCCTTTGCTGTCTTTAACGTGGCTTGTTCTTCACTGATGTCTAACTGCAGTAACATTTGCCCTTTCTTAACAGAGGCGCCATCCTTTAAATTAAGCTTTACAATTTTCCCTGATAGCTCATTGGTTAACAATACTGAATCAGGTGCAATAATTTCTGCTGGTACACGCACGAGCTCTTTATAATCGACTAAACTTGCGTTTTCTGCCCCCACTAATTCAGGATACTCAGGCATCGTTTGTCCAGCCTGTGCTGAAATTTGTGATGATTTGTATGAGTAAAGTCCTATACCCATTGTCGCTACCGCAATAAGGGTTAAACTCCAGACTTTTAGCTGCTTTCCAGCTGACATAATGTGCTTCCTTGTTATCTTTACTGAATCATTGAGTAAGTAAAAATTCTCAATGGTTGTAACGCCTAGGTTTAACGTAACCCTAGACTGATCAAATTCTTTTTAGCTCTTTCAATACCGTCGTCGGTTAAAGACGCCTTCCATGGGTATGCGTTGATATAATGTTTCATCGCTTTAATCGCCATGTCGCCTGCAAAGCAGACTTCTTGGTTCGATTGACAGTGCTTCTCTTTAATTTTCATGTGGCTACGGACTTGGCGCATTCCTACTGTCATCGCCCAATTTCCCATCGAAATTTCCATGACTTCTTCGAGTTCGCCTAAATACTCCCCAGACTCAACACAATCTTTGGTTTTTTGCTCGCACATAGAGTCCATGTGGTCTTCGAGTTCGAGCATTTTGGCTTTCCACATCGGTGAGCATCGGCGCAATACTGGGTCACTGGTAGCTAATATTTCTAAATCCATATCAAAGCTAAATCGATTGGCTTTTTCTGGTGCCAATAACATGAACGACATTAACTTTTCTGGCATGGATAAGTGAGCCGATGAATAGATTTGATCGGCAACATCACAAAAACGGATAAACATTTCACAGGCGAGCGCAATAATCACGTCTTCTTTAGTTTGCACATATTTGTATAGTGAGCCCACTGACAAACCAGCTTCCTTGGCAATTGCAGTCATTTTGAAATCTAGTAATGAGGAGTTTTCTATGACTTTCTCTGCAGCACCTCGGATCATTTCCGCCTGCTGCTCAATGCTGTATCTAGGTGCTGGGCACATAAATAAAATCTCATTCGAATAACGTTCGAATGAGATTTTCGCTTTAGTTCAAACATTATTCAAGTGTTTTTATTAATTAATTTACTCTGCACTTTGTCAGTGTTAGGTTGTCTGGCGAAAATCGGAAGTACTCAAGGCATTACCAATGAAGTAAAATCGAAATTTAAAGCTGTTTTTTATTCTCTATGCTTTACAGTCATAAACGCTTGTAGTAGTTACACCAAACCTCAACGACTAATACATGGATATTTGCCTGACTATCAAAGGTTGAAAGAAGTAAAAGACACTCATGGCTTGGGGTATTGCGCCCATTTCATCCATATCTCTCACAAAATCTAGATAACAACTAATAATCAATAGGTTAATGATAGTGTTTTCATTGATAATTCCTTTGTTAATCGGTAAATGAAGTAGTTACTGTTTCTAAAATTCTCTCTAGATTTAGTAATTCATTATCTTCATCAAATACATAGTTACCAGCTAACTGAATATGCCACCAAGCTACAGGTGAAAGATCACCAAGCACTTTAATTGCAGCCTCATTCTGTTGCTCTTTAAATCTCATTTTTGTCTTTATCAAATATAGATAAAGATAGAAGATAGAAGATAGAAGATAGAAGATAGAATACAGACTAAGATGTGCTATTCCCTTGAATAATCTAATGCTTTGAATTATTCAAGGGAATAGCCTCTTTATCTTTAACTAAGGTAACATCATGAAATCTATTTTAATTTTTTCAATTTCTCTGTTTATAATAACTGGCTGCTCAGGAACGCTTATGGTTCCACCAATAAAAACAGATCGAACAGCTTGTAAAGATAAACTTGGTGATAGCAAAAGAAGTGTTTCGAGCAGGTAAATAGTATTAAAGATTCTATAGAAAAGCATAAAAAGCCGTAAATTCTCGCAATGTAGAATAAAAAAGTTGGGTTACTGCGGCAAAGCACAAGCGTTTGTAGTCGAGTAATTTACTTCGCAACAGATACGTCATGAGATGAGCCCCCAAAATTATTTTAGATTTTTTAAAGTAGAAAGCTTTGCCTAATAGGCCTAATGACCACATATAAACCATGACGTGGCAGGGTGTTCAGCGTGCAAGGAAAGTAAATACAAAGGTCGTCCGATCGATACCGTTCTTCACTCCAGAATCAAAGATCTGTTAATTGATAAGGAAAGTTATATACGCATGACACCTGAAGATGCATGTTTCAGGACTTTCTCAGCGCCAATTCTTTGAGGCGCATTAGCGAAGGAATATCGGGATTCTTTCGAGCTAATGTAACAAAGAAGAATTGGCTCTGAGAAGTCCACGAAGTGCGAGTTGCACAGCGTGTTACTCTGTGTTGCCAGTGCTAACAATAGCTCACTATTGCCGCACACTGTCGCCTTGATTAACAAGCTGTGCATTCTCGCTGAAATCGAGCATCTTCAGGTATCATGGGTATAGTCATATCGAAAGGCTACTTGATTGTTCAAGACGCACAATCTCTAAGGTACCCAAGCAGTTAAAGTCAGAATTACATTTTTCTCAGTAATAAATTGAAACCTATTTTATTAATCTAATATGCTGATATTGAATGAAAAATCAGATTGCGTGAGAGATATGGATGAAATGGGCGCAATACCCCTGTTACAAATTCAAGATATTTTCAGGCTTGATATTTTAATTTCCAGATCAAACCATTCTGTAAAATCTGGATATAGAGCCTGATAACCATCCTCTGTAAAAGAAAGGAGTTCAACTAACGTTTTACCGTCAATGATCATTTCGTCGATCATGTTCTCAATCGCTTCCTTTGCGGTTTTAAGAAGAACTTTCCAAACATCTGAGGCAGATTATACACCCATAGCCTAAATTATCGAAGATAGGGACGACAATGCCCCACGCTTCAGTGTCTTTTGCGGGAGGCTCCACTCCGACTTTAAAAATCATTGAGTATCCTTTTATCTTGGAGTTGGTTCAGTAATAAAAAAGATATTTTGTTTCTTATCTTGTTCCACCTAGGAAATTCCTCCTGAAAGGTGCATACCAATAGGCTTTCTTGTTTGAATTTGGAAAAGTCTAAAGGAGAAATTTTATGGTGAATGAGGGTTAAAACGTGACTCAGAATCTGCGATGTTGAGGTCTTTTTAAGGCCAATTATAGGGGTAAATTAAGGCTGATTTTTAAGCTGAGAAGGCATTTATGCCAAGGCTCAGCCAGCTATAACTCCTGAAAAAGTCAAGAGCATTAACGATTTTTAACTCGTTTTTTAGCATTGTCTGCCTGTATTTTAAAAATACTGGCTCTTCCAAATCTCAATGAATTCTATGGTATCGAAAGTTCTATCCATTATGAATGGTTTCGGTTATACGTCTGTGGATAACGGGGTGTGCTATGGACTTGCGGTTATGGCTGCGCAGGCGGTGATAAGATTTGATGGGGCAACGTATAACGCCAGAATCAAGAAGCTTCCTAACGGTGAGGAAGACGACCTTAAGGCTTTTTTTGAAGGTGTGGTCGTTTATTCAGGCAGCGTCTTAAGCGCTTCACAATATGTTGCATTAGGTTTACCACGTCACCAAAATATCCCTGCACCTGCAAAGTTGTTATCATTTACACAAGATGAAAAAGATACCCTTCATGATGAGCGCAAAAAGTGCAGACCTTGTGTGGCTGAGACATTTTTGTGCTCTTTCAATCGAAAATCACTGACCTGCTGCCTTAACGAGATGCGTTCCCATGACGTGCCATTCTCATTGGTTATTACTTATATCAATCATGCGGTTCAAATTGGGTTTGATGGTTCAAACTGGCTGTCCGTGAGTCACGATAATACTCTGTATGAGGCAGCTATAACGAGTGAACTTTTACTTAACATTACAGATGAAAAGTACGCTCGTGATGGGTTGTGGCTTGCCAATATTAATATTGTCTTAGGAAAAGGTCGTACTATTTCAGATTTCTCCGCATGCTTTCGTGAATTACGTCTGACTGATAATAATTTTTTAAAGTTATCAGATTCTCAAAAAAAAAGGTGTGTGCATCTAGCGCTGTATGAAGATCATCATGATACGGTGACTGCGTTTATGGAAGCACTGGCGGAGTTACTGAAGGCAGGGAAGTTATCAGAAGATAAGTTCATAGCGCTGGCAGCGGGGAAAGAAGGTGACGGAACGCCTGGACTATATTTGGCGCTGCAAAATGGTCAGCATGAGACGGTGGCTGCGTTTATGAAGGTGCTGGCGGAGTTACTGAAGGCAGGGAAGTTATCAGCAGATAAGTTCATAGCGCTGGCAGCGGGGAAAAAACGTAACGGAACACCTGGACTATTTCTGGCGCTGCAAGAAGGTCAGCATGAGACGGTGGCTGTGTTTATGACGGTGCTGGTGGAGTTACTGAAGGAAGGGAAGTTATCAGAAGATAAGTTCATAGAGCTGGCAGCGGGAAAAAGACGTAACGGAACACCTGGACTATGTCTGGCGCAGAAAAACGGTCAGCATGATACGGTGGTTGCGTTTATGAAGGTGCTGGTGGAGTTACTGAGGGCAGGGAAGTTATCAGCAGATAAGTTCATAGCGCTGGCAGCAGCGAAAGATGGTGACGAAACACCTGGACTATATTTGGCGCTGCAAAATGGTCATCATGATACGGTGACTGCGTTTATGAAGGTGCTGGTGGAGTTACTGAAGGAAGGGACGTTATCAGAAGATAAGTTCATAGCGCTGGCAGCAGCGAAAGATGGTGACGAAACACCTGGACTATTTCTGGCGCTGCAAAATGGTCATCATGATACGGTGACTGCGCTTATGAAGGTGCTGGTGGAGTTACTGAAGGAAGGGAAGTTATCAGAAGATAAGCTCATAGAGCTGGCAGCAGCGAAAGATGATGACGAAACACCTGGACTATGTCTGGCGCTGCAAAATGGTCATCATGATACGGTGACTGCGTTTATGAAGGTGCTGGTGGAGTTACTGAAGGCAGGGAAGTTATCAGAAGATAAGTTCATAGCGCTGGCAGCGGGGAAAAGACGTAACGGAACACCTGGACTATGTCTAGCGCTGCAAAAAGGTCATCATGATACGGTGACTGCGTTTATGGAAGCACTGGCGGAGTTACTGAAGGAAGGGAAGTTATCAGCAGATAAGTTCATAGCGCTGACAGCAGCGAAAAGACGTAACGGAACGCCTGGACTATGTCTAGCGCAGCAAAACGGTCAGCATGAGACGGTGGCTGCGTTTATGAAGGTGTTGGTGGAGTTACTGAAGGAAGGGAATTTATCAGCAGATAAGTTCATAGAGCTGGCAGCGGGGAAAAGACGTAACGGAACGCCTCGACTATATTTTGCGCAGAAAAACGGTCAGTATGAGGCGGTGGCTGCGTTTATGAAGGTGCTGGCGGAGTTACTGAAGGAAGGGAGGTTATCAGCAGATAAGTTCATAGAGCTGGCAGCGGGGAAAGATGGTGACGGAACGCCTGGACTATATTTAGCGCTGCAAAGTGGTCATCATGATACGGTGGCTGCGTTTATGAAGGTGCTGGCGGAGTTACTGAAGGAAGGGAAGTTATCAGAAGATAAGTTCATAGAGCTTGCAGCAGCGAAAGATGATTACGAAATACCAGGGTTATGTCTGGCGCAGAAAAACGGTCAGCATGAGGCGGTGGCTGCGT